>DASWGY010000193.1:0-20442 GCA_036393495.1 Candidatus Limnocylindrales bacterium
GGTGGGCACGACCGAAACCCCGGGCAGGAGCTCGGTCTTGCCGTCGGCCCAGCCGGCCTCGCCCCAGTCACGGACGAGCCGGATCTCGGGCTGGTCGTACGAGGCCACGATTCGGCTGTTGTCGTCGAGGGCGATCTCCCATTCCGCCCGCTGGGCGACGATCCGGGCCCGAGGAAACGCCTTCGAGCCGTCGGCCCGCAAGAGGCCCCCGGCGTGGTCGAAGTGAAGGTGGCTCATGGCGACGACATCGACCGAGCCCGGCTCGAAGCCGGCTGCCTCGAGGGCCGGCACGACCGGCGACCCCTCGTATCCCCGCATCTCGCGGACCTTGTCGCTGACCCGCTCGCCGATCCCGGTCTCGACGAGGACGCGCCCGGCCGGCGTCTCCACGAGCAGGCAGTTCAGGGCCTGCCGGAGCCGGTGATCATGGTCGATCTCCTCGGTCACGAGCCGATCCCAGAGCACCCGCGGGACCGGCCCGAACAGGGCACCCGCGTCGGACCTGAAGGTGCCCGCCTGGATCAGCGCGGCCCGCGTCCCGCCGCCGAGCTGGCTTGACCAGTGAACCGTGTCATTCATGGCCACGAGCGTCAGCCCTTCGGCTTGGGGCCGTTCGCGTAGTCGCGGTAGTAGGCCGACGCCGTCGGCTCCGACTGGCCCTGGTAGCGCGAGCCGAGCTCTGGGCTGCCGTACGGTCGTTCGACGGGGCTCGACATCCGGAAGAAGCTGATCTGGCCGATCCGCATCCCGGCATACAGGGCGATCGGCAGGTTCGCGACGTTCGAGAGCTCGAGGGTCAGGTTGCCCTTCCAGCCGGGGTCGACGTAGCCGGCGGTCGAGTGGATCAGGAGCCCCAGCCGGCCGAGGCTCGAGCGGCCCTCGAGCCGGGCCACGAGGTCGTCGGGCAGCTCCACCCACTCGAGGGTCTGGCCGAGGACGAACTCACCCGGATGGAGGATGAACGGCTCGTCGTCCTCGACCCGGAGGAGCTCGGTCAGGTCCGGCTGTGGCTGGCGGACGTCGATGAACGGGTACCGGTTGTTCCGGAAGACCCGAAAGGTCCGATCCAGGTGGAGATCGACCGAAGACGGCTGGAGGTCCACCGGATCGTAGGGCCGGATGAGGACATCGCCGGTTTCGAGGGCCGCCCGGATATCACGGTCGGACAGGACGCTCACTCGCGACGGCCTGCTGGCGCCTTGGGCCGGAAGTCGACGGCCATCGTCTCGCGCTCGTCGAACAGGGCATCGACCTCGCGCTTGAGCGCCTCGAGGTCATCGAAGCTCTGGTAGACGCTGGCGAACCTGATGTACGCGATCTGGTCGAGCTCGCGGAGCCTGGCCATGGCCAGCTGGCCGACCCGGGACGAGGGAACCTCGGTCATGCCCTCCGACCGGAGGGTGGCCTCGATCTCGTCGGTTGCCTGGTCGGCGGCGGACGCCGCGACCGGGCGCCGGGTGAGGGCCTTGCGCAGCCCGGAGGCAAGCTTCTCGCGGTCGAACTCCTGGCGGGTGCCATCCCGCTTGACGATGACGAGGCGGGCGGCCTCGATGCGCTCGTAGGTCGTGTAGCGGAGACTGCAGGCCGCGCATTCGCGCCGCCGACGGATCGTCGCGGCGTCGTCGAGGTCCCGCGAATCGACGACCCGGGACTCCTTTTCGCCGCACTGGGGGCAGCGCATCGAACCTCCTCGTCACCACTAGATGTTGTGGCGTACGGCGAGGATACCACTACATGGAGTGTGATTCGACGGCCGCGCGCGGCCTGGAACCGGTCAGGCGTTGCGGCGCTGGATCCGGCGGACCGGCGAGGCATCCTCGGCCCGTTCGATCGCGAGCTTTGCCTGTTCGACGATGCTCTCGCGGGCATGGACGAGGTTCAGGTATCCGCGCTTGACGGCGGTGTCTGCCTCCGTCCCCCGTTCGAGCCGTCGGCCGGTCCCGTACAGGATGCAGCCGTGGGTCACGAGCTCGAGGGCGCGGCCCGCCCGCTCCAGCTCGAAGACGATCGCATCGCGATGGGGCACGGCGATGCGCGGTGCGGCCAGGTCCCGGGCTTCCTCGGCGTAACGCTCGACGGCGTCCGTGGCGGCTGCCAGGCTGGCCCGGATCGTGTCTGGCTCCGTGTCCCGGCGACGGACGCCGTCGATGAGGGTCGAGACATCCCCCAGCGAGGTCTCCACACGGCGGGCGAGATCGGCCACGCCGCCCCGGAAGCCCTCCGCCTCGCGCGTCCGGCTCAGGATGGCGCCGGTCCGCCGGGCGCCGAAGGCAACGCCGATCGCCACGAACAGGAACGCGACGAGGGCGATGACCTGTGCGGTCTCCACGTACCCCCTCTCCGTCCTGCGGTGCGCGCGCTGCCCGAAGGCTAGCCGGTACGTTCGCGGAGCGCCACCAGCAACGCCCGCCCGACATCGACCAGGTCGCCCACGACGAGGAGGTCGGCGAACTCCGCGATCGGCGCGTCCGGGTCGCGGTTGACCGCGATGATCGTCTCTGCGGTCTGCATCCCGACCTTGTGCTGGATCGCGCCGCTGATGCCGAGGGCCAGGTAGAGCGCGGGCTTGACGATCTTGCCGGTCTGGCCGATCTGCTGGCTGTACGGGATCCAGCCCGAGTCGACGGCCGCCCGGGTCGCCCCGACGGCGCCGCCGAGCTCGGTCGCGAGCTCCCCGACAAGCTCGAAGCCGTCCGGCCCCCCGACGCCGCGCCCACCCGCGACGATGACCCGGGCTTCCTCGATCGGCGCGGCGGCCCCGGCCTCTGCGACCGAGTCGACGATCGTCACCCGCGGCAGCGACTCGTTCGCGGCTGGGCTCGCCGGTCCGCGCTGCTCGACGACCCCGGGCGTTGGGAGGGGCTCTGCCGTGACCATGTTTGGCCGGATCGTCACGATGCCACCCGCGCCGGCGAAGCCCGAGCTCGTGACGAGCTTGCCGCCGAAAGCACCCACCTCGACGACCAGCCGGCCATCCCAGCGAACGGCGGTGGCGTTGGCGAGGACGCCCAGCCCGGTGAGCGCGGCGAGCGTGCCGGCGAGGTCACGGCCGTCGGGTCCCGCACCCAGGAGGATGTAGGAGTCTCCGTCTCCGTCTCCGTCGCCGTCGACGTCGGCGCCGGTGACCGCGGCCACCCCCTCGGCCGCCGGCGTCGACCAGGCATGGCCGGCAATCCCGGGATCGGCGACCGCGACGACCCGCGGTAGGAATTCGGCGAGCTCGGCGGCGGCCCGACCCGGCTCCGGCGCGACGACGATGCCCGCCGCCCCACCCCCCGTGGCCGCGGCCAGCGACCGGGCCACGGTCGCGACCTCGGTCGAGAGCTTCGAGATCGAGCCGTCGGCGTTCGGCTCGCCGGCCACCCAGAACCGCGGCATCAGATCAGCCTCCGGGAAGCGAGCAACGACACGATCGCCTCGGCACCTTCCTCGGCCGAGCCGCGGACGACCGTCGTCGCCCCGCGGGCCGGCGGCTTGCGGCTGTCGAGGACCTCGGTCGTGGCCGCCGCGCCGCCGACGCCCCCGGCATCGAGCCCGAGATCGGCGAGCGAGCGGCTCACGATCTCCTTGGAGCGGGCCGACATGATCCCCTTGAGCGACGGGTAGCGCGGCTCGCCCAGGACCTGGGTGCAGACGACGAGCGCGGGCATCGGCGCCTCGAGGACGTCGTAGCCGGTCGGCGTGATCCGGTGGACCCGGACGCGACCGGCCGCCGGGTCCGGCTCGATCTTCGCCGCGTTCGAGAGGTACGGTAGCCGCAGCCGGGCGGCGATCGCGGCACCCACGACCCCGGCGTTGCCGTCGGACGTATCGAAGCCGCTGAAGACGAGATCGAAGCTCAGCTCCCGGAGGGCGGCGGCGAGGACCTCGTCGGTCGACCGCACGCACGAGCCGGCAAGGGCAGGGTCGGTCACCAGGACGCCCCGGGTGGCGCCCATGGCGAGCGCCTTGCGCATCGTGTCGGCGCCGTTCGGCGGGGCCATCGTGAGGAGCGTCACCTCGCCGCCGTGGGCCTCGACGAGCTTGAGGGCCGCCTCCAGGGCGTACTCGTCGTTGCCGTTCACGACGGTCGGCGAGGCGGCGCGGTCCAGGCGGTTGTCGGGTCCCAGGCGCTCGGCGGCCGCGGCCGGGTCCGGGACGGGCTTGGTCAGGACGACGATGTGCACGCGGGTTCGGGCCTCCGAGGTCGGGCGGGCCTGGCTCCCGGCCTCAGTCGCGGGCGGGACCGAGCAGCGCCCGGGCGATGACGAGCCGCTGGATCTGCTGGGTTCCCTCGTAGAGCTGGGTGATCTTGGCGTCGCGCATCATCCGCTCGACCGGGAACTCGTCGACGTAGCCATAGCCACCAAAGACCTGGACGGCATCGGTGGTGACGCGCATGGCCGTGTCGCCGGCGACGAGTTTACACATCGCCGCCCAGCGAGCCGCGTCCGACGCTCCTGACTCGATGGCGTCGCAGGCGGCGTAGAGGAGCTGCCGGGCGGCTTCGGTCTGGGCATCCATGTCGGCCAGGAGCGCCCCGATCATCTGGAAGTCGCCGATCCGCTGGCCGAACTGCTTCCGCTGGCGGGCATAGTCGACGGCCGCGTCCAGGGCGCCCTGGGCGATTCCCACGGCCTGGGCGGCGATGCCCGGCCGGGACCGCTCGAAGGTGGCCATCGCGAGCTTCCAGCCGTCGCCCTCCTCGCCGATCCGGTTCGCCGCCGGAACCCGGACGTTCGTGAGCTCGAGCTCCGCGGTCGGGCTGCCCCGGATGCCCATCTTGTGCTCGAGGCGCGCGACCCGGAACCCCTCGGCCGGGACCTCGACGACGAAGCACGACAGGCGCTCGTACCGCTTTGCTTCGGGATTCGTGACCGCGAAGATGGTCACCAGACCGGCGACGCTGCCGTTGGTGATGAATCGCTTCGTGCCGTTGATGACGTAGGCGTCCCCGTCGCGGACCGCGGTCGTCCGCATCGACGCGGCATCCGAACCCGCCTCCGGCTCGGTCAGGCCGAAGCAGATGAGGGTCTCGCCCGAGGCGAGGGTGGGGACCCAGCGGGCGAGCTGCTCGGGCGACCCGCCGAGGCGGAGCGGCAACGAGCCGAGATCCTGGACGGCGAGGATGAGGCTGCTGGTCGTACAGGCGTGGGCCAGCTGTTCGATCGCGAGGCAGACCGTCAGGAGATCGCCACCGACACCGCCATGCTCGACTGGGAAGGGCAGGCCCAGGACGTCGTGCTCGGCGAGCAGTTGCCGGATGTCCTCCGGGAACTCGCCCGACCGGTCGATGTCGGCGGCCCGTGGCGCGATCCGCGCATCCGCCAGCTCGCGGACGGTGTCGCGGAGGAGGACCTGCTCCTCGGTCAGGCGGTGACCGGACGGCGGAGTGCTCACCTCGCCCATCGTACGACGTCGATCGCCCAAGTTGCCGGCCCGTCGTACCCTGTGTCTGGAACCCGGTCCGGCGCGCGGGTTCGACCGGCGATCCAGGGGGTGGCCCAGCATGGACCAGCTGATCATCGTCGCCGCGGGGCTGGCCGGGGTCGCCGGGATCCTCGCCTCGCTGGCGATCGTGCGACGGTATCGCAACCCGAAGGAGAGCCCGTTCGCGGTCTCGACCGAGGGAGAGAAGCGCTGTCCGAGCTGCGGCATGGGCAACCAGTGGACGGACGCCACCTGCGTGAGCTGCGGCGCCGACCTGCCGGGCTGAGCGTCGATCGCGTCCCGTGAGTGGCCCCGCGTCCCGGCGCCGACGACGAGATCCCAGGCGATCCGCCCTGGCCGTCGCCCTCGCGGCGCTCGCGATCAACCTCCTCCTCCCCCGTCCGACACTGGCGGTCGTGAGCCTCCAGGTCGTCCCCGATTCCGGCCGGCCGGGCGACGAGCTCGTCGCGACCGCCTCGGGATCGCCGCCGGGCCCGGTCTCGTTCTGGTGGGACGAGATGGACGTCCTGCTCGGTATCGGCGAGTCGAACGGGGTGGATCCCGTGTCGGTGACCATCACGATCCCGCCCGGCGCCGCGGTGGGACCCCATCCGGTCTGGGCCTGCGAGGGCTCGACCTGCCTGCCCGGGCTGCAGGGCGAGGACATCGTCACCGTCCTGCCGCCGCCGACCCCGGCGCCCACACCCCGGCCGACGCCACGGGCCACGCCCACCATCACGCCCGGCCCCACCGACACCCCGGCCCCGACCGAGACCCCTGCACCCACGGGCCCGGTCGTGCCCATCCCGTCCTTCCCCGTCGCCGTCCCGACCCCGGTCCCGACGCCGCTTCCCCTCATCGCCGTCACGCCGGCGCCACAGCCGCCGAACGGCCTGACCGTGCCGGAGGTCGAATTTCCGAACCTCCGGGTCCGGGCGGTCGAGGTCACCCAGGGGATCCAGAACCTGGATAACGACATGCCCCTCGTGCGCCACCGCCGGACCTATGTCCGCGTCCACGTCGATGTCTTCCCGAACGAGTCGTGGCCCAATACCTGGGGCGCCCTCGAGGCTCGGCGGAATGGCCAGCAGATCGGCTGGATGTGGCCCGACAACGGGCCGATCATCGCCCGCGCCGGGAGTGGCGACCGGACCAGCCTGGACGATTCGCTGCTCTTCCGGATCCCGAACAGCTGGACGTCGGGGACCGTGACCCTCACGGCGTTCGTCTTCTCGTACACGGTCGAGACACCGTTCACCCAGGAGCCGTTCTCGGCCGACAACTTCCGGTCCGAGACGGTCACCTTCCAGCAGGGCGAGCCGCTGACCCTCCACCTCGCGCCACTCCACATCCACCGCTCCTACCACCCCTCCGACGTCGAGCGGATCTACAGCCCGGGCCTCGGCGGGGGCGGCCTTGTCCTCCAGGGCTCGAACCTCGGCGCCACCGAGCGGATCCTGTCGGGCGCCTATCGCTACCTCCCGATCACGGCCCTGAACGTCGACAGCCTCTCCACCCCGGTGACGCCCCTGGGCCACGCCGGCGGCCACGAGTTCCAGCTCGGCGGCGTCTGCAAGTCGACGCTCCTGACCTGGGCCTCCAATCACATGGTCATCGCCGACTGGACGGTTCTCATGGAGGACCCGTCGGACGTCGACATCGACGCCTACAGCGTCCCGGACCGCCCCACGATCCAGGTGATGGACCGGGTCTTCACGGCCACGTACTTCTATCCGCGCGACGACGGGACGGCGGACATGTGGGGCACCTCGAGCGGGTTCGGCCCGAACCCGATCCCGGGCGCCCCGACGTACGCCTTCCCGTGCCTGATCATCACCGACGCTCTCCACGAGCCCAACTACACCCTGGCCCTGTACCGGGTCTTCTACGACTGGTCCGACGAGCGCGAGCTGTTCGTCGGCATGGTCCACCCGTCGCTGCGTGTCGCCTTCGGCGGCGGGATCGCCACGAGCAATACCGGTGCCGTCACGATGCGGATGAGCGATTCCTTTGGCGTGTCATACCCCTGGGACCATGGTGGCGCCGGGACGCTCGGCCACGAGGTTGGCCACCAGGCAGGTCTCGGACACGTCCCCTGCGAGGATGACGACAGCGACGGCATCCCCGACGAGATCGCCGGCGGCGGCCTCGACCTGACCCACCCGATGACCCTGACGTTCCCGGACTGCTGGCTGTCCGAGGTCGACGACGACGGCTATTACGGCTTCGACGTCTACTGGGATCGCTTTGGCCTGGCCGGCCCGACCGTCCTGAGCAACGATCCGGCGGCGCCCGCGCCAAATCGCGCCTTCCCGCTCCTGAGCTATCGAGGACCCGGCTGGGACGACCCCTTCCACTACTGCCGAATGCTCAGCTACTACGGGGTGCCCTGCAGCGCCAGCGCGCTCGATCTGCCCTGGAACCCACCGAATCCCGAGCCCGACGGCAGCGACCCCTTTGCCGCCGGACCGCCTCCGGCGGCCGACCTCGATCCCGGCGTCGACGCCGCACTGGTTCTCGTCGGCGAGACGCCCGAGGGCGGCTGGACGCTCGAGCTCCTGGCCCGCAACTCGGCTCCGACGCTCGAGCTCCGGGAACGAATCGCCGCCGAGGTCGCGCCCGAGCCCGACGAGGATCGCCCGTGGCTCGTCGTCCTGGGCCCGGACGGCGCCCCGACCTGGCAGGCGACGATCCCGACCCCGATCCTGCCGCACGGCGCGAGCGGCTCATCCCCGATCTCGATGGTCGTGCCGCTGCCACCCGACACGAGCGCCATCGAGGTCAGGAGCTGGGATGCCCAGACCATGGCCCGGATCATCGGGTCGTCGGAAACACCGGCCGTGTCGCAGCTCGCGACCGACATTGCGCCCGGCTCCGCGGTCGAGCCCGACGACGAGATCCTGGTGTCGTTCGTGACCGGCGACCCGGATGGCGGTCCGGTTCGAGCGACGCTCCTCTACACGCCCGACGGCGAGCACTGGCAGGTCGCCGCGGCCGACGTCGAAGGCGGGCGCGCGAGGGTCCCGGTGGACGACCTTCCGAGCGGGCCGGCGCCGGCGTTCCGGGTCGTGGCCTTCGACGGCTGGGGCATCGGAGAGGGCGCCCTCCCCGTTCCGGAGCTGGCAGCACCCCGGAATGGCCCGTCGGTGATGATCCTGGCCAGCGGGCCGGCCCGCTACCCGCTCGGCGCGAATGTCCGGCTCGAGGCCGCGGCCTTCGACCTCGAGGACCGGGCCCTGCCGGGCGAGGCGATCGCCTGGTCATCGTCGATCGGGGGCCAGCTCGGCGGCGGGTCGGAGATCGCCACCCGCGACCTCGCCCCGGGGCGCCACACGATCACTGCAACGGCCACCGACTCCGACGGCCTGACGGGGAGTGCGACCTACATCCTCGAGATCGATCCGGAGACGCAGGAGGTCCTCCCGGATGCCGCCCTCGTGGCCGGTGTCGCGGGAATCTTCGAGCGCCTCGCGGCCGGCCTCGACCCGGCACCGCCCGCGGCACCGTCCGTGCCGCCGAACAGTCCCGTTCCGTGGCTGCCGATCGGCCTGCTCGGCCTCGTCCTCGTCCTCGTCCTCGGCGCCGCCGTCGGCGTGGCGAGGGCCAGAGGCTTCCAGATCGTGTCCGCAGGCACGGACGCGCCGGCTGTCCGGAACGACATGCGATCGTTCAAGAGCCGGAGCGGCCACGTGCTCGCCGAGCCGCCCGCCGATCTCGTGGCTCACGAGGCAACCCACACGGCCCAGGCCGACGCGTTGCCGGCCGAGGATCCCGGCGCCGAGGATCCGGGCGCGGAGGGCCGCTAGAACCCGCGGCGCGGAAGGGCCGCTGAAACCCGTGACCTCACTTCGAACCGTCGCGCAGCTTTGACCTTGCCCGCTGGTCGGAGCCCCACCTACCAATGGGGGTGGTTCCGGCAGGCACGTTCCGCGCGATTCCCCTCAGCTGCCCGCCCGGTTGGTACGTGGGCCCGATTCCAGCGTTTCGGTGCTGCGCGACCGCGCTCGTACCACCTGGATTGGTGGCTGGTGGGCAACGGGGGCTCGTGGCCCGGCGGCTACTGAACGATCGGCAGCTCCCGGCCGCTGAAGCGATCCGGCGCGAGGGATTCGGCCAGCAGCTCCGCGATATCGATCGCCCGGACCTCGCCTCCGGCATTTGCCTCGGCGGCCTCGAGGCCGTCCTTGAGCATCGTCATGCAGAACGGGCACTCGGTCGCGACCGTGCCGGCCCCGGTCGCGAGCGCCTGGTCGGTCCGCGAGGCGTTGATCCGGGTCCCTCGCGTTTCCTCCATCCACATCCGACCGCCGCCGGCGCCGCAGCAGAACGTGTTCGTCCCGCTCTTCTCCATCTCCACGAGCTCCAGGCCCGGCACGGCGCCGAGGACGTCACGCGGCTCCGCGACCACGCCGCTGTAGCGGGCCATGTAGCACGAGTCGTGGAGGGTGACCGACCGCCGCGGCGAGCCGTCACCATCGACGACCCGCAGCCGCCCGTCAGCAAGGAGCTCCTTGAGGAAGGCGGAGTGGTGGACGACCCGGAAGCGGCTGCCCAGCTGGGCATACTCAACGCCGATCGAGTTGAAGCAGTGAGGACACGCCGTCACGATCATCTTCTCAGCCATCCGGTAGCGGTTGAGTGTCTCGACGTTCGACGTCGCGAGCATCTGGTAGACGTAGTCGTTGCCCATCCGGCGGGCCGGGTCGCCGGTGCACGACTCCTCCTGGCCGAGGACCGCGAACCGGATCCCGGCGGCGTCGAGGCAGGTCGCGAAGGCCCGCGCGACCTTCCGGTTGCGCTCATCGACGGCCGCCGCGCAGCCGACCCAGTAGAGGACGTCGAGATCCCCGAGCTCGCCGCGAGCGGCGACGTCGGCGACGAGCGGAACCTCGAACGGCAGGCCCTTCGTCCAGTCGAGCCGCGAGGCCGGCGGCTGGCCCCACGGGTTGCCGACACCCTCCATGTTGCGGAATGCCCCGTTGAGCTCGGCCGGGAAGCGCGAATCCTCGAGGACGAGGTTCCGGCGCAGGCCGACGATCTTGTCGACGTGCTCGATGAGAACCGGGCAGGCTTCGACGCAGGCGCCGCAGGTCACGCAGTCCCAGACGGCATCGAAGGGAATGGCGTCGTCGACGATCGGCTTCGCCATGCGATCGGCCTTGACGCTGTCGTCGAGGCCGTACGTCTCGCGGACGAGCGGCGAGTTCGGGATCAGGTTGAGGCCGTGCTCGGCCTCGACCGACATCTCCCGGATCCCCATGATGAAGTGCTTGGGGTTGAGGGGCTTTCCGGTGTTCCAGGCCGGGCAGGCCTCCTGGCAGCGCCCGCATTCGGTACACGTGAAGCCGTCGAGCATGTCCTTCCAGCCGAGGTCCTGGAGCGTCCGCAACCCGAACGTCGCGTCCTCGGCCTCGAGGTCCATCGCAGGCAGCTCGCCCCGCGGCTCGAGCTTCCGAAAGTAGATGTTGAAGAAGCTGGTTGCGACGTGGAGGTGCTTGCTGGATGGCAGGTACACGAGGAAGGCCGCCACGAGCACCATGTGGAGCCACCACATGACGCCGAAGGCGACCTCAAGGAGGCCCGCATCCGCGCTGCGGATCGGGGTCGCCAGGGCATTCGCGATGAACGCGCCGGCCTGGTCACCGTACCGGGCGACCTCGAAGACCCGGGCGAACAGCTCAGCCGCGACGAGGCCGCCGATCATCGCCAGGATGATCAGCGCGTCGGTGTTGAGCTCGAGTCGGGCTGGCTTCGAGATGAGCCGCCGTTCGAACGCCCAGAGGACGGCGCCGATCGTGATGACGGCGACGATGTCCTGCAGCGCCAGGACCGCGGCCCAGATCAGGCCGCCAAACGGCGCCGACAGGACTGCCTGGATGATCCCTCCGGTGACGACGTTGGCCGTCCCGACGGTCAGCAGGACGAAGCCCCAGAAGATCCCGAAGTGCATCAGTCCGGCCCGCGGGTCCTTGAACATCTTTGTCTGGACGAACGCGTAGCGGATCAGGCCGATGGTCCGGGACGGGATGTTCGCCCAGGGACTCGGGCCGGCCGCGCGGGCTGCGGCGAAGATCCGGAGGTGGCGGGCCATGGCCAGGGCGAAGAACGCCACGGCACCCCAGAAGACGAGGAAGACGAGGGGGTACGCCGGGACTTCGGCGAAGGGCTCGAACATCAGTCGATGCGCTCCGTGGCGAGTGGCTCGGGTGGCTCGACCGCCGGGCGGCCGTGGTCGTGTGGCCCGGCGAGCGTCTCGAGGGCGTGGGCCAGGAGCGGCTCCACGGCCGCGAGGGACTCGGTGGCGCCTCGCGGGCTGCCGGGAACGCACAGGACGAGGCAGCGATCCACGACCCCGCCGAGGCTCCGGGAAAGGTCGGCCAGCGGGGTCGAGGCTCGGCCGGCGGCGCGCATCGCCTCGCCCAGCCCCGGGACCTCGTAGGCGAGGACCGTTCTGACGGCCTGGGGCGTGACGTCGCGCGGGGTCAGGCCGGTGCCGCCGGTGGAGACGACGAGGGCGTGATCCGCAGCCGCAGCCTCGACGGCCCGACCGATCGCCGGGGCGTCATCGGCAACGACGGCTCGATCCACGAAGGCTCCGAGGGCGCGGAATCGGCCCTCGAGCGCCGCGCCCGATTCGTCGACGCGACCGCCGCCGGCGACGCCGTCGCTGACCGTCAGAATGAGCACCCGAATGCCGGCCAGGGACTCGTTTGCCACCCTCCGCGCCGCCCTGCTCAGCCCTTGCGACGGATGCGGCCGGCGGTCCGCTCGCGGGGCCGGCGATTCCGGGGCCGCTGGTCGGCCGCCGCGTCGTCGGGGCGGCGCCACTCGCCGCTCCGGCCGCCCGACTTCGATACGAGCCGGACCGCCTGGATCTCGACCCCGCGCTCGATGCCCTTGACCATGTCGTAGACGGTGAGCGCGGCGACTGAGGCTGCCGTCAGGGCCTCCATCTCGACCCCCGTCGGTCCGGTCGTGGCCGCCTCGGATCGGATCCTGAGGCCACCCGCGGCCCGGTCGGGCGTGACCGACACGACGAGGTCGGTGAGGGCGATCGGATGGCAGAGCGGGATCAGCTCGGCGGTCCGCTTGCCGCCCATGACGCCAGCCAGCTCGGCGACGCCGAGGACGTCGCCCTTCTCGGCGCCACCGTCGATGACGAGCGAGAGGGTCTCCGGCGAGAGCGTCACGAACGCTTCGGCGACGGCGCGTCGCGCGGTTGGCGGCTTGGCGCTGACGTCGACCATCCGGGGCCGGCCGGTCCGGTCGAGGTGGGTCAGGCGTCGCCGCTCGGCGCGCGGGGCGGGGCCTCGGTCCATCGGTCCTCCTGTCAGGGACGATGATGCACGACCGCGAGCCGACCGTGGGTCGGCTGTGGGCGGTGTGGAGGGACGCGAGGTCAATCCCGGTCGAGCCACCAGAGGTCGACCTCGTCGCCGGCCGAATGGACGTCGACGGTCTCCGGGATCACGGCCAGGGCGTCCGCAGCGGCGAGCGCCGAGAGAACGTGGCTGCCCTGCCCCGCGGCGCCGCCGGCCAGCCGAGCTTGTACCCGCCCGGCGACGTCACGGACGAGCATCCCTCCGGCATCCCGTTCCACGACGACCCTGACGAATGCCCGCCGGCCGGGGCTCTTGGGGGTCCGATCGAGGAGGACGGCCCGGTCGCGCGGCCGGTGGAGACGGGTCAGTCCCTGGAGCCGGCGGAGCGCGGGACGGACGAACAGCTCGAAGGTGACGAACGTGGACACCGGGTTGCCCGGGAGCCCGAACAGGAGCACCGGCGGTCCGCCGCCGGGACGTGGCGCCGTCCCGAACGCGAACGGCTTGCCCGGCTGGACGGCGACCCGCCACAGGTCGACCGTGCCGTAGGCCTCGAAGGCCGACCGGACATGGTCATACGGGCCAACCGAGACGCCGCCCGAGACGATGATCGCGTCGGCCTCGGCCAGCCCGGCGCAGACGCGGGCCTTGAGGTCGTCAAGCGTGTCGAGCGCGATCCCGAGGCTCCGACCCTCGGCCCCGGCCTCGTCGACGAGGGCCAGCAACGCCGGCCCGTTGGCGTCGGGGATGCCCGAAGCGCCGAGCGGCGAGCCCGCCGCACGGAGCTCGTTGCCGGTCGCGAGGACGCCGACGATCGGCCGGCGTCGAACCTCCAGATGGGCCAGGCCCGCGCCCGCGGCGACGGCGATTCCCGCCGGCCCGATCCTCGTCCCGGCTGGAAGGACGGCCGTCCCGCGTCGGAGGTCACTGCCCGCGGCCCGGATCGACGCCCCCGCCGGGACCGGCTGGTGGACGAGGCATCGCTCGGGCAGCGCAACCGGGCCGTGACGCCCTCGCGGTCCCGTGGGTCGGCCGGCGGCGTCCGTCGGGGTGGTCAGCTCGACCTGGACGACGGCGTCGGCGCCCGCCGGGATCCGGGCGCCGGTCGCGATCCGTGCGGCGGTGCCGCGCCGAACCTCGACCGCGGGGTCGGCGCCGGCGGCGATGTCACCGACGACCTCGAGAGCGATGGGCTCGGCCTCCGCCGCAGCGGCGATGTCGGCGGCCCGGATCGCGTAACCGTCCATCGCCGCGTTGTCCCACGGAGGCAGGTCCGTGGCCGCGATCATGTCTGCTGCCGTCACCCTCCCGAGCGCGTCCTGAATCGGGACGCTCTCCGGCTCGGTGGGGCCGCCGATCGCCGCCAGGACGGTCTCGAGGCCGGCCTCGACGGAACGCAGGCCGGCGGGTGCGTTGTCAGCCGGAGACGCGACGTGGGCATGCATCGCGTCCCTCCTCAGGCCGGCGCGCCCGGCGTCGGGCCGTCGCCCCGGTCGGCGCCCCCATCGTCCGCCACGCCGGGCGCATCCGTCTCTTCAGCCGCGCCGGTCGCGTCCGCCCGCGTCGCGTCCGAGTCTTCCGCGCCATCCGCCGCGCCTGTCGCGCCCGGCCGGCCGGCACCCGTCCTCGCCTGAACCGCCAGCCCGATCGAGCGACGCGTGAGAACCCCGACCAGCCGGCCCGTGTCGAGGACCGGCAGGCCATCGAGCCCGGACCGCTGGAGGCGCTCGACAGCGCCCACGAGACCATCCGACGCCGCGAGGACCGGCATTCGCGGCGGCCGGACCATGAGGTCCTCGACCCGTTTCGCCGCGAGCTCCTTCGGTCGCAGACGCTGGACCTGGCGGACGCCGAGGATCCCGACGACCGCGTCGTCCCCGAGGACCGGGATCGCCGTCGTCGAGACGTCACGGTCCAGCAGCTGGGCCGCGAAGGTGTCGACCGTCAGGCCCGGGTGGACGGTCGGCGTGTCCACCTCCATGACGTCACCGACCCGGAGGTCACCGATGAGCTCATCGACCCGGACCCGCTCGCGAATCGCGCGAGCCGAGAGGACCAGGAACCAGCCTGACAGGCCGACCATCGCGCCGTTCGTGAAATCGCCGAGGGCGATCATGGTGAAGCCGAGGACGATCACGATCAGCCCGACGATCCGGCCGGCGTTGCCCGCCGCGCGCCACCCGTCCCGCTCTCGTCCAGTCCGGCGCCAGGCGATGGCCCGCACGATCCGCCCTCCGTCGAGGGGATAGGCGGGAACCACGTTGACGATCCCGAGGATGAGGTTGAGCACGGCCAGGACCACGAGGACCTGGGTCGCGACGTCGGCCGCGGGACCGCCGGCCGTCGCCACGAGGGTGGCCGCGCCGGCGAGGGTCACCCCGAGCGTGACGCTGACCGCCGGGCCGGCGACGGCGATCGCAAGGTCGTCGCCCGGGTCGGGCGCCGACGGGTCGAGCGGGGTCGCGCCGCCGAAGAACGAGATGAGGATCGACCCGACCTCGACCCCGCGGCGACGGGCAAGGACGGCGTGGCTCAGATCGTGAATCACGGCGCTGGCGAAGAAGCCCGCCGCGACGATTCCGCCCAGCAGCCACTGGACCGCCGGGTGGACCGCCGGATCGACGGCCGAGACCTGGATCGCGGCGATCGCGGCGACGAGGGCCACGACGAGGACCCAGCCCAGCTGCAGCCGGATCTCGATGCCGAGGAGCCGGGCCACAGGAACCCCGATCACTTGACCGGCTCCGGCTCGCTGATCCGCCGGGTTGCGGCGCCCGTTGCCGACCCGCCCGCCGCCGACCCGGCCACTGCGGTCGCTCGACCGCGCCGGCCGGCGATCCAGGCCGTCGCCCCCGCGAGCACGACGATCAGCGCCCCGACCGCGACCGCGGTCTCGGACCAGAACGCATCGGGGAAGAGCTGCACGAGCTTCGAGGTCGCCGGGTCGAAGCGGTAGGTGCCGCTGGCGAAGAACAGCCGATGGAAGACCTCGAACGCCGCGTCGAAGGCGACGAGCGCGACGACGCCCGCGGCGACCGTCCCGAGCGCGAGCCCGGCCGCGCCGAGCCGGACCCCGCGCCAGGCGTGTCGGCGAGTCCAGCCCTGGCGCCCTTTGCCGCTGAGCCAGAAGCTGCCGAGGAGGACCGCGATCGCCAGGGTGCCCACGGCGAAGAAGCCGGCGAACACGCCGCGGACGTCGCGCATATGCGCACGCTCGGCGTCCGTGAGGACCTCGAACCGGCTCACCGTGACGACGAAGTCGGGCGGACCGACGATGAGATCGTGCAGGATCGCATCCGTCGCCGTACGGACCTCGGGCGCCGACCAGCCGGTCAGCGCGGTCACGCCCGTGCGTCCCTGTTCGAAGGAGACCCACACCGGGTTGAGGAACGGCACGACCGCGAGCGCCGTGACCACGAGTGCGGTCGAGATGGCGACGACGGCGAGCCCCATCCGGGTCGCGGCGGACGATTCGTTCACCCGGCCATGGTATCCCGGGCCTGTGGGCAGGCCTCTGCGGCCCTATTCGTCCTCGAGCGTCCTGGCCTGCTCCCACCAGCCCTCGAGGGCCATGTCGGTCGGGGCCTCGAGGTTGAGCTCCCGGGCCCCGCGGGCCACGGCGGCCCGGAAGGCATCGAGCTCGACGGCGAGGATGTCGCGCAGTCCCTCGAACCCGGATTGGCTGAGCAGCACGTGCTCGCTGGGACCGAATCCGACGAGGTTGAGCATGAGGGCCTCATCACGCCAGGTGAGCACGTCATTGGTCGAGGCGTCGACCTGGTCGGCCAGGGTCTGACGGCGCGTCGGCGTCTCGCTGACCTCGAGGAGCAGGCCCGTCGTGAACACACCCTGGCGCTCGAGGCGCTCGAGGTGCACGGGCTCGATGCGGATGAGCTCGTCGATCGGCGGCACGGTTCCTGTCCGGTCCTCGTTCTCGTGTCGGTCGGCGTGGAGATGATGCCACGCGGCGGGTGGTCGGGCTCGGCCGGAGGACGCCGCTCGGCCCGGCGACACGGCGCCGCGCGGGTCGATCACTCGAGGGCCGTGGCCTCCCGCCGTAGTAGCTCCCAGGCCCGGGTTACGTGGCGCTCCTCGCCCCGGAGGTGTCCCAGCGCGATCCGGATCGTGAAGCGGCCCCCGAGGCGGGTGTGGGACAGGAAGATCTCGCCGCTCCGGTTGACCGCGTCCATCAGGCGCGAATTGAGGTCGTCGAGGCGGGCCGCGACGTCCGGCTCCGACTCACGCCCGGTGAGCGCCCGGGGCCGGTAGCGGAGGCAGACGGTCGAGAACGGCACGGGCGCCAGCCGCTCGAAGTCCGGATCGGCGTCGACCCAGCCGGCGAGGGCACGGGCCATATCGAGATGATGGGCGATCCGGCGCCGCAGGCCTTCCAGACCGAACCAGCGGAGCATCAGCCACAGCTTCAGGGCCCGGAACCGCCGGCCGAGGACAGGCGTGTACTCGTTGACGTCGCGGACCGGCGTCGCGCGGTCGAGGGTCCGGAGGTACTCCGGGCTGAGCGAGAACGCGGCGCGCAGGACATCCATCCGGCTTGTCAGGAGGAGCGACGCATCGAGCGGGGCGAAGAGCCATTTGTGGGGGTTCACGACAATCGAATCGGCCCGCTCCCAGCCCTCGAACGCAGCCCGTTGCTCGGGAAGAAGCGCCACCGCGCCGCCGTACGCAGCGTCGACGTGGAGCCACAGGCCGTGGGCCGCCGCCACGTCCGTGATCGCCGCCACCGGGTCGATGGAGGTCGACGACGTCGTCCCGAGGGTCGCGACCACCGCGATCGGCCGGTGGCCCGCGGCGATGTCGGCGCTGATTGCCGACTCGAGCGCCTGCGGGCGCATCCGGTACTCGTCGTCGACGTCGACCTTGACGAGGCCCGCCCGCCCGAGCCCGAGCGTCATGCAGGCCTTCTCGATCGAGGAGTGGGCCTCAGCCGAGGCGTAGACCCGCGGGCGCCCGGCGCCGGCGCTCGCAGCCCCCACGACTCCCTCGCCGGCCGAGGTGAACCCGGCCGCGTCGCGAGCGCCGGCGAGGGCGATGAGCGTGGACATCGAGGCCGTGTCGGTGATGAAGCCGTCGAATTCCGGAGGCAGCCCGAGCCCCTGCCGGAGCCAGCTCACGACGACGGTCTCGAGCTCTGTCCCGATCGGCGACGTCCGCCACAGCATCGTGTTCTGGCCGAGCGAGGCGATGAGCATCTCGCCGAGGATTCCGGCCGCCGACGCCGGGGTCGCGAAGTAGGCCATGAAGCCGGGGTGGGCCCAGTGGGTCGCGTTCGGCTCGATGAGCGTTCGGTAGTCATCGAGGATCCGGGCGAGGCTCGCTGGGCCTTCGGGTGGATCGCGCGGGAAGAACCCGGCCAGGCTGCCCGGCTCGACCGGCGGCAGGACCGGGTACGACTCGACGCCCGCGGCATAGTCGGCCATGACGTCGGCGACCGCGTGGAGGGCGGCGCGAAAGGCCTCGGGATCGAGGTCGGTCAGGCCATCGACCTGTTGGGGATCGAGGTTGGTCACACCGTGAGTCTATCCCGCGACGGCCGGCACTCGAGATCGCTCATTCGCCGGTACGCTAGCCGTCATGGATGACCGCGAGGCCCTGGACGTCGCGTTGGCGCGGGCGAGAATCGGGCGGGCCGAGGGCGGTGTCCCGATCGGGGCGGCGCTCATCATCGATGGCCGGGTCGTCGGCGCCGGACACAACCGCCGGGTCCAGCTCGGCAGCGCCATCCGCCATGGCGAGACTGACGCCCTCGAGAATGCCGGCCGCCTGCCCGCCTCGGCCTACCGCCGGGCGACGATGGTCACGACGCTCTCGCCGTGCGACATGTGCACCGGGGCGATCCTGCTGTACGGCATCCCGCGCGTCGTCATCGGCGAGAATCGGACGTTCGTCGGCGGCGAGTCGCTCCTCCGATCGCGCGGCGTGGAGGTCGTGAATCTCGATTCGACCGACTGCCACGAGCTGCTCGGGGACTTCATCGCCGAGCAACCCGACGTCTGGAACGAGGACATCGGCGAGGACTGAGTCCGTCGAGCCCGAAACGGCGAACGGCAGCGGACACACAGAGACCCGCGGGGCCGGCAACCGAGGGGGGGGATCGGTGCGGCGCGCCTGCGGGTCTCCTGCACCCCTGACGCTAGCGGGTCGTCGCGTGTGCCGACCCGTGCCGAACGGCACATTCCGTACGGGCACGTCGGCCCGCAGCGCGCCGCCCGTACGGCCGCGCCCCTGCCGGCGCTGATCGTCAGTCGCCGGCCGGGAGCAGGTAGAGGGCCATCACCAGCGGCGTTCTCGCCGTGACGCTGTGGCGGCAGTCGCGCGGCATCCGGACCCACGTGCCGGGGCCGGCCGAGTGGGCCTCGCCCGCGACCGTGAGATCGCCCTCGCCCGACAGGACGTGGAGGATCGCGGGCCGCGCCGACGTGTGCTCCGAGAGCGACTCACCGGCTGCGAAGGCAAAGAGGACGAGCTCGACACCGTCGGTGTTCGAGAGGGTCTGGCTCAGGATCCCGCGCTGCGGCAGCGCCGTCTCCGCGAGGAGATCGGCATAGAAGGTCGGTGACTCGATGTCCATGCGCTCACGGTAACGACCTCCGGCCGGCACGGCGCGATCCGTGCGAACCATCGCGTCGGTCCCTTCGGCCCTTCTCTGGCCGGCGACGGGGCCGTATCAACAGGAAGGCATGACCGCGGGCCAGCGGCGGAGGGATGGAGGTCAGATCGATATGGCGGATGCAATCAGGAGGGCACCCACTCGGATGGAGCAGCTGTTCAACGTCTTCGTATTCGTCCTGTTCCTGGTGCTGTGGGGTCTCTTCGCCTACGCCCTCGTCGCCAACCAGGGCAGCCTTGACGCACTCTGGGAGTGGTCGCGGAGCCAGCACATCCTGGTCCAGATCGTGATCTGGCTCCTCGTGCTGCCACTGGCGATCGGGCTGTGGATCTGGGAATCGGGATGGCCGCTGCTCGTCAGGCTCGCCCTGGTGGCTTCGGTTGGGCTGTTCAACCTCTACCTCTTCTTCCCGAGGGACCTCCTGAAGCGGTAGACCGCGGTAGTCCGCGCCAGCCACGAGTCGGCCTGAGGGCCGACGGGCACCTTCGGCCGGCGGGCCGATGAGCCCACCCGCCGCTGATTCGTCGAGGCCCCCGGTTCACCCGAGGGCATCACGTCGCTTGTCGGCCGAGTGGTCGGGGCGGCCGGATTTGAACCGGCGACCACCAGTCCCCCAGACTGGTGCGCTACCAGACTGCGCCACGCCCCGACTGGATGGCGAGTCTAGCAGAGGGCCCCGGCGCGGCCCTCCCGGGCCTCGCGGAGCCGGCTGTCGAGATCGAGGAGGCGGCGGGCCGCCGCGACGTCGGCCGCCTCGGGCTCGTCGGTCACTCGGCGGCGACCCCCAGCCGCTCGACCCAAGCCTGGAAGTCGGCCAGCTCGTCCTTCGATTCGCGGGCCAGCAGGTCGATGAGGCACCGCCGCACGCTCTTGCCCTCGAAGAGGGCGTTATGGACCTCGCGGGCGATCGGCATCTCGACCCCCAGGCCATCGGCCAGGGCAAGGGCGGCATCAACCGTGTAGGCACCCTCGGCGACGCCCGGCAGCCCGGCCTCGATGTCCGACCACGAGCGGCCATTTGCGAGCTCCTCGCCGAGCCGGTGGTTGCGCGACAGCGTCGAGCCGCAGGTGGCGATCACGTCG
>DASWGY010000194.1:0-9811 GCA_036393495.1 Candidatus Limnocylindrales bacterium
AGGACGTCGTCCTCATCCGCGATCTGCTCCGCGATCTCGGCGAACCGGACGGCATCGACCGGGTCACCCCGTCGCCAGCGGACGACCGCGAGGTCGGCCGCGATCGTCGAACGGAAATAGCTCTCGTCGAGCTCGGCCAGGACGTCGTAGTCGCGTCGCAGCTCGCGCTCGGCGGCCTCGAGGTCGCCGGCCAGCAGCTCGACCCGATGGGAGTCGATGGAGGTCGATGCGGCATCGGTGCCGGCGCCGAGCTCGGCGAGCATCTCCTGGCCCCGTCGGTACAGCTGACGCGCCTCGTCGAAGGCCCCGGTCATGGCCCTGAGGACGGCCAATGTGCTGAGGATGACCGCCTCGACCTTCCGATCTCCGCCGATGTTCGCCAGGAGCTCCTCGCACTGGGCGATGGCGGGCCCGACCGGCGTCGGCCCGTGGAGGAGGACGTAGGCGATCGGTGTCGCCGTCCGCGACACCAGTCGCACGTCGCCAATCGCGTTGGCATGCTCGACGACGCGCTCGGTCGCCTCCGAGGCGCTGGCAAGGTGCCCCTGGATGATCTCGTTCATCGCCACGACCCGCCAGGCCCGCGCCAGGCCGGCGTGGTCGCCGAGCGGCTCCAGGACGCGAGTGGCCTCTGCGGCCGCCTGGAGGGCGCGCGCCCCGGCGCCCTCCGCGCCGCGGAACTGGTCCACGCTCGCCCGGATGAGGCCGGCCCGGACGGCGAAGCGGGCCTCGCCAATCTCCCCGGCCAACTCGATCGCGCCGTCCAGGGTTTCCGTGGCCGCATCGAATCGGGCCTGTTGCATGGACGTTTCGCCGAGGTCGACGAGCAGCTCCAGCCGGACCGCCGACTCGCGCGGCAGGAGATCCGTCGATCGCTTCAGGAGGCTCGCTGCCGCCGGCAGGTCACCTCGAGCGAGGGCTCGCCGGCCGGCATTCGAAAGCTTGGCCGCCGCGCGCTCGCCGACGCCACGAGCGTCAGCGTCGATGACCCCGAGCTCCGTCCGGTAGCGGTACGCCTGCTCGAGGTGGTAGCCGAGGATCTCCTCGAACTCCGTCTCGCGGCCGCGCTCGCGGTTGACTCGCTCGGCCCAGACGACGAACCGCTCATGGAGCGCCGCCCGGATCCGCTTCAGGAGGCTGCCGTAGGCGGTGTCGCGGATGACGAGATGGCCGAATCGATACAGCGGCTCGTCGCCGGTAGCTCGACGAACGAGCTGCTTCGCCATCAGCGAGCCGAGCTCGGACTCGAGCGCCGTCCGGATCTCGCTCTCGACGAGCTCCTCGATCGCCTCCTCGGCGAACGACATGCCGATGACGGAGGCCGGCTCGATGACGGCCCGTTCGCTGGCGCCGAGGGCGTCGAGGCGGGCGGCCACGAGGGCCTGGACCGTTGGTGGGATCGCGAGCTCGCCGCCGACGCGGGTCGAGATCCAGCGATCCCCGTCGCGCCGGATCGCCCCGGTCTCCTGGAGCATGGACACGATCTGTTCGGCGTACAGCGGGTTGCCGTCGGCGGCGGTTGCGATCCGGTCACGGATCGGCGCGTCCAGGCCCACGAGCAGGTCGTCCAGCAGCTCGCCGGTCTCCGAGCCGGTCAGCGGCAGCAGCTCGATCGTCTGCGCCTCGTGGGCTGATGACCACTCGGGATGGCGCTCGCGGAGCTCATGGCGAGCCGCGCAGAGGATCACGATCGGGGCCTTCGTCGACGCCTCGAGGATGTGATCGATGAACTCGAGGAACGTCTTCTCGGCCGAGTGCACGTCGTCGATGACCATGAGCACCGGCAGCGATTCGGCGATCGTCTCGATCAGCCGCCGGGCACCCCACATCAGCTCGGGGACGGGGAACTGGGCCGTGGTCAGGCCCATCATCGAGGCAACCCGGTCGACGATCGGGCCGGGGTCGCCGATGTTGGCTGCCGGCGGCTCGAGGAGCGCCCGGATCCGAGCGATCGCCACCTCAGGCGCGTCCTCGGACGCGATCGAGGCGGCTCCTCGGATCGCCTCTGACAGGGGCCAGAACGTGATGCCGTCGCCATACGGGAGGCACCGCCCGCGGATCAGCCTGGCCTCCTGCCTCGTCGCCGCCGCGAACTCCCGGATCAGGCGGCTCTTGCCCACGCCGGCGTCGCCGACGACCGTGGTGAGTCGCGCGGCCCTCTGGTCCATCGCGCTGGACAGCGCCTCGGACAGGCGGGCCAGCTCGACCTCTCGGCCGACGAATCGCGACGTCTGGCTCGTCCGCTCGACGGGTTGGTCCCGCACCCGGACGAGTCGGTACGCGGGAACCGGCTCGGCCTTGCCCTTCAGGCTGAGCGGCGGGACGGCCTCGACCTCGACCTGGTCCCGCGTCAGGCGGTGGGTCAGCTCGCCGAGGATGATCTCGGCTGCGCCAGCCGCCTGCTCCAGGCGGGCGGCCGTGTTGACGGCGTCGCCGGTGACGAGGCGCTGGCCGGTGCTGGCGTCGCCGGTCGCGATGACCTCGCCGGTGTTGACCCCGATGTGGTTCAGGAGCCTGACGCCGTGCTCCCGGTCGAACGCCTCGTTGAGGTCCGGCAACGCGGCCCGCATGTCGGCTGCGGCCCGGACCGCCCGGAGCGCGTCATCCTCGTGCCGCACCGGGAGCCCGAAGACCGCCATGACGGCGTCGCCGATGAACTTCTCGACCGTCCCGCCATGGCGTTCGAGGGCCACCTTCATCGCCTCGAAGTAGCGCGTCATGACGTCGGTGAAGGCCGTCGGCTCCAGCGGCGCCCCGCTGCCGGTGTGGGGCTTGGGGTTGGCGAAGACGATCGTCACGGTCTTGCGGCTGTCGCGGGCCGTGGCGTTCGTGGCCGACGCACCGCAGGTGATGCAGTAGCGATAGCGCTCAGGCGACTCATCGCCGCAGACCTGGCAGATGCGCATCCCCGGAGCCGGCTCCGGCGGCTGCGTCTCGGCCTCGGCCGCCCGGCTGTGCACCGAGCTCAGACGATGCGACTCGATCTGCAGATCGGAGCCCTTCGGCGACTTCGGGCCCATGTCCTCGGCGACGACGAGGTCACGAACCGCCGCGTACGTCGAGGCGGCCATCAGGACCTCGAGGGGCGGGGCGTTCTGTTCCATGGCCGTCGATTCGTCCATCGTGTCGCCGATCAGGACGTGCTGTCCCTCGGCGTCACGCCCGAAGTGGACGATCCCGGTCGCGACTCCGGTCCGGTTCACCAGCCGGACGCCCCAGAGCTGCTCGAGCTCGTCGTTCAGGGTCGCCAGCGCGCGCTGCGTCTCGACCGCCGCCTCGACCGCCCGGACGGGGTCGTCGTCGTGCCGGAACGGCAGGCCGAAGACGGCCACGATCGCGTCGCCGATGATCTTCTCGATGCTGCCGCCGTGGGACTCGAAGACGACCCGCATCACCGCGAAGTAGCGGTTCAGGACCTCGCGCAGGGATTCCGGGTCGAGCTGCTCCCCGAGCGCCGTCGAGCCCTTGAGGTCCGATGTGACGACCGTGACCAGCTTCCCGCCATCGCCGGCGGGCCCGTCACCGGACAGGCTGGTGCGGCACATCCCGCAGAGTCGGGCCCGTTCGGGGTTCGCCTCGCCGCAGCTCGGGCAGACGGCCGATTCCATGGCCGGAGTCTAGCGGCGCCCTCCCTCGGCTACGATGGGGCGGTCGGGGGACGCGCCCAGTGCCGCTGTGGAGGTGGGAATGGCCGTCGGCCCCGCGAGCTCGTTTGGTCTCGAAGCGCTCCGGCAGTCCCGACTCTTTGCCCGTCTCGACGAGGCGCGGCTGGCGCCCCTCGCCGCGTCGCTTCGGACCCGTCGCTTTCGGGCCGGCGAGACGATCTTCCACCAGGACGATCCAGGCGACGCGCTGCACGTCGTCGCGGCGGGCGCGGTGAAGATCGTCCTGCCCTCCGCCGAGGACGAGGAGCCGGCCATCATCGCGACCCTCCGGCCGGGTGACTTCTTCGGCGAGCTGGCCCTCTTCGACGACGCTCCCCGCTCGGCGACGGCGATCGCTCTCGGTGCCACCGAGACCCTGGTCCTCCGCCGCGAGACGTTCCTGAGCCTCATCGACGAGGATCCCTCACTTCGCCACGCGCTCCTGTCGTCGCTGGCCGACGAGATCCGCTCGATCACCGCCCACGTCCAGGACCTTCACTTCCTGGACCTCCCGGGACGGCTCAGCCAGCGGATCCTGCGTGAAGCGGAGTCCGTCGCCGCCGAACCGGACGGCTCCGTTCGCCTCCCGTGGCCCTACACCCAGGCCGAGCTGGCGGGCATGATCGGCGGCTCGCGCCAGTCCGTGAATCGGCTCCTCGCCGACCTCGTCGCCCGGAGCCTGATCCGGGTCAAGCGCGACGTCCTCGTCATCCCCGACCGGGCAGCTCTCGAGCGATCGATCCGCCGCTGAGGCGGCCGCCGGCAGGCACGCCGGCAGCAACCACGCTCAGCGCTCCCCGGCCGTCTCCGAGTACGTCTTCGGCAGGGCCTGGGACCGGGAGCGGCGGCGACGGAGGTCACGCAGGTCGCGCTGGTCCAGCCCGGCCAGCCGGACGAGGTCGGCGTTGGCGGTGCGGAGGAGCCGCTCGTTGAGCTTGCCCTGGATGAGGGCGTTGAGGGCGGGCAGCTCCATCAGCGACCGCAGCGTGGCAGCCGGCACCTCGAGGAGGTCGCTCGCCTCGTCGGCGACGACGTTCGCGGTCCGGGGGCTGCCGGTCAGGGCGGCGATCTCGCCGAAGACGTCTCCGGGCCCCATCGATGACAGCGACCGGAACTCCTCGCCCTCGGCCGGGATGCCGGCCACGACCCGACCGCCCATCACGAAGAACGCGGCATCGCTCGCATCGCCGGCCCGGACGATCACGACCCCGGGCTGGGCCGTGGCGACCGTTGCGCCGCTCAGGAACTCGTTGCGACGCTCCATCGCCAGTCCCTTCAGCTCGGGCAGGACGTCGATGAGGCGATCGAGGTCGAGCATGTTCGCCGGCCGGCCCGCACCCACGGTCGGGGCGGATGGCGCGGTTCGCAGGAGCTGGAGGGTCCGTCGCCACTCGGTCGCGGGCCGGCCGAGGCCGGGCATCAGCTGCGTCCAGACGCCGGCGACCACGAGGACCACCGAGGCGATGATGATGAGATCCCGCACCGGGAAGATGTCGGCCAGGCCCGCGCCGGCCATCCCGATCAGGAAGAGCACGTCGCGTGACACGAACATCGCCGAGAAGACCCGGCCCCGCATGTCCCGCGGGATGTGGCGCTGGAGGAGGAGCCGCCGGGCGATCGACATCGGGGCGTTGAGGAGCCCGGTGATGGCCACGATCACGATCGCGACGTTGATGTCCGGCGCCAGGCCGTAGAGGATGCCGAAGACGCCCATGAACATCGTCCCGAGCACGAGCCAGGTGCCCTCGTTGAGGCGGTCCCCGAGCTTGGCCATGAGGAAGCTGCCGACGACGAAGCCGACCGAGGTGACGCCCTCCTGGAGGCCGTACTCGAACTCGGTCGCATCAAGCTCCCGGATCGCCATTGGCAGGAGGAGGACGTTCCACAGCCCGAACGACAGGAAGACCGGGGCGCCGACGATGAAGATCGAGCGCAGGATCGGCGTCCGCCACAGGTACTGGGCGCCGCTCTTGAGGTTCTCGACGACCACGCCGACCGACGTCTGCTCGGGCGCGCCGGCCTTCGGGACGATGACCGGGAGGAGCAGGGCAAAGGCCACGAAGTACGTCACCGCGTCGATGTAGAACGGCAGCAGGATGTTCGAGGACGCCAGGAAGCCGGCCGCGGCGAAGCCGACCGCGGTCGAGCCGAAGGAGCTGACCGCGAGGAACGAGTTCGCCTGGGTCAGCTCCTCCTCGCTTGCGATCTCGGGCAGGACGGCTTCCCAGGCCGGGTCGAAGAACTGCCGCACTGTGGCCGACACGAAGATCAGGCTGAAGAGGGCGACGATGAACGCCTCGGGGTGCTCAGGCGTGTAGAGCGCCGTGTACGACAGGGGAATGCCGAGGACGATGAAGCCACGCAGGACGTTCGCCAGGAGCAGGATCCGCTTCTTGTCGAAGCGGTCGACGAAGACGCCGGCGAAGAGCCCGAACACGAGCGTCGGGATCGCCGTGACCATCAGGATCGCGCCGACCGCGAAGGCCGAACCGGTGATCCGGAAGATCAGGATCGCCGCCGCCAGGTCCGTCAGGGCCTCGCCGATCGTCGAGATCAGCTGAGCCGACCACATCAGGCTGAAGTCGCGCTTGCGGAAGATGGCGAACATCGACGCCGGTGCGGCCTGCTGGGTCATGGGCGGGCGGCTTCCTTCGTCGTGCGGTCGGGGACGTTGGCCAGGCGGTCCGGGGCGGTTGCCGGCTGGCGCGATGCCCGGGAGTCTATCGTCCGCGGTCGGCCCGCGAGCGGCTTCTCGGCAGACGCACCCCTTCCGCGGCCAGGAGCGTGGCCTTGAGCTCGATGTTCCGCTCGGCGTCGCCCCACCAGCCGCCCCCATACCAGCCGAGGGTGCCGTCGCCGGCCACCACTCGATGGCACGGGACCAGCATCGAGACCGGGTTCCGGCCGACGGCTCCACCGACGGCGCGGGCCGCCCCGGGACGGCCGATTGACCGGGCGACCTCGCCGTAGCTCCGGACCTGGCCCCTCGGGATCGACCTGACGGCGTCGAGGACGGCGCGATCCCACGCCGGGCGATCCTCCAGGTCGAGGGCGACCGCGTCGAGGAGCGCCTGGGCGGCGATTCCCGGACGGTCGATCATTGCCTCGATCGCCGCCGCCGCCCGGGCGAGCGGCTGGCCAAGGCCCGCCCTGCGGAAGCTCCAGGCAACGGGGCGTCGCAGCCGGCGCTGGAGCTCGGCCTCGAAGTCCTCGGCCGTCGTCCGGACGGCGACGGCAACGACCCCGCGCTCCGAGCAGGCGACGTGGATCGGGCCCACCGGCCCGGCGAGGGTCGTGGCCATGAGCGGGCCGGTCGGCAGGTCCATCGAGCCATTGTTGCGCAGGAGGGCCGATACACTCCGGCCATGCCAGGTGCCCTGACCTCGCCGCCGCGATCGCGGATCGCCGTGCCCCATGACGCACGCGACCTGCCCGGCGACTTCGCTCACGTCCACCTGATCGAGGTTCGCTTCTCCGACACCGATGCGATGGGCCACGTGAACAACGCCTCGTACCTGACCTACGCCGAGATCGCCCGGGTCGCCTATTACGAACGGGTCTCTGGAGCCCCGCTGCCGCTCGCGACGCACGGCGCCGAGGAGGGGATGATCCTGGCCCAGATCTCCATCGCCTACCGCAGCCCGGCATTCTTCGGTGAGACGCTGGCGGTCGAGACGCGCGTCGATCGGCTCGGCCGGACGAGCTTCTCGATGAGCCACCGGATGACCGCCCCGGCCAGCCGCTACGGCCCCGCGAGGCTCATCGCCGTCGCCGATTCGGTCCTCGTGACGTACGACTATGGCGCCGACAAGGCAATCGAGATCCCAGCTGCCCTGGCCGAGGCGATCGAGGCGTTCGAGGGGGGCTCGCTCCGCGCCTGACCCCTCGCGCCCGGCCCCTCGCGCCTGACCCGAGGTCAGCCCTCGAAGCGGCGGAAGACGGCGACGGCGTTCTGGCCGCCGAAGCCGAAGCCGTTGATCATCGCCGTGTCGACGCGGACCTGGCGCTTCAAGTTCGGGGTGTAGTCGAGGTCGCACTCCGGGTCCGGCTCTCGGTAGTTGATCGTCGGCGGGATCCAACCGTCCCGGATGGCCCCGACCGCGGCGATGCCGGCGACCGCGCCGGCGGCGCCGAGCATGTGGCCGACCATCGACTTCGGCGACGAGATCGCCAGGCTCGGGGCGCGCTCGCCGAAGGCTCGCTTGATGGCCTTCGTCTCGGTCACGTCGTTGAGGGGCGTGGACGTTCCGTGGGCGACCAGGTAGTCGATGTCGGTCGGCCCGATGCCGGCGTGGCGCATGGCGTTGGTCATGGCCATGGCGGCGCCACGCCCGGTCGGCTCGGGCGCCGAGATGTGGAAGGCGTCCGCGGTCAGGGCCGCGCCGATGACCTCGGCCAGGATCGGGGCTCCACGGGCCAGGGCGTGCTCCGCCGACTCGATGACCATGACGCCCGCACCCTCGCCAAAGACGAACCCATCGCGGGTCCGATCGAAGGGGCGCGAGGCGCCCTCCGGGTCGTCGTTTCGCTTCGACAGGGCCCCCATGTTCGAGAGGGCCGCGAAGGCCATGGCCAGGAGCGGTGCCTCGGAGCCGCCCGCGATGACCACGTCGCATTCGCCCGACTGGATCAGGCGGAGGGCATCCTGGAAGGCGATCACCCCGGAGGCGCAGGCGGCAACCTGGGTCATGACCGGGCCGGTCAGGCCGTAGCGCATCGAAACCTGGGCGGCGGCCATGCTGCCCGACAGGGCCGGGATCGCGAAGGGGCTCACCTGTCCCGGGCCCCGGTCGCGGATCGTGTGGGCGCCTTCGATCACCTGCTCCATGCCGCCGCCGCCGGTGTTCAGGACGACGGCTGCCCGATCCCGCTGCTCCGGCGTCCAGTCGGTGACGTCGAGCCCGGCTCGACCGACGGCCTCGGTCGCCGCGGCCATCCCGAAGTGGATGAAGCGGCTCATCCGGCGGGCCATCTTGCGATCCATGGCCACGGTCGGGTCAAAGTCCTTGACCTCGGCCGCGATCTTCACGTCGAAGCCGGTCGTGTCAAAGGTGGTGATGGGGCCCCCGCCGGGCACCCCCGCGAGGAGGTTGGCCCAGAACGTCTCGCTGTCGTTGCCGATCGGCGTGACCGCGCCCATGCCGGTCACGACCGCGCGGCGAGCCGGATCCTCGCTAGGTGGCATCAGGGCCTCTCATCGCCCGGGATTGTCGCATGGTGCGGTCGTGGCGCGGCCCCGGCGTCAGTCGCCGTCGTAGCGCTTGAAGATGACGGCGCCGTTGTGCCCACCGAGGCCGATGTTGTTCGAGAGGGCGTAGCGGATCGGCATCCGGACGGTCTCGTCGACGACCCACAGGTCGCAGTCCGGGTCGGCGTCGCGGTAGTTGAGCGTGCCGGGCACCGTCTGCTCGGCGACGGACATGACCGTGGCGAAGGCCTCGAAGGCGCCGGCCGCGCCCATCATGTGGCCGGTCATCGACTTCGTGGCGCTGATCGCCAGCGACCGCCGGGCCCCGGCCGACCGATCGCCGAACACGGCCCAGATCGCCTCGGCCTCGCGGGCATCGCCGACGGGGGTGGACGTCCCGTGGGGGTTGATGAGGTCGACCTCGTCGGCCGGGACGCCGCGCCGCTCGAGGGCCATCTGCATCGCCCGCGACGACCCGATTCCGTGCTCGATCGGCTGGATCATGTCCCAGCCGTCGGCGGCCGAGCCGTAGCCGACGACCTCGGCGTAGATCCGGGCGCCGCGCGCCTTCGCCAGCTCGAGGTCCTCGAGGAAGAGCCCGCCCGCGCCTTCGCCCAGGACGAAGCCGTTGCGGGTCGCATCGAACGGACGCGAGACGGTCTGGAGCGGCTCGCCCGGGCGCGGCGAGCCGAGGCCGCGCATGTTCCCGAAGCCGGCGTGGGCGACCTCGATGAGGGGCGCCTCCGTCGACCCGCTGATGACCGCGATGCAGTCGCCGCGCCGGATCGCCTCCGCCCCCTCGGCGACGTTGTGGGTGCCCGTCGAGCACGCGGAGACGATGGCGATGTTGTGGCCGATCGCTCCGGTCTCGATCGAGATCATCCCGGACGTCGAATCGACGAGGGCGTTGGCGATGAACGTCGGCTGGACGCGATTCGGGCCCTTCTCGACCAGGGTCGAGAAGTTGTCGATCATCAGC
>DASWGY010000195.1:0-17647 GCA_036393495.1 Candidatus Limnocylindrales bacterium
CGGGCGCGGGCCAGATCGTGACCCAGGGCCTGCCCGTCAACTACGTGGTCTCGAAGGGCCCCGAGCCGACCCCCACGCCGTCGCCATCGCCGACGCCGTCACCCACACCCGCCCCCACGCCACCGCCGACTGAGCCGCCGACCCCTGCGCCGACAGTTCAGATGCTCCCGGTCGGCGATTACAGCTGCATGACCCTCGCAGAGGCAACGGCCGCGGTCACGGGTGATGGATTCACGGTTGGTCCGACGGTCGGCCCCTTTGCAACAGGGCGCGTCGTGGCGCAGCTCCCCGTGGCTGGCAGCACGGCTGCGGTTGGCAGTGCCATTCGCCTGACGTTCGAGGTCGACCCGCCGGCCTGCGCCGCACCTGAAGCCTCCTGATCAGCGGTCCGCGTCGGCGAACGGCGTGGCCCGGCCCGACCCGCGTGAATCCCGGACCGGGAGCCTGGATTCCGCGCTCAGCGGAGGCCGGCCGGCCCCTGGGTCACGTCACTCAGCCGGGCACTCGGCCGGTCGCTCGGCCAGTCGGCCGCCTAGAGCTCGGCGTCAGCGAACAGGGTGACCCGGTCCGACCAGGGCGGTACGGTGGCGCGATTGAGGTCGGCAGCCTCGTCCGGGACCGTCGGTGGCCGGACCGAGGCAGCGGCCAGAGTTGCCCGGTCCGTGGCTGGCGCCACGCGGGCGGCCGCCGGGCGGGCCGGGCCGATGCGGTGCCCCCGGAGCTCCACCGGCACGAAGTCGCGGAGCCTGGCGGCGGGCGACGTCGGCGTCGCCGGCGGGGCGGATGCGGGCGGACCGCTGGACTGCTCGTCGGCATCGATGTCGAGGCCGGCGACCGGTAGCGCGTCGTGGGCGCGGACCGGCCCCGGCTCCCAGCAGCCGCGGAGCTCGGTCCCCCGCAATGGCAGGCGGCGCCGATCCAGGCCGCAGTAGCCGAGCTGGGCGGCGACAGAGCGCCGGAAGTGGCGGCAGGTCGAACAGGTGGTCGACGATCGGCGGCAGACCCAGCAGCGCGCGGTCTCCGCCTGGGGCGTGCCGCAGTGGGGGCACCGCCACATCGACATGGCCGGATGGTAGCTGCGAAGAGGAGTCCCGTCGAGCGCTACTTCACGATGGTGATCGTCCTGTTCGCCGACGTGTCGCCGAAGTCGTCGGTAACGACCCGGACGGTCGCGAGCCCTGGTCCGGCCGTCACGCCGTTGGGCAGGGTCGTGGTAAAGGTCGCGCGACCGTCGCCGCTCGTGATGGCGTCCTTGGCGATTGGGGGGATGCCCGGAACCGTCAGGAGGAATGCTACTGCGGCGCCCTCGACCGGTCGGCCGTCGGGATCCGTGATCAGGACGCTCAGCTGAAGTGAGACGGGCAGCGAGGCCACCGAGATTCGTGAGGCCGAGGCCGTCAGGGTCGCGGTGAGGCGGCCGCTGCCTCGGACCACGGAGAAGATCAGCTCGCCGGGATTGCCGGCCGGATCGGTGCCCGACAGCCGGACGCTGTTGGGTCCGGGTTCCAGGGGCAGCTCCACCGTGAACGTCCCGTCGGCCGCGGCCAGCCCCGAGATCGACGTCCCATTGGCGGCGTTCCGGGCGAGGATCCTCGTCCGCGGCTGGGTGGTACCGGTGATCGCGACGCTCTCCCGGTTGACGGTCTGGCCTTCCGTCGGCGAGGACAGGACGAAGGTCGGCGCCTCCGTGTCGAGGATGAACGTGACGATCGGCGAGGCGTCCGATTCGATGCCCACCTCCGTGATCGTCGCCGAGAAATCGTTCCGGCCGGGGGTCAGGTCGACCGGCACGATGAGCCGGATCGTGGAGCCCACCGGTGCCTCGGCGATGACCGTCGGCGGCACGCCCTCGAGGGTCAGGTAGATCCGGACACGAACGTCGGGGTCGCCGACGTACTCGTCGGGCAGGGTGATCTCGAGGTCTGCTCGGGGCTGGTTCGTGTAGGGCTCCGCCGGCGACGCGATGACCGGGGCATCGAACACGACGACCGGGGTCGATGACGGGGTCGGCGTGGCGGTCAGCTCGTCAACCAGGCCCGACAGCGAGGTGCCGAGCGCTCGGACCAGGGACCCGATCCCGCCCGTCGCCGTCAGGTAGACGGCACCGCCGAGGGCGACGATCGCGACGACGAGGAGGATCCTCGCCGGCAACGGCAGGCCCCGCCGTCGCGCGGCGATGCCGCGCGGCTGCCTGAGCCGGTAGGCGTCTGGCGCTGGCGCGCGGACGCGCTGCGGGGTCGGGCGACCCGTGCTCGGAGGGCGGGGGCGGACATGCGACGTGTGCCCATCGCGGCGGGTCGGCATCGAGGCCTATCGTCGCACGGATCCGGGAGGCGAATCCGCGATCGGGCCGGGGGTGGCGCGTCCGTGCACCGGACCCTGCAACGGGCCGGTGCGGATGCGGCCGGATCGCGTCGGAGCGGTGTACGCTGGGGCGGTTCGGTGTCCGCCGAACAACAGCCGCAGCAACCGCAGGGGAGGATGGTGGAGGGGCGCGACCCGAGGTCTTCGCGATCGCCCCGATCTGATGGCCGCCCGGCGTTCGGGATCGGCCCGATCTCGCGCGTCCCGACGCTGGCCTCGCTCGCCGGTTCGGGCGTCGCCCAATCAGCCTACCGGCAGTCCTCCTCCACCCACCTCTCGGGCCGTCCGGGGATGCCGGTCATCGGTCCAGCCGCAGGGACCGGGGCGAGTGACGCGACGCCCGGCCGCCCCGGTGCCGAGGTTGCCCGGGCTCGGGCCTTCGGCCTGCCCAACCTGCGGCGGAACGTCTGCCCTCACTTCTACATGACCGGCGCGCGGGGCGCGATTCCGATCCATGCCCCCCACCTCCTGAAGGCCCTGGTGCGCCAGGATGCGACGACCTCGCGCTGCCAGCTGCGCGGCGGCGTCCACCTCGAGCAGGGGTACGTCAACGACGTCTGCCTCTCGCCGCGCTTCAACCAGTGCGTCTTCTACGAGGAAGACCTGACCGGCACTTGAGCGCCGTTCGCGGGGCGGCATCTCGGGCCAGCGAGGTGGCCGGACGCAGCCGGGGATCGCCCGGCTACGCCGCGGCGGTCCAGGCCCTCGAGGCCCGCGGCCGGTTCGGGACCCGGCTTGGGCTGGGACGAACTCGGGCCCTCCTGCGCGAGCTCGGCGATCCGCAGCTCGCGTTCCGCGGGGCGCTCGTCGCGGGCACGAACGGCAAGGGCAGCGTCCTGGCGCTCGCCGGGAGTGCCCTCAGGGCGGCCGGGCTTCGGGTCGGCGCGACGCCCAAGCCCCATCTCGTCAGCTACCGCGAGCGGCTCGAGATCGATGGGCGGGCGGTCGATCCAACGAGCTTTGCCCGACTCGTGGCAGAGGTCCTGCCGGCCGCCGACCGCGTCGCCCGCCGCCATGGCGAGCCGACCGAGTTCGAGGTCCTGACGGCCATCGTCTTCCGGTGGTTCGCCGAGCAGGGCGTCGACGTGGCCCTCGTCGAGGTGGGCCTCGGCGGCCGCCTGGACGCCACCCATGCCTGGGACGGCGGCGTCGCCGCGATCACGAACGTGGCCCTCGACCACATGGACCGCCTCGGGCCGACGGTGACGGCCATCGCCCGGGAGAAGGCCGCGATCATCGAGCGCGGCGACTTCGCCGTGACCGGGGCGGACGGGGAGGCGCTCGCGGTCGTCCGACGACGGGCCCGGCGGGTCGGGGCACCGCTCCGGGAAATCGGCCCCGCCGCCCTCGTCGGCTGGGATCGCGACGGGATCGAGGTCGACCTGCCGCGTCTTGGTCGGACGCGGATCGGGCTGCGTGGCCGCCACCAGGCCGCGAACGCCGCCGTCGCCGACGCCGTCCTCGATGCCCTGGCCGACGCCGGGATCGCCCGCGTCGACGACGACGCTCGTCGCCGTGGCTACCGCGAGGCTCGCTGGCCTGGCCGCCTCGAGCTCCTCGACGTCGGCGGTCGCGCGGTCCTCCTCGATGGTGCCCACAACCCGGCCGGCGCGACGGCCCTCGCGACCGCCCTCGACGACCTCCGGCCGTACCTCACGGGCGGGCCCGGCCCGGATCCCTCGCCCGTCCCGCGCCTCTCGCCCGGCCCGGATCCGGCGCCTCTCCCGGATCCGGCGCCCCTCCCGGATTCCGCGCCCATTCCGCCGCTGACGCTCGTCGTCGCCTCGATGGCCGACAAGGACGTCGACGGCGTCATCCGGGCCCTGGCCGGGTCGAGCGCCCTGGCCGGAGCGCACATCCTGGCGACCTCGATCGCCGTGCCGCGGGCGATGCCGGCCGACGAGCTCGCGGCTCGCTGGCGACGGCATGGCCGGGCGGCCGGGATCGCGGCCGTTCGGTCCATCCCCGACCCGAACGCCGCCCTGGATCGGGCCGTGACGAAGGCCCCGGGCCCGGTCGTCGTGGCCGGCTCGCTGTACCTTGTCGGAGTCGCGCGCACGCGGTTCGTCGACGACCCGTGGCTGCGCGATCCTGAGGACGACCCCACATGACGAACGAGCCGTCCCGCGATCGGGCCCTGCCCGCCGAACGGGGCGTCCTGGAAGCCCGTCCCGAGCTCGGCGGCGCGCGGAGCACGCCCGCGTTCGGGCTGCCGGACGGGGCGCCGAGCGGGCTCCCAGCCGATCTCGGGACGACCCGCATCGGGAGTCGGACCTTCGCCTGGGGAACCCGGACATTCGTGATGGGCATCCTCAACGTCACGCCCGACTCGTTCTCGGGAGACGGGCTCCTCCAGGCCCGCGAGCCGTCCGCCGCGGCCGTCGACCTCGCCACCGGCATGGCGGCGGCCGGCGCCGATCTCCTCGACGTCGGTGGCGAGTCCAGCCGGCCCGGGCACCGAGCCGTGACCGTCGAGGATGAGCTCGCCCGCGTGATCCCGGTCATTCGGGCCGTCCGGGCCGCCCTGCCCGACACCCCGATCTCGATCGACACGACGAAGCCGGCGGTCGCCGAGGCGGCGCTCGATGCCGGGGCGGACCTCGTCAACGACGTCTGGGGCGTTTCGGAGGACGACGCCCTGGCCCGCCTCGCCGGCGAGCGTGGCGCCCCGATCGCCCTCATGCACAACCGGGCCGAGGCCCGCTACACGACGCTCCTGGCCGAGGTCGTCGCCGATCTCCAGCGGGCGATCGAGCGGGCGCTGCGGGCAGGCGTCGCCTGGGACAGCATCATCGTGGACCCGGGCTTCGGCTTCGGAAAGACTGCCGAGCACAACCTGGCCCTCCTCCGCGAGCTCGGGAGCCTGGCGATCCTGGGTCGCCCGATCCTCCTCGGGGCTTCGCGCAAGTCGACCCTCGGACGGGTCCTCGACCTGCCGGCCGACCAGCGCCTCGAGGCGACGCTCGCCACCACCGCCATCGCCATCGCCTCGGGCGTCGACGTCATCCGGGTCCACGACGTCCGGGAGAACGTCCGGGCAGCCCGGATGGCCGACGCGATCGTCCGTGGCGCCCGGGTCGGGGAGGACGCCTGATGCCGGATCGGATCGTCCTCGACGGGATGGCCTTCCAGGCCCGTCACGGCGTCAACGCCGAGGAGAAGGTCACGGCCCAGCGCTTCGAGGTCGACGTCGAGCTACTGCTCGACCTCCAGCCGGCCGGCCTCGAGGACGACCTCGAGCGGACCATCGACTACGGCCGGATCCACGAGACCGTGAAGACGATCGTCGAATCGACGACCTTCAACCTCATCGAAGCCCTGGCCGAGGCAATCGCCCACGAGCTCCTCGCCGACTTCCCGCCTCTCGACGAGGTCGTCGTCCGAGTGCGGAAGCCGGAGGTCCACCTCGGCGGCCCGCTCCGTTCGGCCGGCGTACAGATCCGCCGGCGCCGGTCGGGCTGAGCGCCCGGCTGGCTGAGCGCCCGGCCGCGCGCGGGGTGCCGCTCAGAGGTCGGTCGGGCGGATCCCCAGCATGACCTCGATGGTGATCGTCCGGCTGCCCCGGATGACCTCGAGCTCGATCGTCTGGCCGGGCCCGTAGCTCGACAGGACGAGATCGAGCGGGTGCTCCGAATCGATCACCTGGTCGCCGATCTTGGTGATGATGTCGCCGTCGCGGACACCGGCCTGCTCGGCCGGGCCACCCTCGATGACCGCAGTCAGGGTGTCACCGGCCGAGGTTCGGGAGGGGCTGACGAGCGCGCCGTGGTCGACCGGCAAGCCCTCGTCCTCCTGGACCTGGCGGTCGATGGCCACGTAGCGGACCCCGATGTAGGGTCGGGCGAGCTCGGCGCCGGCCAGGGCCTGCTGCATGATCGGGCGGGCGATGTCGATCGGGATCGCGAACCCGATGCCGTTCGAATCGGTTGCCACCGCCGTGTTGATGCCGACGACGTCGCCGAGCGCATCGAGCAGCGGCCCGCCGCTGTTGCCGGGGTTGATCGCGGCATCCGTCTGGATGAGGTTGTTGAGCCGCTCGCCGCTCTCGACGACGATGCTCCGGCCGGTCGCCGAGATGATTCCGCTCGTCACGGTGTTCGAATACGTCCCGAGCGGGCTGCCGATCGCGATCGCCAGCTGCCCGACCTCCAGGTCGGCTGACGAGCCGATCGACGCCGCCGTCAGGCCGCTGGCGTCGATCTCGACGATCGCAAGGTCGGTCAGCGTGTCGACGCCGTAGACCCTGCCGTCGAACTGGCGACCGTCCTTGAGCTCGACGGTGAGCGACTCGGCGACGCTGCCGTCGCTGGCGGTCACCACGTGCTTGTTCGTGAGGATCCAGCCGTCCCGGTCGAAGATGACGCCCGACCCGACGCCGGATTCCGGAATCGTGCCGCCGAACTGATCCGTGGCGGTTCCCTCGACGAAGATCCGGACAACGGCCGGCCCGGCCTTGGCGGCGGCATCGATGACTGCCGACGACTCGTCGATGGTCACCGGCTGGCGGGAGCCGGCCGTCGTGACGGGGGTGCCGGTCCCGCCCGTCGCCACCGGGTCGAGCGCGCCACTGCCCTTGAGCGCCAGCACCGTGCCGCCCGAGGCGAGCACCGCGGACAGGAGCGAGGCGACGACGATGCTGCCCGCCCCGGCTCGCCGTTGCGGGGCTGCGCTGCCGTCCGGGGGCGGCCCGCCGGGAAGGACCGGGGTCGTCGGCACGGCCGGCGCGACCGGCGGGGAGGCGGCGGGCGTCTGGCTCCAGGTCGGCGGATCCTGCCAGCCCGGAGACGCCCAGGCCGGGCGATTCTCAGCCGGCGGCGTGTAGGCGAACGTTGGTGCGTCGCCGGGGGGCGGGGGCGGGGACGAAGGCGGGGGCGAGGACGCAGGCGGTTCCGCCGGCGAGGTTCGAGGCGGGCCGGCGGGCGCGCCGGTCTCGGCGTCTGACGGCCCGGCGCCGGAGATCTCGGGGCCCGCGCCGGCACCCGCGCCGGCATCCGCAGGGTCGTCGTGAGGGTCGGTCATTCGAGGCTCGGATCCTGCCTGCCTGGGGGTGGGAGCGCCGTGGGTCGGGGACAGGCCCGGCGCCATCGATTGGGGGTCATCGTGGGGCCTGCACGTTCAGGGGTGGCGCCGGGCTCGGTGAAGAATCCGCCACGAAGGCGGCCTTCGACGATTCGTGCGCAGCCTCCTCGGCGGTGAGCTCGGCCATCGTCGCATCGGAAACGATCCCGGGGGTCGGCGGCGCGTCCGCCCGCGGGCCGTCCGTGCCGCGCGGGTTACGGGGTAGATCGACCGTGAATGTCGAGCCGGCGCCGAGGCGGCTCTCGACCGAGACGCTCCCACCGTGCATTTCGATGATGCTCCGCACGATCGCGAGCCCGAGCCCGCTGCCGCTGCCGCGGGCCTCGTTCGCCCGCGTCCCGCGATAGAAGCGCTCGAAGATCCGCGGCAGCTCGTCTGGGGCGATGCCGACACCGCTGTCGGTGACCTCGATCCGGGCGCCGCCGGTCGTGGCCTGGACGTCGACCTCGATGCGGCCGCCGCGCGGCGTGAACTTGATCGCGTTGCCGACGAGGTTGGCAACGACCTGGCCCACCCGGACCGGGTCGTGCCGGATCCGGAGCGGCCGGTCCGGCATCGCGACGCCGAGATCGAGGCCACGCCGGCGGGCCGCCGCGTCGGCCTGCTCGACGGCCTGCTCGACGGTCGCCCGGAGGTCCTCTGGGCGCAGATCCAGGAGGACCAGCCCCGAATCGAGCTTCGAGAGCTCCAGGAGGTTCTGGGCCAGCCAGTCGAGGCGTTCGATCTGGGCGGCGCTCGCCTCGAGGAACTCGGCCCGCGCGTCGGGGTCCTCGCCGGCGTGCTCCTGGAGGAGCTCGTTGAACGTCCGGATCGCCGCGATCGGCGTCCGCAGCTCATGCGAGACGTCGGCCAGGAAGTCGCGGCTCCGGTCACGGTCGCGGCGGATGATGTCGACGCTCTCCTGGACCCGGTCGGCCATGGCGTTGAACTGGAGCGCGAGCTCGTTGAGCTCGAGCGAGCCGGCGGTCGGGCTGTCGGGCGGGACGCGCCGGGCGAGGTCGCCCTCGGCGAGGCCCCGGCTGGCCTCGGTCAGGCGGCGGAGGGGGGTCGTGAACCGCCGCGCCAGCGCCGCCGCGGCCACGACGGAGACCACCATGGCGCCGACGCCGATGATCGCGAGCAGGCCGGTCGTCGTCGCGATCGCCGTGGCCCGGTAGGTGTACGGGTTGGAGAGCGTCACCTCGACGTAGTACACGCGCACGGCGCTCGGGACCCGGTAGTAGAGGGCCTCGCTGGTGATCAGCTCCCGGGTCTGGCGGACCTCGGGCGCGGTCTCGAGGTCGGCCTGGAACTCCCCGCCCGAGGCGGGCACGAACGTCCCTTCGGCCCTGACCCCGAGGCGGATCCGGACGTCGGCCTGGGCGAGGTTGTCCGCCAGGAAGCGCTCCTGGCTGGATCGGGTGAGCTCGACGACGGCCGCCGGATCGACGACACCGGCCGGGCTGATCACCGGGCGAGGGTCGCTGGCGCGCTCCGCCACGAGGGCGACGAACTGGGCCACGCCGGTGGCGCGGGCGGCCAGGTCCTGGCGCTGCTGCTGGTCGAAATAGTCGCCGAGGCGGTTCAGGACGAGGGTCGTGACGAGGACCAGGGTGAGGGCCAGGATGGCGACGAACGCCAGGGTCAGGCGGCCCTGGAAGGTGTGGGGCATGAGCTTGTGGGCCAGGCCGGCGCGGGGTGGCGCCCCCGCCGCCTCCGGCTCCGGCGCCCCCTGCAGCCCCGGCGGCTCTGGCGACCCGGGCGACCCAGACGGCATCGGATCGATCCGGGCCTCGCTCGTGGGAACGGGTTCGCCGCCCGCCATCGGCCGGCTTGCCTAGCGCTCGGCGAAGGCGTAGCCGACGCCGCGGATCGTCTGGACGAACACCGGCCGTGATGGGTCGTCCTCGATCTTGTCGCGGAGGTGGCTGACGTGGACGTTGATTGTCTTTTCGTCCTGGTCCAGGGCCTCGTAGTCGCGGAGGAGCTCGAGGAGCTCGGACCGGGTGTAGACCCGCCCCGGCCGGCTGGCGAGGTGACGGAGGATCTCGAACTCGGTGGGGGTCAGGCTGATCCGACGCGGGCCCCGCTGGACTCGGCGTCGCTCGAGGTCGATGACCAGGTCGTCGTGGCGGATGACGCGGCCGCCCTGGGCGTCGGCGAGATCGCCGTAGGCCCGGCGGAGGAGGGCCTTGATCCGACTGAGCAGCTCGCGCAGCCCGAACGGCTTCGTGACGTAGTCGTCGGCCCCGAGCTCGAGGCCGATGACCTTGTCGACCTCGTCGTCGCGGGCGGTGAGCATCAGGACGGGCGCCTTCGAGCCGGCGGCGCGGAGGCGCCTGAGGACCTCGAAGCCATCGATCCCGGGGAGCCGGACGTCGAGGACGACGAGATCGGGAGCCTGGCCCACCGCGATCTCGAGGCCCTCCTCGCCGGAGCGGGCGAGGGCGACCGTGTACCCCTCCTGCTGGAGGGCGTACTGGATGCCGCGGGCGACGGCGTGCTCGTCTTCGACGATGAGGATCGTGGCGGCCATCGCCTCGATCGTACACCGGTCCCCCCGGGGGTCATGAGAACCGGGCCCGTGGTACCGTTTGCGCCCCAGATTCTCGGAGGCTCCACGTTTCCATGGCCAGCACCCGCCCATCCCTCGCGGCCGCGCACCGCGACGTCACCGGCAAGAAGGTGGCCCACCTGCGCAAGGCCGGCCAGCTGCCGGCCGTCGTCTACGGCCACGGCGTCGCATCGACGAACGTCACGGTCGATGCTCACGAATTCGAGCAGCTCCGCCGGCGCACCGGCCCGAACACGCTCATCGACCTCGCCGTCGACGGCAGCACGGCCAACCCGGTCCTCATCAGCGACGTCCAGCTGCACCGGGTCACCCAGACCCCGCTCCATGCGGACCTGTTCCTGGTCCGGATGACCGAGGAGCTGACGGTCGACGTGCCGCTCGTCGCGACCGGCGAGTCGGAGGCGGTCAACACCCATGGCGGGACGCTCCTCCACCCGATCGAGCATGTCCGGGTCAAGGCCCTGCCCGACCACCTCCCGCAGTCGATCCAGTACGACATCACGTCGCTGGCGACGTTCGACGACGTCATCCGCCTGCGCGAGCTCGAGATCCCCGGCGACGTGACCCTGCTGACCGACCCCGAAGAGATCGTGGCCAAGGTCATCCCGCCGCGCGTCGAGGAGGTCGAGGTCCCGGCCGCCGCCGAGGGCGTCGAAGGTGCCGAGGGTGCCGAGGGCGAGGAAGGCGCCGAGGGCACCGGAGCGGCCGGCGACGGCGCGAGTGGTTCCGCGGACGACGCGACGGACGGCTGATCGCGACCGCCGCCGCCGGGTGCGGGGGCGGGTTCGATCAGGCCGGGGCGCGACCGATCGCGTAGACGATCGGGAGACGCATCCGGAGGTCGGCCGGGGCCAGCTCGCGGAGGCGGGCCAGGAGCCGGCGCCGGAGGACGCGCCGCTCCCGTTCGACGAGCTCGTCGAACAGCGATTCCTCGGCGAAGTGCTCGAGGAAGTCGACGTACGAGCGGGGCGTCCAGCGGTGTTCCAGGCCCTCCGCCCAGGCGCGCACGCGCCTGAAGCCGGCTCGCCGGAGCCCCTCGGCCGCCACTCGCGGGCTGGCCGGATCGCTGGCCGGCGGCCCTGGCTCGGGCGGGTCGAACCCGAGCTCATCGAGGAGCTCGTCGAACACCCGGTCCGGTGGGTCGGGCTCGCCGCGATGGCGGAGCCATGTGACATAGCCGAACGGCGCCCCCGGCCGGAGGACGCGCCGCGCCTCGACCAGGGCGGCGGCTCGATCCGGCACCAGCTGCAGCACGAACGACGACATCCCGACATCGAACGTCGCGTCGTCGAAGGGCAGCTGGTGGGCCATGGCGACCTGTGTGGCGAAGCCCGGGCGCTGCACCCGGGCCAGACGTCGGTCTGCTTCGCTGCGGGCCCAGGCGGCCATCTCCGACGAGGCGTCGATGCCCGTGACGCGTGCCCCAGGCCAACGATCCAGGGCGGCGAGGCCGAGGGTCCCAGTGCCCGTCCCGATGTCGAGCAGGTGGGCCGACCCGTTCGGGAGCATCGGTGCCAGGTGATCGAGGAGCCGGACGGCAGCCGGCCGGATGACCGGCGCCCAGTGCTGGGCGTAGCCCTCGGCGATGCGGTCGTAGCGAGCGCCCTCCTCGTCGGCCATTCCCGCCATGGTAGCGGCCGGGTCGGGCGATTCGGCCCCTCTGGACCTGACCTCGGGCCGATGACGCCGCCTCGGCGGGTGGGGGATCGTAGGTCGGCACGAGCCGGACGGTGTCTGGGTGCCCGACCCGTGGTCGAAAGGAGCACCAACCGTGAACAAGATCCTCGTCGCCTACGACGGTGGCGATCCGGCCCGCCGCGCCCTGGAGACGGCCGCCGAGCTGGCTCGACTCACCGGCGCCACCGTGGCCGTGGTGAGCGTCGTACCGACCCATCCGGGCCGGTTCCCGGTCGACCCATGGGACGACACGAGCGTCCATGCCCAGGAGCTGCTCGAGGCTCGCCGGATGCTCCGCGAGAAGGGCATCGAGGCCGAGCTCATCGAGCCCACCGGCGACCCCGCACCGACGATCGAGCGAATCGCCGACGAGGGTGGCTACGACACGGTCGTGGTCGGCTCCCGCGGCCTCAACGCCATGGGCCGGATCCTCCAGGGGAGCGTCTCCGAGCACGTCGCGACGCACGCCAAGGCAACCGTCGTCGTCGCCCGCTGATCCTTCGTCGCTCCTCCTCACGGCCGGGTCGGGCGCGTCCGACCCGGCCGCTCCGCAGTCCCGAGGCCCACGGCTACACTTCCATCCCGTGCCCCTCGATCGCCTTCCGTTTGCGCCGCCGCTCGAGCCGATGCTGGCCAAGGCCGCCAACGCTCTGCCCGACGGGGAGGGCTGGCTGTTCGAGCCGAAGTGGGACGGCTTTCGGGCGATCGTCTTTCGGGACGGTGACGAGGTCCTCATCCAGTCCCGGGACCTCAAGCCCCTCGACCGCTATTTCCCCGAGCTGGGCGCGCCCCTCCGGGCCTCGCTCCCCGAGCGCTGCGTCATCGACGGCGAGGTCGTGATCGCCCGGGACGGAACGCTCGACTTCGAGGCCCTCCTGCTCCGGATCCACCCGGCGGCATCGCGGGTGAAGATGCTGGCCGAGGCGTCGCCGGCATCGTTCGTCGCCTGGGACCTCCTGGCCCTCGATGACGACGACCTCCGGACGGTCCCCCAGGCTGACCGCCGAGCCCGACTCGAGGCAGCGCTCGGCACCGTTGCGCCACCCGTCCACCTGACCCCGGCGACCCGCGATCGAGCCCTCGCCGTCGACTGGTTCGACCGGTTCGAGGGCGCCGGCCTCGATGGCGTCGTCGCCAAGCGCCTCGACGCGCCGTACCAGCCCGGCAAGCGGGCGATGTTGAAGATCAAGCACCAACGGACCGCCGACTGCGTCGTGGCCGGCTTCCGCTGGCACAAGAACGGCCCCGGGACCCACCTCGGCTCGCTGCTCCTCGGCCTCTTCGACGACGAGGGCAAGCTCAACCACGTCGGGATCACGTCGTCCTTCTCGTGGGAACGACGGGCATCGATTCTCGACGAGCTGGCCCCGCTCCGCGAACGGGCGGTCGAGGACCATCCCTGGCGCGAATGGGCCGAGTGGGCCGGCTGGGGCGATGCCGAGGCTTCCGGCCAGCGGCTGCCCGGCGCGACCTCCCGCTGGAACCGGGGCAAGGACCTGTCCTGGGAGCCGCTCCGCACAGAGCGCGTGGTCGAAGTCGCCTACGATCACCTCCAGGGCTCGCGGTTCCGGCATGCCACGACGTTCGTCCGCTGGCGCCCGGACAAGCGACCGTCGGACTGCCGCTACGACCAGCTCGAGGAAACCGCCGCGTTCGAGATCGCGCGGATCTTCGGAGGGACCTGAGAGAGGCGCGGAGGCGCCTCGACCGCAACGACGAACCGACCCGTGCGTCTTCAGTGATGCAATGAGCGACGGCAACGACCGCATCGACTTCGGCCGCCTCGCGATCCCTTCGTTCATCGTGGCCGTCGGAGCCTTCGCGACCCTCCGGCTCCTGGCGGTGGATCCGTGGGCCATGCCGGCCTACGACTCGTACGCCTATTGGCTGACGCGGTTCGGGCTCGACTACTCGGCGACGACCCAGGGCATTACCGGGGCCTTCCTATATTCCCCGGCCTTCGCCCAGTTGATCGGCCCGCTCGTCGCGCTCCCGTGGCCCGTCTTCCTCGCCCTCTGGACCGTCCTGACGACGCTGCCGCTGGCCTGGCTGGCGGGCCGCGCCGCGCTCCCGATCGTCATCCTGCCGCCGGTCTTCATGAGCGTGGCGCTCGGCCAGCTGGATCTCGCGTTCGCCGTCGTGGTCCTCCTCGGCCTCCGTTGGCCCGCCCTCTGGGCCTTGCCGATCTTGACGAAGCTGACGCCGGGCATCGGCCTCCTGTGGTTCCTCGTCCGTGGCGAATGGCGCTCGCTCGGGGTCGCCGCCGCGGCAATCGGAGTCGTCGTCGCCCTGTCGGCGGCCGCAGACCCCGTCGCCTGGGGCGGCTGGCTGGCGATGCTCGCCCGGATGGACTTTCCGGAGCTCGGCGGCGGGCTGTGGTTCCTGCCCCTGCCGCTCTGGTTCCGGCTCTTCGTCTCGGCCGCGCTCATCGCCTGGGGCGCGGCAACCGACCGTCGCTGGGTCCTGCCGGTCGGTATGTGCCTCTCGTTGCCGACCGTCTGGCTCAACTCGCCGACGATCCTCATCGCGATCCTGCCGATGCTCGCGGCGGGTGCGCGAACCCCGGCCGGCGCCTGGCTCCGGCACGCAGTCCCGATTCGCCGGCTGCCGGCGGCCCTCGTTCTCGAAGAGCGGCGCCGTCGGCTCGAGGCCTGGCTACGCCGGGCCATCACGTCGTAGCGGGAGGGCCGCCGCGGGCTAGGTGTTGGACGGCGGTCTCGCCTTCTTCCTCGGTGCCCGCTCGAGCTGACCCCCGCGATCCGGCCACTCGTAGCCAGCCCACGGGTCGTAGTCGGGGTCGAGGGGCTCCTGGGGTGGGCGCTCGGATTCGGGGACATGGGTCAGGTTGACCCGGACGCGATACCACAGCGATGAGCGGCCGCGCATCCCGTCGACGAGGACGTCGGCCGGCTCCAAGTGCGTCGCGGCCTCTGGGTGGCGGGCCTTCCAGCGCTCGAGGCCGGCAAGGGCCTCGTCCTTCGACTTCGCCCGGGAGATCTCGATGACCGGGATCGACGAGCGTCGGCGACCCGTCGGGGTCGGGCGAGTTGGGGCGGCGTCCTCGCCCGCAGCCTTCGCCGCGGCCCGCCGCTCGGCCTCGGCCGCAAACCGTTTCTCCATCGCCACGCGCTGCTTCTCCCGCTGGGCCTCGGCTTCGGGTGTGTCGTAGTCGGCCGCCGCGCGGCGCTGCTTCGAGGGTTGGACCCGGGGCGGCTCGCCCTCCTGTTTGCGGTAGTTGGGCGGCCATGGGGCGTCGCCCATGCCCTCGCGCTCGTGGGCCGCCGACAGCTCCAGGAGCGCCTCGAGCGACCCGACGGCATCATCGATCCCGGTTCCGGGATCCCCGATCTCGGCGAATCGGCCAGGGACCGTGGCGATCGTGAAGGCCTCGGCCTCACACGTCGGCACCTCCGACCACGAGAGCGGCGTCGAGACGCGGGCGTCGGGCAGGGGTCGGACGGAGTAGGCCGAGGCGACGGTCCGATCCTTGGCGTTCTGGTTGTAGTCGAGGAAGACGCCGTGGCGCTCCTCCTTCCACCACTTCGAGGTCGCGATCGCCGGAGCCCGCCGTTCGACGTCGCGGGCGATTGCCAGGGCCGCTCGCCTGACCTCCGGATACGTCCACTTCCGCTCGATCCGGACGTTGATGTGGATCCCCCGCGAGCCGGACGTCTTCGGCCAGCCGACGAGGCCGACGGCCTCGAGGGCCTCCTTCGTGACCATCGCCACGTCCCGGATCTGTGGCCACTCCACGCCCGGCACGGGGTCGAGGTCGACCCGCAGCTCGTCGGGGTGGTCGAGGTCGTCCGAACGGACCGGATGCGGGTTGAGATCGATGCAGCCGAGGTTGACGATCCAGGCCAGGCCCGCCGCATCGTCGAGCACGATCTCGTCGGCCGTTCGCCCGGATGGGAAGGACAGGGTCGCGACGCGCAGCCAGTCGGGGCGGTTGTCGGGGGCGCGCTTCTGGAAGAAGGCCTCTCCCGCGGCACCGTTCACGAAGCGCTTCAGGGCCATCGGCCGGTCGCGGACGCCACGGAGGGCGCCCTCGGCGACCGCGAGGTAGTAGCGGACCAGGTCGAGCTTGGTGACCCCGGCGGCCTCGAAGAAGACCTTCTGGGGGTTCGTGATCGAGACCTCGCGGCCGTCGATCGACAGGATCTCGGGTTGCGGCGCCATCCCAAGACGATACCCTCTGGCGAGCGTCGAGCCGGCGCGGGCGGGCATGTCGATCCGGGAGCGTGCCGTTCGTCGTCTCCCATGAGTGGCGGCACCAGGCCTGCCAGGTCGAGTCAAGGAGACCGAGATGCGCTTCGCCCTCCTGATCTATGACGAGAACACGGCCAACCCGTCGGCCGAGCCGACCGATCCGGAGACGGTGGCCAAGGTCATGGATGCCTACAACGTCTTCACCCAGGGCCTCCGCGACGCCGATGCCTACGCCGGCGGCGAGGCGCTCCAGCCGAATCCCACGGCGACGACGGTCCGAGTTCGCGATGGCCAGTCGATGGTGACGGACGGGCCGTTTGCCGAGACCAAGGAGGGCCTGGGCGGCTTCTACCTCGTCGACTGCGCGGACCTCGACGCCGCGCTCGAGTGGGCCGCGAAATGCCCTGGCTCGTGGTTTGGCACGGTCGAGGTCCGGCCGATCTACGACTGGGCTGCCGACTACTCGTCGGGCGAGGCGACCGCCGGGGCGTGACCTCGACCGTCACCGCCGACGTCGTCGACCGCCTGTTTCGCGAGGAATCGGGGCGGGCGGTCGCGACCGTCGTCAGGCTGGCGGGCGACTTCGATCTCGCCGAGGAGGTCGTCCAGGAGGCGTTCGTCGCCGCGCTCGAACGATGGCCCCGGGATGGCCTGCCTTCGAACCCGGGAGCGTGGATCACGGCCGCCGCCCGGAACCGGGCGATCGACCGCCTCCGCCGGGCGCGGCGGCTCATCGAGAAGACCGCCCAGCTGGGCCGCGAGCGACTCGTCGAGGAAGAGCTCGCCGCCGCTGCGCCCGGTGACGAGGAGGATCCGATGCCGATCGAGGACGATCGCCTCCGCCTCATCTTCACCTGCTGCCACCCGGCGCTGCCGATGGAGGCCCGGGTGGCCCTGACGCTCCGGACCCTCGGCGGCCTCCAGACTCCCGAGATCGCCCGGGCCTTCCTGGTCCCGGAGTCCACGCTGGCCCAGCGCCTCGTGCGGGCCAAGCGGAAGATCCGCGATGCCGGGATTCCGTACCGGGTGCCGCCCGACCATCTCCTACCGGAGCGCCTCGACGGCGTGCTTCACGTGATCTACCTGGTCTTCAACGAGGGCTACGGTGCCTCGACCGGCGAGGCGCTCGTTCGACGGGAGCTGACCGCTGAGGCGATCCGGCTCGGGCGCGTCCTCGTCGACCTCATGCCCGACGAGCCCGAGGCCCTCGGGCTCCTGGCGCTGATGCTCCTCCACGACGCCCGGCGGGAGGCGCGCGTGGGGCCCGGCGGCGAGCTCGTCCTGCTCGACGATCAGGATCGCTCGCGCTGGGACCGGGACCGGATCCGGGAAGGTGCCACTCTGATCGAGCGGGCCCTTCGGATGCGGGCTCCGGGCCCGTACCAGCTCCAGGCGGCGATCGCGGCGCTCCACGACGAGGCCGCGACGCCGGATTCCACCGACTGGCGGCAGATCGCCCTGCTCTACGCTGAGCTGGAGCGTCGCACGCCGTCGCCGGTCGTGGCCCTCAACGGGGCGGTGGCCGTGGCGATGGCCGAGGGGGTGGAGGTGGGGCTCGCCCGGATCGAGGCGATCGCTGCCGGCGGTGCCCTCGAGACGTATCCGTACCTCCATGCTGCGCGCGCGGACCTTCTGCGGCGGCTTGGCAGGTTCGAGGACGCGCGCGCGGCCTACGAGCGGGCCCTCGGCCTGACCGCGAATGCCGCCGAGCGGCGCTTCCTGCGCCGCAGGCTGGCCGAGGTCGGGGGCCCAGAATCCGGGGGT
>DASWGY010000196.1:0-4582 GCA_036393495.1 Candidatus Limnocylindrales bacterium
GATGCCGCACGGCGGCTTCAAGGAATCGGGCTACGGCAAGGACGGCTCGATGTACGCGCTCGAGGACTACACGATCGTCAAGCACGTGATGCTGAAGATCTGACCCGCGCGGAAACGGCGCGGGACTGGTCCACCGCGAGGGCCGCGGGTCGGCGCCAGGACGCGGCCGTCCGGGGGCCGGTGGGCAGTGCTTGGCCCAAACGACCCTGGAGCGGCGCTCGTGCGGCGGCACGGGGCCGGTGGAGGCCGGTTCCGCCCCCGCTGGGCCGTGGACGACCCAATCGACGCCTGAGGCCCAGGGCAAGGATCGCCGTTCGTCGTTTGGGCAATCGGCTGCTCGGAGTGCGTGATTGGCCGCCGGGGCTCTGCCGTCCTATGCCAGGCCGGCGTCCTGCTCGGCGACGATGGCGACCGTCCTGACGCGGGCCGGGCGGGCCACCGTCTGTGCCTCGAGCGGCAGCGCCGGGACGAGGGCTCCGATCGGGACGGGGTCGGACGCCAGGTCGGCGTCTGACGTCGGCTCGGCCGATCCGCCCAGGAGGGCGGCAATCGAGGTCGCGGCGGCCCGGCCCTGGGCGATGCAATCTGGCAGGCCCACGCCGCGATATGCGCCACCGGCGATCCGGATGGCGGGGTAGGGGGCGAGGGCAGCCTCGGCCGCGGCGATCCGCTCGAGGTGGCCGACCGTGTAGTGGGGCATCGCCGCCGGATAACGGGCGACGCGGGTCAGGAATGGCTCGCCCCGGATCCCGAGCGACCCGGCGACGTCGCGATGGGCAGCCCGGATGAGCTCGGCGTCGGGCAGCCGATGGGCATCGCTTCGAGCGCCCGCGCCGTCGCCGATGAAGGCCCGCACGAGGAGCGTGCCGTCGGGGGCCCGATCGGCCCACTTCCGGGAGCTGAGGGTCGCGGCGCTGATCGTCATCGGCTCGTCGCCGGCGACGAGGAAGCCGTGGCCGACGAGGTGATCCGGTAGCTGATCGTCGCCGTAGGCGAGGTTCACGACCGCGGTCGCCCCGTGCGGGATCGTCCGGAGCGGGGCGGCGGCCTCGGGGGCGCTGGGCGCGAGCAGGTCGGCGCTGATCGGGGCCGGTGTCGCCAGGATCGCAGCCTCGGGGGCCAGCCGCTCGCCGCCGCAGAACCGGACACGGACACGCGAGCCTTCGAGCTCGAGGGCTTCGGCGATGCAGCCGGTCCGGATCCCGACGTGGGGCATCGCCCGGAGCGCCTCCACCAGGGCGTCGACGAGCTGCTGGGTCCCGCCGGCCAGGGTCACGAACGGCGACGGCTGGGGCGCAACCTTGTTCGTGCCGGCCGTGCCCGTGCCGGCCGCGACAGCCGCAGCCCGGGCGGCGGCCCTGCGGGCCCGGACGTCGGCGATCGTGGCGAGGAGCAGGGATCGATGCCGCCGCTCCGACTCGCGCAGCTGGGGGACGACGGCGTCGAGGCTCAGCTCGTCGATCGGGGTGCCGTACACGCCGCCGATCAGAGGGCCGGCCAGGCGCTCGACGAGGGCTCCGCCGAGCCGCCGTCGCAGGAACGGCCCGACGGCAACGTCGCCCTCGGCGCCATCACGTGGCAAGACGAGGTCGAGGCCCATCCGGGCCTTTGCCAGGGGCGAGAAGAGATCGCTCGTCACGAACGGCCAGAGCTTCGTCGGCAGGACGAGGCCCATCCCGTCGGGGAAGCGACGGAACCGACCGTCGGCCCGGATGTGGACGATCCGCGGCTCCTGGGGCCGGACGACAACCTCGCCGATGCCCAGCTCACGGCACAGCCCGACGGCCGCCGGCCGGTAGCTGACGAAGGAATCAGGGCCGTGCTCGATGACGAAGCCGTCGACCGTCTCGGTCCGGACCTTGCCACCGAGGCGCCGGGAGCCCTCGACGAGGAGGGTCGGGATGCCCGCCCTCCCGAGCGCATAGGCGCTCGCCAGCCCGGTGATGCCGCCGCCGATGACGAGGACGGTCACGGCTCGAGCCGTCCGGGCCTCAGGCCCGCGCCTCGGCCGCGATCGCGCGGTCCTGCGGGACCGGCGGCACGAACGGGCACAGCGGGTCGGACTCGAAGGCATCGCCGGTCCAGGCGAAGGCCCGGGCCCGGGACCCGCCGCAGATCGCGGTGAACTCGCAGCGCCCACAGCGGCCCTTGAAGTTGGCCGGCTCGCGGAGGCCGGAGAAGACAGGGTGCTCGCGATACAGGGCCACGATGTCGTCGGTCCGGACGTTGCCGACCGGCAGCGGCAGGAAGCCGGACGGGAAGACGAAGCCGTTGTTGGCCACGAACATGATCCCGTTACCGTCCCGGACGCCGAAGCCTCGACCGACCGAGGTCGCGGCGATCGCCGCCTCGTCCAGGCCCTCGGCCTGCATCCGCTTGACGGCGACCCGGCGGTAGTGGGTCGCCTCGGTCGTCTTGATCGCGAACGGGGCGTCCTTCGACAGCCCATAGAGCCAGTGGTTGAGACGCTCGGCCTCGACCGGGCTGATCTCCCTGAGGGCCGAGCCTCGCCCGACCGAGATGAGGAAGAACAGGCTCCAGCGGATGATCCCGATCCGGGTCATGAGGTCGTAGATCGCCGGCAGGTCGGCCAGCGTCTCGTCGGTGATCAAGGTGTTGACCTGGAGCGGCAGGCCGGCCTCGTGGGCCCAGCCGGCGGCCCGGATCGTCATGTCGAAGGTCCCGGGGACGCCCCGGAAGTGGTCGTGGCGCTCGGCGTTCGAGCCGTCGAGGCTCAGCGACATCGTCTGGATGCCGGCCGCCTTCAGCGAGTGAAGTCGCTCGAGGGTCATGTCTGGCGTGGCGGCCGGGGCGAGCGACGCACCGATCCCGCGGGCCGTGGCCGCCTCGACGAGCGTCTCGAGGTCGTCGCGCCGGAGCGGGTCGCCGCCGGTGAACACGACGTGGGGATAGGGCTGGCCGAAGCCGGTGATCGCGTCGAGCAGCCGGAGGCCCTCCTCGGTCGTGAGCTCGTCGGGGGCCCGCTCGGGGATCGCCTCGGCCCGGCAGTGGCGGCAGGCGAGGCCGCACGAGGTCGTTGTCTCCCAGTACACGAGCATCGGGGCGCGGCTGTAGACGTAGCCCTCGGGCCGGACAGACCCGACGGCGCCAATGCCCCCGGGGTGGCCGCCGGGATGTCCGGCGGGGCGCATGGCGATGGTCATCGGACGGCTCCTGCAGGCTCGGGGGATGGCTCCGCCGGCTCCGCGGCGAGGGCGTGCACGGCGACCTCGGCGAGGGCGGAGATGAAGGTCGGGTCGTCGTTCATCGAGCGGGCGCGCTCCAGACGGAGCCCGACGTCGCGGGCGACGGCCTGGGCCTCGATGTCGATGTCGTAGAGGACCTCGAGGTGCTCGGCCACGAAGCCGACGGGCGAGACGACCACCTCGCGAACGCCCTCGGTGGCGAGCCGCCGGAGCTCGTCACGGAGGTCCGGTCCGAGCCACGGCTCGGCGGTCCTGCCGGCGCTCTGGAAGCACTGCTCGAACCTCCCGATGCCGAGCCGCTCCGCGACGAGCCGCGCGGTCGTCGCGATCTCGGCCGGGTAGGCATCGCCCTCGGCGACGACCCGGGCGGGCAGGCTGTGGGCGGTGAACATGAGCCGGGCGTCGGCCGGATGCTCACAACGCAGGATCGCCTCGTGGGTGGCGAGGGCGAGGGCTTCGATGAAGCGTGGCTCGTCGTGCCACGAGTCCACGAAGACGGCCCGAGGGGCGCCGGCGCCGATCGCAGCGAGCCCTGCCTCGACCGCCCGGCGGTAGCCGATGCCGTTGGACGAGCGCTGCGGGGCCAGGGCGATCGCCACGAATCGCTCGATCCCGTCGCGAGCCATCTCCTCGACGATCGTCGCGATCCGGGGCGCGATGTGTCGCATCCCGGCGAAGACCGGCAGCGGCGTCCCGATCCCGGTGAGCTGGGCGAGCTCGGCCTCCAGCGCCGCCCGCTGGCGCTGCACGATCGCCGACAGCGGCGAGGCGCCGCCGATCGCGCGGTAGCGGCCCAGCAGCTCCTCGAGCAGCTCCGGCGGCGGAGCGACGCCTCGCCGGATGTCGGTGTAGTAGGCCTCGACCTGGTCGAGCGAGGTGGGGCCGCCGTAGGCCATGAGCAGGACGGCATCACGGGTCATCGGGCCGGCCTTCCCAACTGGTGGTCGTGGACCAGGTCGACGAGCCGGCGCAGCACGTCCGGGTCGGTCTCCGGGATGACGCCATGGCCGAGGTTGAACACGTGGCCAGGCCGGCCGCCGGCGAGATCGAGGATCCAATGGGCGGCCTCCTCGACCTCGGACCACGGGCCGAGGAGCAGGCTCGGGTCGAGGTTCCCCTGGACCGCGCGGTCGCCGACGATCGCCCAGCCGTCGTCGAGGGCGATCCGCCAGTCGAGGCCGATGACGTCGCCGCCGGCCGCGGCCTGGAGTCGCAGCAGCCCGGCCGTCCCGATGCCGAAGTGGGTCGTGGGGACATGGAGCGCCGCGAGCTCGTCGAACAGCCGGGTCATCCACGGCGCCACCGAGCGCCGGTAGTCAAGCGGCGAGAGGCCGCCGACCCACGAATCGAAGACCTGGAGCGCCTGGGCCCCGGCC
>DASWGY010000197.1:0-2561 GCA_036393495.1 Candidatus Limnocylindrales bacterium
GCCGGCCTCGCCGAGTTCTTCCTGATCTGCTGGGACCTGATGCGCTTCGCGAAGGAGCAGGGCATCCCGGCCCAGGGCCGTGGCAGCGCCACCAGCTCGATCGTGTCGTACACGCTCGGGATCAGCCGGGTCGAGCCGATCCAGCACAACCTCCTGTTCGAGCGGTTCATCAACGAGGGCCGGACGACCTACCCGGACGTTGACATCGACTTCTCGTCCGAGCGGCGGGAGGAGGTCATCCAGTACGTCTACGAGCGGTATGGGCCGGAGCACACCGGGATGGTCTGCAACCTCGTGACGTACCGCGCTCGATCCGCCGTGCGCGAGGTCGGCTACGCGCTGGGCTTTCCGCGGCCGCTCGTCGACCGGGTGGCGAAGGCGCTCGAGACGTACGACAGCGTGATGGTCCGGCGCGACCTCGAGGCCGACGGCGGCTTTGCCGAGTTCTTCCGGCGCCCGGGCGAGGGTGACGCCGCCGCGCGTGCCGGCGACGCGGTGCGAGGAGCCGCCGGTGAGGCGGATGCGTACGGCCTCGTTGACGGGATGGGCCAGTTGAACAAGCGGGTGCCACTCGTCGGCAAGGTGCCGCCCTGGCGCCAGCCGCCGAAGCCCGCCGACCCCGCCGCACCTCGGCCGTTCGCCTGGCTGGCCGACGCCACCGGCGATGCGGGGCCCGGACGGGCTGCACGTCCCGCGGCGGCTGCTGGTCCCGTGCCGGCTGCTGGTCCCGGCGGTTTCCGCCAGATATCAGCCCCCGTAATGCAAGGCACCGCTCCACCGGCGCCGATGGCCGAATTCATCCCGGCGCGAGCTTGGGATGGGATGGAATCGGCCCGGCCGGGGTCCGATTCCGCCCCGAGCACCACCTCCACAGATATCTGGCAGGAATCAGCGGCCGGCTCGCCATCGGCCGGCTCGCCGCCCACCGGCCCCAGTTCTCTAATTCTCGCCACAGGAGCGTTAGAGAGGGAATCCGCTGCCCTCGACGCCAGTCACCGGGTCACCTTGCCGGAATTCATCCCGGCGCAAGCGTGGGACGGGATGAATCGCACTTCAGACGGGCGCTCCCGAGTCGCGCAGTGCGCCGAATCCTTGGATAACGCTCCCCAGGCGAGCATTAGAGACAAACCACGCGGTAAGACCGACGAGACCGACCCGAGCGACGAATCAGGTGGCGAGGAGGTGGTGTCTGGCCGGAGTGAGCCAGGGCTGGGCCCGAGTGCTTCCGGGATGTGGGAGGAGGCGCCGGAATCGCCGCCGTCGATCCGACCGGGCGGAACGAGCGACGACGAGGGCGGACCAGGCGACACGCCGGCCAGCGTGGCCTGGCTGCGGGCGGGGCGGGGGACCGGCTACGGCGTCGGACACGGAGGCGGTTCTGGCGCCGGACGCGGAAGTGGCCCGGGCGCCGGGTCGAGCGCGGGTTCCGATAGCGGCCGCGCGATCCGGAACGGGCTCGTCGGGCCGGCCTTCGCCGAGGGTCGGGCGATCGACCCGGAATCGGGAGCGGTGGAGCCACCAGGCCGCCGGACGGATCGCCTCGGCCGGCCATATCCGTGGGACCCGCCCTCGCCCCCACACCAGCCGATGGGCCGGGGCGGCCGGGACGCCGGTCGCGCCGCCGCCCACAGCTCCGTCGCCCGCATCGAGCCCGAGGCGCCGGCCCAACCACGCAGCGGCAGCACCGTCGGGATGAGTGACTGGGAGCGCTGGCTCGAGCTCTGCGCCCGCATCGACGGCTTCCCGCGCCACCTCAGCATCCATTCGGGCGGGATGCTCGTGACCGCGGCCCCGCTCATCGACATCGCCCCGCTCGAGCGGGCGACGATGAAGGACCGGGTCGTCGTCCAGTTCGACAAGCGCGACGTCGAGACGCTCAAGCTCATCAAGCTCGACCTGCTGGGCCTGGGGATGCTCGCCGCGATCGACGAGACGCTCCAGCTCATCGAGTCGGACTGCGCCACCTGCATCGACCTCGACGCCATTCCCGAGGAGATCCCCGAGGTCTTCGAGATGCTCCAGGCGGCCGACACGGTCGGCGTCTTCCAGGTCGAGAGCCGGGCCCAGATGCAGACCCTGCCGAAATCGAAGCCGAGCTCGCTCGACGACCTCGTCGTCGAGGTCGCGATCATCCGGCCGGGCCCGATCCAGGGCAACGCCGTGCACCCGTACCTCCGGCGGCGCCAGGGCTTCGAGCCGGTGACGTACCTCCACCCGAGCCTCGAGCCAGTGCTCCGGGATTCGAAGGGCGTGATCCTGTACCAGGAGCAGGTCATGCGGATCGCGATCGAGGTCGCGGGGTTCAGCCCGGCGGAATCGGACGGCTTCCGGCGGGCGATGGGGACCTGGCGCTCGACCCGCGAGATGGAGAAGCTCCACCTGCGGTTCGTGGAGGGCTGCCTCCGCCAGCCCGGCATGTCCGACGAGATGGCTGAGGAGCTCTTCCGGCAGGTCGCAGCCTTCGCCAGCTTCGGCTTCGCGAAGAGCCACGCCGCGGCGTTCGCGAGGACCGCCTACGAGTCCTCCTTCCTCAAGCTGTTCTACCCGGCCCAGTTCCTCGT
>DASWGY010000198.1:0-9407 GCA_036393495.1 Candidatus Limnocylindrales bacterium
ATCGGTGATCCTGACCCGGATCATCCAGCCGTCGCCGAACGGCTGGCCGTTCACGAGCTCGGGCTGCGTCGCCAGGGCCTCGTTGATCGCCGTGACCTCACCGGCCAGCGGGGCGTAGAGGTCGCTGACCGCCTTGACCGACTCGACAACGCCGAACGTGGCGTGCTGGTCGAGCGTCCTCCCGACCTCGGGCAGGTCCACGAAGACGACGTCGCCGAGCTGGTCGGCGGCGTACTGGGTCACCCCGACCGTCGCCTCGTCACCGTCGATGCGAACCCACTCGTGTTCCTTGGTGTAGCGAAGATCGCCGGGGACCATTGGGCCGGGTTCCTCCTAGGTGGCGACGGCGGGGTGGACGGCGACTGGGGCGGCGAATTCGCGACGCCCGACGCCGCAGCCGCGGCCGGTTCGACCGACAGCGTCGGGCATGGTCACGCGGGGCGCCGGTAGAACGGCAGTGGCACGACCAGGGCTGGAACGCGCGCACCGCGAATCTCGACGGCCAGCATCGTACCGGGTTCGGCGTCGGCGGGGGCGACGTGGGCCATCGCGATCGCCCGGCCGAGGGTCGGCGACATCGTTCCCGACGTCACGCTGCCGCTGGCGCCGTCATCACGCAGGACGGGATACCCGTGGCGGGCGATCCCCCGCCCGGTCATGGTCAGTCCCACCAGCCGCTTGGCAACGCCCTCGCGCTGGACCCGGGCGAGGGCCTCGGCGCCGACGAAGCCACCCGGCTTGTCGAGCTTGACGACCCGGCCCAGGCCGGCCTCGAACGGGTTCGTGGTCCGGTCGAGCTCGTTACCGTAGAGGGGCATCCCGGCCTCAAGTCGAAGGGTGTCCCGCGCGCCGAGACCGCAGGGAGCGATGCCGGCGGCGCCACCGGCGGTCGCCAGGGCCTCCCAGATCGCCGGCCCGCGGTCCCACTCCACGAAGACCTCGAAGCCGTCCTCACCGGTGTAGCCGGTCCGGGCGACCAGCGCTGCCTCACCGGCCACACTGCCCTCTGCGATCGCGTAGTAGCGCAGGCCGGCCAGATCGATGTCCGTGAGTGGACCGAGGACGGCGGCGGCAGCGGGTCCCTGGATGGCCACGAGCGAGGTGGCCAGCGAGCGATCGTCGAGGACGGCGCTGTGGCCGTGCAGGCGAGCCGCGAGCTCATCGGAGACGACGGCCGCGTTGCTGGCGTTGGCGACGACCAGGAATCGCTCGGTCGCCAGGCGATAGATGATCAGGTCATCGATGATCCCGCCGTCCGGGGCACAGATCATCGAGTATTGGGCCCGGCCCACCGCCAGGGTCCGCGGGTCCGAGACCACGGCCGCGGCCAGGGCGTCGCCGGCGGCGGCGCCCTCGACGAACAGCTCGCCCATGTGCGAGAGATCGAACAGGCCGGCCCGCTCCCGGACGGCCCGGTGCTCATCGATGATCCCGCTGTACTGGACCGGCATGAGCCAGCCGGCGTAATCGATCAGCCGGGCGCCGAGACCGCGATGGATCTCGACGAGGGCCGTCTCGTGGGCCGGAAGGACCTCGGCGTCGGTCATCCCGTCGTCGCCCCGGTCCGCAGCTCGGACTGCGAGCCAGGGTCGTCCGTGGTGCGGAGCGCGGCGGCCGCCGTCTCGACGAGGGCGCGCTCGGTGTCGAAGGTCAGCAGGCTCCGGGCATCCTCGAAGCGGATCCAACGGACCCGCTCGAACTCATGGTCGTGGCGGTCGAGATCACCGCCCACCGGCTCCATCAGGAAGTAGTGGACCGTCTTGTGGATCCGGGTCCCTCCCTGGACGAAGGTGTACTCGATGGACGGCAGAGGGGCGAGAATCTGCACCTCGAGCCCGGTCTCCTCCTCCACCTCTCGGATGGCCGTCTCCTCCACGGTCTCGCCCGGCTTGGGCGTGCCCTTCGGCAGGGTCCACGTCCCGCCGTGGCGATCGCCGTCGCGACGGCGGAGGCCGGCGACGAGCGACGGACGGTCCCCTTCGATGCGGACGACGATCCCGCCGGCGGACGTGGCGCTGGCGGACCTCAGGGGCGCCACGGCGCCGGGGCGGCGCTCGATCGTCCTGGCGGGACGGAACGCGACCAGGTCATCGAGACGACCGGGTGCGGGCGGCCCGATGCCGGTCGGCGCGTCCGCGTCGGGGTCATGGAGCGTGCGCCGGCGCGGAGCCGCGCGTACACCGAACCGGCCTCATTCCGAAGCTCGGTCGGCCGCCAGGCCGCCGCCCTGAACGCGGTCTCGACGCGCAGGCCCAGGCGACGCTCGCGGGTGCGGGTCGATGGTCGGGGGAACCGGGCCGCGGGGCGCGCTGCGTACTTCGCGGCGATGCTGTGCTCCATCGGCCGTATGGTAGCGCGTCAGTCCGCCCGCGCAAGGGAAGCGCGCATCGTCGCGGCGACGTCCGGTGCCAGCGCGCCCCGCCCCTCCGCGAGGGCGATCTCGCGTTCGGCCGCGGCCGCGTAGAGGGCCAGCGCGGCCGGCGCCGTGGCCCGCAGCGTGGCCAGGTGGCGCTCCAGCGTCCCAACGTCGCCCCGTGTCATCGGACCGGTGAGGGCCCGGGCGATCCCGAGGGCCCGGGCGTTGGCCAGGGTCTGCTCGGTGAGCCGGCCATAGATCGTGAGCGATCCCGCCTCGTCGAGGCCCGCCACCCGCCCGAGCTCGGCGATCGCATCGAGGAGGGCGATGAAGCCGCCCGCGGCCAGGACGGCCGCCGCGTGGTACGCGGCCTTCGTGCCGGGCGCGAGCCGGACCGCCTCGGCCCCGATGGCCTCGGCCATCCGGGCCAGCAGGTCGGCCAGCTGGTCGTCGCCCTCGATGGCCACGGTCGCGCCGTGGAGCGCGGCCACGGCGAGCTCCGTGTCCGCGAAGGCAACGAGCGGATGGAAGGCGCCGACCTGGGTCCCGGCCGCCATCGCCGGCGCGAGCGCCTCCGCGCCGAGCGCTCCCGACGTGTGGACCATCGCCTGGCCGCTGTACATCCGGAGCTGGCCGGCGAGCGACGGGATGACGTCGTCGGGGACGGCCAGGACGATCAGCTCTACCTCGTCGAGGAGGGCGGCCGCCTCGGCAAACGCCCGGGCGCCTGGGACCAGCGATCGGAAGCGCTCCCGGCGAGTGGCATCCCGCGACGCAACGGCAGCGACCGTCCAGCCGGCCCGGGCCAGGGCGACGCCGAGCGCCGTCCCAACGGCGCCCGCGCCGACGATGCCGACGATGGGCGGCTCCCCGGGCTCGGAGTGGGCATGGGGATGGGCGTGATCCGATTCGTGGATCTCCTCGCCATGGCGATGCTTGCCCGGCGGCGCGGGATCCAGGTCGATCCCCCGCTCCCGGAGCTCGCCCAGCGTGGCCTCGTCCGTACCCGCCTCCCGGTCCGGGCCCGCCTCCCGGAGCCGGCCGCGGAGCTCGTCGGGGTCCGGCCAGGCCCTCACCCACTGCCTCGCCGGGAGTGCTCGGCTCGGGCGCGGTACGCTTGCACGGAGCGAGTGTAGCCAGCGCAGCAAAGGACCGAGCCCAGTGCCTTCACCCGATCCGTTCGGCGCCCGCAGCCCCCTCGGCCCGGGCCTCCCCGATCGCTACCGCCTGGCCGCGATCGACGACCGGATCGACCTCGGGCGAGCCCCAGTTACCCTCAAGATCCTGCTCGAGAATTCGCTCCGCCACGCCGGCGGCGGGATGGTCACGCCGGACGACGTCGAGCGGTTGGCGGCCTGGCGGCCGGGCGGCTCCGGCGAAGCCGAGATCCCGTTCATGCCGTCGAGGGTCGTGCTCCAGGACTTCACCGGCGTCCCGGCCGTCGTCGATCTCGCCGCGATGCGCGACGCGATGGCCGATCTCGGGGGTGACCCGGCGCGAGTCAACCCGCTCGTGCCCGCCGACCTCGTCATCGACCACTCGGTCCAGGTCGACGCCTTCGGCACGCCGGCCGCGTTCGCCTTCAACGTCGCTCGGGAATACGAGCGGAACGGCGAGCGCTACCAGCTCCTCCGCTGGGCCCAGACGGCCTTCCGCGACCTCCGCGTCGTGCCACCGGGGACGGGCATCATCCACCAGGTCAACCTCGAGTTCCTCGCGACGGTCGTCGCCGATCGGGAGGATGCAGTCGGCCGGGTCGCCTTCCCCGACACCCTGATCGGGACGGATTCCCACACGACGATGATCAATGGCCTCGGGGTCCTGGGCTGGGGCGCGGGCGGCATCGAGGCCGAGGCCGCCCTCCTCGGCCAGCCCGTCTACCAGCCAATGCCGCGGATCGTCGGCGTCCGGCTGACCGGCGAGCTGCCCAGCGGCTCCACGGCCACCGACCTCGTCCTGGTCGTGACCGAGATGCTTCGCGGGTTTGGCGTCGTCGAGTCGTTCGTCGAGTTCGCCGGGGACGGCCTGGCCGGGCTGTCGCTGGCCGACCGGGCGACGATCGCCAACATGAGCCCCGAGTTCGGGGCCACGGCGACCCTCTTCCCGGTCGACGATGAGACCCTTGCCTACCTCCGGCTGACCGGCCGGTCGGCCGAGCGGATCGCGCTCGTCGAGCGCTACACGAAGGACCAGGGTCTGTGGCGCGAACCGGGTCCCGGACCCGACTTCGACGCCCTCCTGACGCTCGACCTGTCGACCGTCGAGCCGTCCGTCGCCGGTCCCCGGCGACCCCAGGACCGGGTCGTCCTGCCGGCCCTCCCGGCGAGCTTCCACGCTGCGTTCCCGCAGACCGGCGGCGTCGATGCCGCGGCCGCAGCCATCCCCGTCCAGGTCGACGGCGAGCGCGGCGAGGTCGGCAACGGCTCGGTCGTCATCGCCGCGATCACATCGTGCACCAACACCTCCAACCCGACGGTCATGGTCGGCGCTGGGCTCCTGGCCCGGAACGCCATCGCCCGGGGCCTGACCGTTGGCCCGACGGTCAAGACGTCGCTCGCTCCCGGCTCCAGGGTGGTCACCAGTTACCTCGAAGCGGCCGGGCTCATGGAACCCCTCGAGACGCTCGGCTTCGCCCTCGCCGGCTACGGCTGCACGACCTGCATCGGGAACTCGGGACCCCTCGACGAGGCCATCGCGGAGGCCATCCAGGCGCACGAGCTCGTTGCCGCCGCGGTCCTGTCCGGGAATCGCAACTTCGAGGGACGGATCCACCCGCTCGCGCGCGCGAGCTACCTTGCCTCTCCCCCGCTCGTCGTCGCCTTCGCCCTCGCCGGCCGCGTCGACATCGACCTGAGCCGTCAGCCCCTCGGCATCGGCGATGACGGCAAGCCCGTCTTCCTCGCCGACGTGTGGCCCGGTCCCGACGAGATCCGCGAGGTCATCCACGATGCGATCGACCCGGAGCTCTTCCGCCAGACCTATGCGACCGTCTTCGATGGCGACGATCGGTGGCGGGCCCTGCCGATCCCCGAGGGCGATCGCTACGCCTGGGATCCCGCCTCGACCTACGTCGCCCGGCCACCCTTCTTCGAGGGCATGACGAAGGAGCCTCCCCCGATTGCTCCGATCGCGGATGCGCGGGTCCTGGCGGTGCTCGGCGACAGCGTCACCACCGACCACATCTCGCCGGCCGGCTCGATCGCCCCCTCGTCTCCAGCCGGCGTCTGGCTCCAGGAGCGCGGGGTGACCCCGCTCGAGTTCAACTCGTACGGGTCGCGGCGGGGCCACCACGAGGTCATGATCCGGGGCACGTTCGGCAACATCCGGCTTCGCAACCGGCTGGCCGACGACCGCGAGGGGCCGTTCACCCGGCACCTCCCCGACGGCGAGGAGATGACGATCTTCGAGGCCGCCACGCGCTACGCCGCCGAGGGCGTGCCCCTGGTCGTCCTCGCCGGCCGCGAGTACGGGACCGGCTCATCCCGTGACTGGGCGGCCAAGGGCGCGACGCTGCTCGGCGTCCGGGCCGTGATCGCCGAGAGCTACGAGCGGATCCACCGGAGTAACCTCGTCGGGATGGGCGTCCTGCCCCTCCAGTACCTGCCCGGCGACAGCGCCGCGGGGCTCGGGCTCAGCGGCCACGAGTCGTTCACGATCGAGGGCGTTGCCGGCGGCCCGGAGGCGCGCAGCCGCCTCACCGTCCACGCAACGGACGACGCGACGGGCCGGACGACAACGTTCGAGGTGGACTGCCGGCTCGACGGACCGATCGAGGTCGACTACTACCGCAACGGCGGGATCCTCCAGTCGGTCCTGCGCCGGATCGCGGCCGAGTCAGCGTTCGGCTGAGAACGACGAAATCCCCGGCGGCGCCGGGGATCTCGCCTGGAGGAGGATTGCCTGGCGGACACCCGCGCCCGCCTTGCGATCCTTGGACGACGATCCGGGGTTCAGCGTGACGCCGTGCGGCGCCGAGTTTCAGGAGATGCGGGACCTGGCCGTGGCCCGACGCCGGAATCGAAGAACGGAGACCTGGCTGGGTCCCCGTCGTCGGCTTCGAGGTGGTGGGCGATACTGGATTCGAACCAGTGACCCCGCGGATGTGAACCGCGTGCTCTAACCACTGAGCCAATCGCCCCCAGGCCCGCCCGGCCGAGCCGGAAGGGCGCCGATCATACACCGAGGTCGGGCCAGCGAGCGATCAGGGCGGCTCGATCCGCGCCCGCCACCGAGACCAGCTTGTGGCGGCCGCTGGCGCCGGCGACGAGCCGCACGGCACGCCGCGGCACGCCGATCGACTCGGCGATCAGGCGCAGCGCAGACTCGTTGGCCGCCCCGTCCGCGGGGGCGGCGGCGACCCGGACGAGGAGCTTGCCGTCGCGGACGCCGTCGATCGAATCGCGGCCCCCGCGTGGCGTCACCCGGACCGCGATCCGGAGCTCGCCCGCGGCCGATCTCAACCCGGCAGGGCCCGGATGATCGTTCCCAGGACGAGGATCACGATGAGCGGCGAGAAGTCGAACATCCCGCCCCTGGGAAGCAGGTTCCGGATCGGGGCCAGGACCGGCTCGGTGATCGCTACCAGGAACTGGCCAAGCGACGAGCGACGCCGCGGGTCGCTCTCGACGTAGGAGAGCAGGACGCGGGCGATGACGAGGAGCTCGAACGCAATCAGCAGGAACCTGACGAACGTGAACACGAACTGGGACCCCACGCGTTGGAGTCTAGCGACGATCGTTCGGCGGGGCAGGCGGGTTCCTTCAGGTGCCGTGATGGTGGTCGGCGCCACTCGGTCCGTGATCGTGGTCGACGCGCTCCCCGAAGATCGCGCGGCCCACGCGGACGAACGTGGCGCCCTCCTCGACCGCCACCCGGAAGTCGTCGCTCATCCCCATGGACAGGTCCGGACCAAGCAGCGGATCCCGGGCCCGAAGGACCTCGGAGAGCCGGCGCAGGGCAACGAACGTCGGCCGAGCCGCCTCCGCGTCGACGACGAGCCGACCCACCGTCATCAGGCCCCGGAGGTCGAGGTTGGGCAGGTCCAGCAGGTCCGGCAACGAGGTCGACAGCGCCTCGGGTCGAAACCCGGCCTTGGCCGGGTCGGCATCGATGTTGACCTCAAGCAGGACCGGCAGGCGTCGCCCCGGTCGGAGCTCAGCGGCGAGCCGATCGAGACGAGCCGCGAGGGCGATCGAGTCGACCGTCTCGACCAGGTCGAACGCGGCCACCGCTCGCCGAGCCTTGTTGGCCTGGAGCGGACCGACGAGGTGCCACGCGGCCCCGGGGACGGCGTCGACCTTGGCCAGGGCCTCCTGCACGCGGTTCTCGCCGAAGAGGGAGAGGCCTGCCGCGAGCGCCGCCCGGAGGCGCGCCGCCGGCACCGTCTTCGAAACGGCGACGAGCGTCACGTCGCCGGGCTCGCGCCCAACCCGCCGCGCGGCCGCCGCGATCCCCTCGAGCACCCGCCCCCGCGCCGCACGGAGCGCCGCAACCTCGCCCGGATCCGGCGCCACGAACGATCCGCTCGTCGGCGGGTCTGACCCAGCCCTCACGTACGGGCCCCAGGCGCTTCAGCCGAGGTCAGGCGGTCAGAGCTGGTCACGGCGTCTCAGCCGAGGTCAGGCCGAACTCCGAGCCGGTCGCGGCGCCGCAGGCGAGCCCGATGCAAGGCGACGCCGAGGACGGGAGCGAGCGCACTCCAGGGTGCGTGAGCGAGCGCCCGGAGGCGTCAACGCCGCAAGGGGCCGCATCCGGCGCCGCCAAGGTAGACGACGGCGCCCTACTTGGGGCGCCGAAGGAAGCTCGGAATCTCGAGGTCGTCGGCGTCGAAGGCGGCGCGCTTCACCGGCACCGGCTCCCCGACCGATCGACCACCGACCCGTGCCGCCGCCTCGTCCGGGCGGATCTCCGCGGCATCGAGGGCGCCGGCATCGTTGAGCTGCGTTCGCTGCCGCTCGAGCTCCTCGAGGAAATCCCGGGGCGCCCGGACGGTCCCGTCCGCCGACGCCATGACGCCGACCTGGCCGGCGGCGCGGCTCGTCGATCGTCGTCCATCGAAGCCGGTGGCGATGACCGTGATCATGACCTCGTCGCCGAGACGTTCGTTGAAGCTTGTCCCGAAGATGATGTTGGCCTCGGGGTCCGCGGCGGCGCGGATCTCCTCGGCCGCCTCGGTCACCTCGTACAGCGACAGCGTCGACGAGCCGGTGACGTTGAACAGGATGCCCTGGGCGCCGTTGATGTTGACCTCGAGGAGCGGGCTCGAGATCGCCTGGCGGGCGGCCTCGACGGCCCGGTTCTCGCCCGAGGCCCGGCCGATCCCCATGAGCGCCGAGCCGGCGTCCTTCATGATCGCCCGGACGTCGGCGAAGTCGAGGTTGATGAGCCCCGGCACGGTGATGATGTCGCTGATCCCCTGGACGCCCTGGCGGAGAACATCGTCGACGACCCGGAAGGCATCGAGGATGCTGGTGTTCTTCTGGACAACGTCCCGGAGGCGATCATTGGGGATCGTGATCAGGGTGTCGACCTTGCCCTTGAGGTCCTCGGCCGACTTCTCCGCGGTGAGCTTGCGCCGGGCGCCCTCGAAGGCGAAGGGCTTGGTCACGACGCCGATCGTCAGGGCCCCGGCGGCCTTGGCCAGCTCGGCCACGACCGGCGCTGCGCCGGATCCCGTCCCGCCGCCCAGGCCGGCCGTGATGAAGACCATGTCGGAGCCTTCGAGGGCCGCGCCGACCTTGTCGGCGTCCTCCTCGGCCGCCCGCTGCCCGATCGACGAATCACCGCCGGCCCCAAGGCCGCGGGTGATCTTGTCGCCGATCCGGATCTTGTGCGGGGCATCCGACTGCAGCAGCGCCTGGGCGTCCGTGTTCAGGGCGATGAACTCGACGCCCATCATCTCGGCCCGGATCATCCGGTTGACGGCATTGCTGCCACCACCGCCGACCCCGATGACCCTGATGAGGGCGAAGTTCTCTGAGTCCGAACGCAACGGCATGTAGTGATCCCTCCAGATCGCGCGCAAGCATCGAGCGCCCGTTGCGCTCCCTGC
>DASWGY010000199.1:0-2019 GCA_036393495.1 Candidatus Limnocylindrales bacterium
GGCGACCCAGGCCGCCTACGGCTACCTGCCCGTGGCGGCCCTCAAGCGGATCAGCCAGGTCACTGGAGCGTGGTACGCCATGATCTACGGCACCGCTTCGTACTACCGCCACCTGCGCTTCGAGCCGCCGGGGAGCGCCGAGCAGGCCGCGGCCGTGACGGCCCGTCGGCCGGTCGAGGACGCATTCCTGGCGGGTCTCGGCTCGGCCCTCGGCGGCCGCCGGGGTGACGACGCGTGACCGACATCGTGATCCTCGACACGCCGAAGGGCTGGCCGACGATCCTCCTGCCGCGGACGTCGGGCCGGGCGGCGGGCAAGGGCGGCGGCGCGGCGCGCAAGGGCGGCGGCGCGGCGCGCAACGTCGACGCGGCGGCGGCCGATCCGACCACGTCCGATCCGACGGACCTCGATGCCGCCGTCCGGGCCGGCGCGTTCGAGGGGCTCCGGAAGGCCGTCCGCGACCTCGGGGCCACCGCGACCATCGCCGCGATCGGGGCATCGGGCCTCCGCGGGCGCGGCGGGGCCGGCTACCCGGCGGCCGACAAGTGGCGCGCCGCCAGCCGGACCGCGGCGGCCGGTCGATTCGTCGTCGCCAACGGCTATGGCGCCGACCCTTCGAGCCAGACCGACCGAGCGCTCCTGGAGCGAAACCCATACGCGGTCATCGAAGGCCTCGCGATCGCCGCATTCGCCATCGGCGCCGAGGAGGCGATCATCGCCGTTCGGTCCGAGGCGACGTCCACGATCCGGATCCTCGAGGCGGCCCTTGCGGCGGCCGCCGACGCCGGCTTCGTTGGCACGAATGTTCTGGGCGCCGGACGGCACCTCGACGTCTCGGTCCGGGGCGTCCAGGGGGCCTACCTCCTCGGCGAGGAGACGATCCTGCTCAAGGCCCTCGACGGCAAGCGCGGCCAGCCCGAGCAGCGTCCCCCTCACCCGGCGACGCGCGGCCTGCGAGACCGCCCGACCGTGGTCCACAACATCCAGACCCTGGCCTCGGTCCCGTGGATCCTCACCAACGGCCCCGAGGCCTTCGCCGGGATCGGCGCCCCCGACAGCCCCGGCACGATCCTCGTCCAGGTTCGCGGCGGCGAGCGATCGGGCGTCGCCGAGGTGCCGCTCGGCACGCCCCTCCGCGACGTCGTCGCGCTCGCCGGACCGCTCGGGAAGGGCCGCAGCCTCAAGGCGATCCTGGTCGGCGGCCCCTCCGGCGGGATCCTGCCGCCCGAGCTGCTCGGGACGCGGTACGCCTTCGATGCCCTCCGGTCGGCCGGCGCCCACGTCGGCTCGGGCTCGGTCATCGTCGCCGACGACCGGGCCTGCATCGTCGACCTGGCCCGGGTCCTGACCCGCTTCTGCGCCGATGAGGCCTGCGGCAAGACGATCCCCTGCCGGATCGGGACGCGGCGGCTCTCGGAGATCGGCGACCGCCTCGCCGCGGGCACGTCGCGGGCGGGCGACCTCGGCCTCCTGGCCGACCTCAGCGCCGACATCGTGGGCTCGGCCCTGTGCGACCACGAGCGCCTCGCGACCCTCCCGCTGATGAGCGGGATGCGATACTTCCGAGCGGAGCTCGACGAGCACCTCGAGCGCAGCTCCTGCCCCGCGGGCGTCTGCCATCCCATCGCGATGGCGGCGAGCGACTCGCTCGCCTCAGCCGGCGCGACGCACTGAGGCCCCGAACTTGGCTGACCTGATCACGCGCCCGGACACCCGGCCCGACACGCCGATCGTCTACGACACGACGACGGCGCGGGAAGACACGCTCGCCGAGCGCCTGATCACGACCCAGGCTCCGCAGCGCCCGATGTCGACGCCGGCGATCCGGATCGAGGTCGACGGGCGGGTCGTCGAGGGCCTCGAGGGCCAGACGATCCTCGAGGTCTGTCGCGACAACGGGATCGAGATCCCGACCCTCTGCTACGAGCCCAAGCTGCCCGGCTTCGGGGCCTGCCGGATGTGCGTCGTCGAGGTCGAGGGCGAGGAGCACCCGCCGATCAGCTGCTCGCGGGCGGCCGA
>DASWGY010000200.1:0-9519 GCA_036393495.1 Candidatus Limnocylindrales bacterium
GATCCCCCAGGACATCCTCGAGAAGCCGTCGTCGCTCACGCCGGCCGAATGGCGCTCGGTCGTCCAGCACCCCCGGATCGGCCAGGTCATCCTCGAGCAGGCGACGATGCTCCGCGACGCCGTGCCGATCATCCTCCACCATCACGAGCGATTCGGCGGTGCCGGCTACCCGTATGGCCTGAGCGGCCACGAGATCCCCCTCGGCGCCCGGATCGTCGCCATCGCCGATGCCTACGACGCGATGATCCAGGACCGGCCCTACAAGCGGAAGATCAGCCACGAGGCCGCGATCGACGAGCTCCGGCGCCACGCCGGGACGCAGTTCGATCCGGACCTCGTGGAGATCTTCTGCGACATCTACGGCGCCCGGGCGCCTGAGGCCGACCCGGCCGCCGTCGGGTTCATCGCCGCCGCCCTGGGCCATCACGCAGCCGCGCCAGGTCGACGCCGCGCCGAGCCGAAGATCGCCGCGTCGGGTCGCTAGATCGGGGACGTCGATCCAGACCTAGACTCCGGGGGTGATCCGGCCCGACGTCTCCGCCCTCCTCGCCGCCTACGACGCCCAGCTCCGGGTTCGCATCCCGGATCCCCTGCCTGCCGGCGTCGAGGTCGAGCGGGACGGGCCCGTCGTCCGGTTCCTCGGGCTCCAGGGTCACGGCTTCGTGCTGTATCGCGACCTCGCCGGGCTGGCTGGCCGGGAGATCGATTCCCTGATCGCCCGCCAAGTCGAAGCCTTCGCGGCGCGCGGTGAGCGATTCGAGTGGAAGCACCATGGCCATGACCGGCCGACGGACCTCCCCGGCAGGCTGCGGGCCGCCGGATTCGTCAGCGAGGACCAGGAGACCGTCCTCATCGCGCCGGTGGCCCAGGCGGCGGCTCGGCCGGCGATGGCGGGTGACGTCATCCTGCGCGAGGTCGCCGAGCGGGTCGATTTCGAGCGGATCGCGGCCATGGAGACGGCGGTCTGGGGCGATGACCGAGCCCGGCTCGCCGAGATGTTCGAGTCCGAGCGGAGCGCCGACCCAGCCTCGATCACGATCATCGTGGCCGAGGCCGCCGGCGAGGTCGTGGGCGCTGCCTGGGTGCGCTGCGAGGGCACGACCGACTTCGCGACGCTGTGGGGCGGCGCGACCCTGCCGGCCTGGCGAGGCCGCGGGATCTACCGGGCGACCGTGGCCTGCCGGGCGGCTCTCGCGGCCGAGCGCGGCTACCGGCTGCTCGAGGTCGACGCCTCCGACGACAGCCGGCCGATCCTCCAGCGACTCGGCTTCGTCGCCGTCACCACGACGACCCCGTTCGTCTGGTCGCCGTCCTGACGCGGTGCCGGTCGGCCGGCCCGGCCCTGCGCCAAGATGACCCGCCCCGGCGCCAAGCCGGCCCGCCCGCGCCAAGGCGCAGGTAAGCCTGAGGTGACCGAGCGGTGAGCGCCCGCTGCTAGGGTCGCGTCGCTCGCCGAAGCATCGCCGGCCTCGCCGACCGTCGCCCGCCGAGGGCTGCCCCGCCGAGGCCGGCACATCGCCCGCCCCGCCGCACGCAGGGTCGGCCCGTGACCCGTCGGCCGACCGATAGAAGGAGATCCGGACCGTGAACAAGGTCCTCCTCACCGGCCGTCTGACGCGCGACCCGGAGATGCGCGCCCTCGCGTCGGGCAAGCACGTCACGCAGTTCAGCGTGGCGACCAACGAATACGCCGGCAACGGCAAGGAGCGCCCTGAATTCCACAACGTCGTCACCTGGGACCGGCTGGCCGAGATCTGCGGGCGCTACCTCGGAAAGGGCCAGCAGGTCGCCCTCGAGGGGCGGATCCAAACGCGGACCTGGGACGACGAGACCGGCAAGCGTCATTGGAAGACCGAGGTCGTTGCCAACTCGGTCGAGATGCTCTCCGGCCGTCGCAAGAAGGACTACGCGGCGGAGTCCGCCGCGGAGGGCCTCGAGGTCCAGGCCACCCGTCTCGAGGGGTCAACCGACACAGCCGAGGGCGAGGCTTCGGCGGAGGATCCGATCCCGGAGGCCGTCGCCGCCTGATCACCATCGGCGAGCCTCCCCTCCCCCAGCGGCCAGCGGCGGCGCCACCCTCCGGCGCCGTCGCGCCGCGCCTCAGCCGGGCAGCTCGAAGAACGAGCCCGCCAGGATGAGATAGACGATCACGAGGAGGGCGCCCTCCAGCCAGTTGGATTCGCCGTCGAGGGCGATGAGGGCGCTGATGCCCACGGCGGCACCAACGGCGACCACCTCGAGCGGGGTAAAGACCAGATCCATCGGTTGGCCGATGAGGGCGCCGATGATGACCAGGACCGGAGCCACGAACAGGGCGACCTGGAGCGAGGAGCCGTAGGTGACGGCCATCGCGAATTCCATCTTGTTCTTCGCCGCCAGCTGGATCGCCACGAGGTGCTCGGCGAGGTTGCCGATCGTCGGGATCAGGACGACACCCACGAAGAACGCCGAGAGGCCCACCGACTCGACGAACGGCTCGATGGCCCCGACGAGGATTTCCGCGGTGATTGCCAGGAGGATCGCCGCGGCCAGGAGCACGCCGAGGGCCGTCCGCGTCCCCCAGGCCGGGCCCTCGTGCCCCTCCGACGGCCCGTGGCCGCCGAGCGTCCGATCCGGGTTCGTGAACTGCCAGACGAGCGACAGCCCATAGCCGGCCATCAGCAGGATCGCGACGAGGACCGATTCCTCCTGGAGCGTGTCCGTCGAACGCTCCCCGACGGTGATGGCGAAGATCGCCGGGACGAACAGGCCGATCGCGGCGACGACCAGCAGGGCGGCATTGGAGCCGGCGATCCGCGAGTCGAACGTCTGGGTCCCGTGCCGCAGGCCGCCGACGAGGACGCTCGCCCCGAGGACGAGCAGGAGGTTGCCGATGATCGAGCCGGTCAGCGACGCCTTGACGACGTCGAGCAGCCCGGCCTGGAGCGCGAAGAAGGCGATGATCAGCTCGGCGACGTTCCCGAACGTCGCATTCAGGATGCCGCCGACCTGCGGGCCGGCCACGGCCCCCAGCCGCTCGGTCCCGAGCCCGACGGTCCAGGCGAGGCCGAGGATGGCGACCGCGGCGACGCTGAAGACCAGGGTCTCGTCGGCGTGGACGAGCCAGCCCAGGACGATGGCGGCTCCGCTGAGGAGCAGGGTGGCCACGACGATGAGCTGGCCGATCGGGGTCAGAACGCCGATGACGGGCAGGGTTGGGGCGCGGCGGGACGTCGTCATCGGATCGATGCTACCGGGAAGCCCCGACCCGATACAGGCGCCGGCGCGGGATCCCGGTCGCCGCCGCCACGCGCCGGGCAGCCTCGGCCCGGCCGAGGCCTCCCGTCACGAGCGCCTCGACCGCAGCCAGGGCCGATGCCTCGGCGTCCGCCGCCCGCGCGTCCGTGGCTCGGTCCGCCGCCGATGCGTCCGCCCGGACGGACCAGCCGACGACAATGACGACCTCGCCCCGGGCCGGGATCGAGCCGGCCGAGACGGCCGCCGCCAGGTCCGCGAGCGAACCCCGGACGACCTGCTCGTGGAGCTTCGTGAGCTCGCGGCAGACGGCTGCGGGTCGCGACGGGCCGCAGGCCGCGGCCAGGTCGGAGAGCGTGGCCAGGAGCCGGCCTGGCGCCTCGAAGACCACCGCCCCTCGCTCGTCGGCGGCGATCGCCGCGAGCCGCTCGCGGCGCCGTCTGCCGCTCCTGGGCAGGAAGCCCTCGAAGACCCACTGGGGCCCGGCGATCCCGGACACCGCGACCGCGGCGAGCACCGCCGACGCCCCGGGGACGGCCTCGACGCGCCCGCCGCCGGCAGCCCAGGCCGCGGCCAGCTCCATCCCGGGGTCGCTCACCGCCGGCGTCCCGGCGTCGGTGACGAGCGCCAGGTCCGCCCCGCCGTGAAGGTGCCCCAGCAGGTCCGCCATCCGACGGGGTCCGCTCCGGGCGTGGAAGCTGACGGTCCGCGTCGGGATCGCGTAGCGGGACAACAGCCGCCGAGCGATCCGGGTGTCCTCGGCCGCGATGAGCGGGACGGCCCGGAGGACCTCGAGTGCCCGCAGGGTCACATCGCCGAGGTTGCCGATCGGCGTCGCAACGAGGAAGAGCGTGCCGCCAGCGTCGCCCGAACCGGCTGCGTCGCGCGGGTCGCCCTCGTCGCGCTCGTCGCTCGCCGGATCTGGTTCGCCAGGACCGCCCGCCATCGGCCGCCTCAGCCGCGGGCGGAGCCGGGCCGGCGGCGCGGGTAGAGGTAGTCGACACCCGTGGTCCGGGGCCCGAGCTTGGCGATCGGTGGCACCTGGCGCTTGAACTCGGACGTCGCGACCATCCGATCGACGCGCGCAACGAACGCTGGGTCAAAGCCGAGGCCCACGACCTCCTCAGCCGAGCGGCGTTTGTCGATCCGCCAGAAGAGGAGCCGATCGAGCTCGGGGTAGGTGAACCCGGCCTCGGCCTCGTCGGTCTGGCCCGGCCAGAGGTCCGCCGAGGGCGCCTTGCGGATGATCACCTCGGGCACGCCGATGGCCGCAGCGACCTGCCGGACCTGGCTCTTGTAGAGATCGCCGATCGGGTTGAAGGCGCAGGCGCTGTCGCCGAAGAGCGTCGTATAGCCGATGAGGGCCTCGGTCTTGTTCCCGGTCCCCACGACGAGGCCAGCCCACGTCACCGAGCGGTCGTAGAGCACGGCCATCCGCATCCGGGCGGCGAAGTTGCCCCGCCGGAGGTGACTCGCCGCGAGACCCTCCGGCCCGGCGGCCCCGGCGGATGCTCCCACGCCGAAGAAGCCATCGACCATCGGGCTGATGTCGACGACCTCGCTGCTGCAACCGATGTCGGCGACCACGACCTCGGCGTCGGCCTGCGACGCCGGCGACGACGAGCTCGACGGCATGAGCACGCACCGCAGCCGGGGCGCCCCGATCGCCTCGGCGACGAGGTAGGCCACGAGGGCGCTGTCGATGCCGCCGGACAGTCCGATGACCGCCCGCTCGAAGCCGGCTTGCCGGAGCTGGCCCCTGATGAAATCGGCGATCACCCGACGAGCGACGTCGGTGTCGATGGCCAGCTCCGGCGGAAGGTCGAAGAGCGGTGTCCCGTCGGCGTCCACGGCGGACGCCCGGCCCGGAGGCGTCACGCGGCGCCCCGCCTGGGCCTCGACCGTGCCGGCGGCGCAGGATCGGGCGTCCCCCGGAATCCGATCGGCTGGCCCGGGCCGGGTTCCGCGGCGACATCGAGACCGTCCTCCGCCCCGTCCTCGGCGGTCGAGTCGCGAGCCAGTCCGGCACGCTCGGCGATCAGGCGCCGCCATTCCCGGCTCACGAGCTCGGGTCGCTCGTCGCGAAGCAGCGGCAGAGTGATCCGCTCTCGTCGGATGTCGGCCAGGTCCACGTCGGCGATGAAGAGGCCATCGTCGAACAGCGGCGCCGAGAAGATCGCCCCTCCGCCCGGCCCGATGACCTCCGAGCCGCCCCAGAACGAGATCGATTCGTCGACCCCCACCCGGTTGCAGAAGACGACGAACGAGGTCGTCAGCTGGGCGTAGGTCCGCATCAGCGTCCGCCACGAGGACGCCGTGCCGAGGCCGACCTCGCTCGAGGCCGCCAGGTCCCGCCCCGGCGACGATGACACGTTGATGAGCAGCTGGGCCCCATCGAGGGCCAGGATCTGGGGCGTCGAGAGGTGCCAGAAGTCCTCGCACACGGCCAGCCCGACGCCGACCCCGAGCCGCGACGGCACGGCCCGAAGGCTGTCCCCGGGCGAGAAGAACCGTCGCTCATCGAACAGGCCGTAGGTCGGCAGGTAGACCTTGCGATGGACGTGACGGACCTCGCCGTCCTCGAGCAGCGCCGCCGCGATGAAGAGACGATGGTCGCCCGATTCCTCGACGAACGAGACGACGGCCGAGAGTCCGGCCGTCGCCCGCGCCAGGCCCGACAGGCGCGGGTCGTCGAGACGCATGGCGACCTCGGCCGCCAGGTCCTGGAGCTGATAGCCGGTCAACCCCAGCTCGGGAAAGATGACGAGGCCGGCACCGCCGACGCGGGCATCGGCGAGGAGCTCGTGGTGGCGGGCGAGATTCGCCTCGAGGTCCCCGAGGCGCGGTGCGATCTGGGCAAGGGCGATCCGCAGCGGCTGCACGGGTCGAGTCTAGGGCCGACCCATGCGGGCCGTCGGGGCCGCGACCGACTCAGGCGCGCGGCGGACCGGGCTCGATGAAGTGCGGCGCCTCGACCGGCGCGACGATGAGCTCTTCCTCGGGCGCCATGCCGCGGTGCGCCTCGACCTTCGCGAGAACGTCGGCCGCGGCGATCGGGAAGTGGCACGCCACCTCGTGGCCCGGCGCGACCTCGATGAGCGGGGGAACCTCGTCGGTGCAGCGTTGCTGGGCCTGGAAGCAGCGGGTCCGGAACACGCAACCGCTGGGTGGGTCGATCGGGCTCGGGACGTCGCCCTGGAGGACGATCCGGGCACGCTTCTTCTGGATCTTGGGATCCGGGACCGGCACCGCCGACAGCAGCGAATGAGTGTACGGATGGAGGGGTGCCGTGTAGATCGTGGCCCGCGGCGCCGTTTCCACGATGTGCCCGAGGTACATGACCGCGACCCGGTGGGAGATCTGGCGGACGACGGCCAGGTCGTGGGCCACGAACAGGTAGGCCATCCCGAATTCCTCCTGGAGGTCCTTCAGGAGATTGATGATCTGGGCCTGGATCGAGACGTCGAGGGCCGAGACCGGCTCGTCGCAGACCACGAGCTTCGGCCGGAGGGCGATCGCCCGGGCGACCCCGATCCGCTGGCGCTGGCCCCCGGAGAACTCGTTCGGGTAGCGGTTGTAGTGCTCGGGGTTCAGGCCGACGCGCTCCATCAGCTCCTGGACGGCAGCCTTGACCCCGCCCGGCGGCTCGACGTCCTGGATCCTGAACGGGGCGCTGATGATTCCGCCGACGGTGTGCCGCGGATTCAGCGCGTTGTAGGGATCCTGGAAGATCATCTGGGCCTTCCGACGGATCGGACGGAGCTGGCCCTGCGACAGCTTCTCGATCTTCGTGCCGTCGAGCTCGATCGAGCCGGAAGTGGGTCGGATCAACCGCAGGATCGAACGGGCCGCGGTGGTCTTGCCCGAGCCGCTCTCGCCGACCAGCCCGAGGGTCTCGCCGGATTCAAGCTTGAGGCTGATCCCGTCGACGGCCTTGACCTGGCCGACCACACGGGGAATGAGCCCGCGCGAGCGGACCGGGAAGTAGGTCTTGAGGTCCTTGACGCGGAGGATCTCGCGGGGGGCGGCGGCGGTCATCGCACCGCTCCGGCCAGGATCCTGCGGACCTCCTCGGAGATCTGGCGGCGCTCTTCCGCCGGCAGGTGGCATCGGACCAGGTGGTCCGGGGCCGTCGGGAGGAGCTCGGGCCGGACATCCAGGCATGCGCCGTTGGGCACTCGGTCGCTGTAGTTGCAGCGTGGCTGGAAGACGCAGCCGGGTGGCAGCTTGATCGGCGAGGGCGGGTTTCCCCGGATCGGGTCGAGGCGCTTCGGAAGCTCGCGATCCATCCGCGGGATCGACGACAGGAGCCCCAGGGTGTACGGCATCTCAGGCTGCTCGTACAGGGTCGATGTCGGCCCGACCTCGACGAGCCGACCGCCGTACATCACGGCGACCTCGTCGGCGACGTCGGCGACGATGCCGAGGTCATGGGTGATGAGGATGACCGTCGTCCCGAACTCTTCCTTGAGGGTGCTGATCAGGTCGAGGATCTGGGCCTGGACGGTTACGTCGAGCGCCGTCGTGGGCTCGTCCGCGATGAGCAGCTGCGGCGAGTTGATCAGGGCCATGCCGATCATGACCCGCTGGCGCATCCCGCCCGACAGCTGGTGCGGATAGGCATCGATCCGGCGCTCGGCGGCCGGAATGCCGACATGCTTCAGCATGTCCAGGGTTTCCTTGCGCGCCGCCTTCTTGCCGATCTTCCGGTGGGCCAGGATGGCCTCGACGATCTGGTCCCCGATCCGGTAGAACGGGTGCAGGCTCGACATCGGGTCCTGGAAGATCATCGCCATCTCGGAGCCGCGCAGGGCCTGGACCTCTTCCGGCTGGAGCCGGGTCAGCTCCTGGTCATCGAGCCAGATCTCGCCCGAGACGTGGCCGCCCATGCTCCGGACCAGGCCCATGATCGCCTGGGCCGTGACACTCTTGCCGGAGCCTGATTCGCCGACGACCGCGAGCGTCTTGCCGCGCTCGAGGGCGACGGAGACACCGTCGATGGCCCGCACGACGCCGTCCTCGGTGTTGAACGAGACGGCGAGGTTCTCGATCGACAGGAACGGCCGTGCCGGGGAGTGCTGCACGCTCCCCGCGACCTCGTTCGGGCTGATCATCCGACGCGGACCCGCGGATCCACGACGGCATAGAGGAGGTCGACGACCAGGTTCGCGAAGATGATCACCGTCGCCGTGACGAGGGTGATGCCCGTGATGAGCGGAAGGTCAGACGCGATGACGGACCCGATGGCCAGGGAGCCCAGGCCGGGCAGGCTGAAGATGTTCTCGGTGATGATCGCTCCGCCGAGGAGATAGGCCAGGTCGAGGCCGGCGGCGGTGACGATCGGCGTGAGGCCTGCTCGCAGGGCGTGCTTGACGACCACCGTCCGCTCGGGCAGGCCCTTGGCCCGCGCCGTCCGGATGTAGTCCTCGCCGAACACTTCCAGGACCTGGTTCCGGGTCAGCCGCATGTAGAACGCGGCGTTCAGGGTTGCGATCGTGATCCACGGCAGGAGCATCGTCTGGACGAACTTGCCCGGATCCTCGAACGGCGATTTGAAGCCCTGCGGCAGCGGTAAGAGGTGCCAGTCCAGGATGACGAAGAAGATGAGGACGAGGCCGATGAAGAATGACGGCAGCGAGTAGCCGACGAGGGCGATGCCCATCACCGTCCGGTCCTGCCAATGGCCGCGTTTGAGCGCGGCGACGATCCCCATCGTCAGGCCGACGGTCATCCAGGTCACGAAGCCGCCGATCGCGAGCCAGAAGGTGACCGGAGCCGCCCGCACGATCATCGTCAGGACCTGCTGGTTGCGAAGGAACGAGTAGCCGAGGCACGGCGCCTCGCACTCGATCGGCCGGGGCGAGTCCTTCGAGAAGGTTCGTCCGAAGAAGATCCCGCCGACGAAGCGCTGGTATTGCTCGATTGGCGGGATGTCGAGCTCGAGGTGCTTGCGATTTGCCTCGATGACGGCCGGGCTGCAAGCCTTGCCGCAGGTCAGCCGGGCGGGGTCCGCCGGCATCATGCTGAACAGGAAGAAGACGGTCAGGGTGAGAAGGAAGAGGAGCAGCACCATGCCGAGCACGCGTCGCACGACGTATCCGGCCACCTGGCTCCTCCTCGCGTTCTGGAGAGATGGCTCGGGGGCGGCGGAACCGCCCCCGAGCCTTCAGTGTCGGGGACTCTGCCTTACGGGGTGACGTACATCTCTGCGTACGGCCACGAACCGTAGGGTGCCCACTGGTAGAGCGGCTGGACCTTGGTCCCGCCGAAGGTCTGGCTCAGGCC
>DASWGY010000201.1:0-1570 GCA_036393495.1 Candidatus Limnocylindrales bacterium
TCTCGATGCCAAGTGAATCTGTCAGTGCTAACTGCCAAGTGAATTTGTCAGTCTCCACAGATGGAGACGACGATCACGATGACGGCACGAGAGCAGCGACGAGCGCGGGTGTTGACCCGGATCCTGAGCGGCGAACTGACGATGGCCGAGGGCGGTCTGCAGCTCGGGCTGTCGGAACGTCAGCTCTGGCGCCTGCGCTCGGCGTTCGTGGAGGCCGGACCGGCCGGCCTCGTCCACGGCAACCGGGGCCGACCATCGTCCCGGCGGATCGACCCCGACCGGCGGGCCCGGATCATCGAGCTGCGCGAGCGCTATGGCCCGCTCAACGACAGCCACTTCGACGAACTCCTCGCCGAGCGCGAGGGGATCATCATCAGCCGGGAGAGCGTGCGGGCGATCCTGCGCGCCGAGGGCATCGCCAGTCCGCGCCGGCGGCGCTCGCCGCGCTATCGCAGCCGGCGGCCACGGATGGGCGCCGAAGGCACCCTCCTCCAGCTCGACGGCAGCCGCCACCGCTGGCTCGAGGCGCGCGGGCCCGAACTCGTCCTGGTCGGCGCGATCGATGACGCCACCGGGCTGGTGACGGCCGCGGTCTTTCGCGATCAGGAGGACGCGGCCGGCTATCTCGAGATCCTGTTCGCCACGATCGAGGTGTACGGCCTGCCCGGCGCCATCTACCGGGACGGGCACAGCGCCTTCGCCCCGTCGAGCCCGGCCCGCCATCATCCGCTCGCCGACGATGACCCCGCGCTCAGCCAGGTCGGCCGGGCCCTGGTCGAGCTCGACATCGATTCGATCCTCGCCGGCTCAGCCCAGGCCAAGGGCCGGATCGAGCGCCTGTGGGGCACCTTCCAGGACCGGCTCGTCGTCGAGCTGCGCCTGGCCGGCGTGGTCGACCGCGCCGGGGCCAACGCGTTCCTGGTCCACTACCTGCCCCGCCACAACGCCCGCTTCGTCGTCCCGGCCGCCGATCCGGTGCCGGCCTGGCGGACGCTGCCCGACGACGTCCGGCTCGAGCGGGTGCTCGTCTTCAAGTACCGGCGCAAGGTCGCCAGGGACCACACCATCTCGCTCGCCGGGCGGATCCTGCAGCTGCCTCGTGGCGCGACCGGTCGGGCGAACTATGCCGGCAAGCGGGTCGAGGTCCACGTCGCCCTCGACGGCTCGATCGTCGCCTACGACGGCGAGCGCCGGCTGGCCGTCCTCGCGGCCCCGCCCGATCCGGTTCAGCTGCGCACCGAGCGGCGACAACGGGTCCTGCCGAGCCTCAGTCCCGCGGCCGCTACGATCCCCTGGACACCACCGCGCGATCATCCCTGGAAGCGGCCCACCCCTGGGAGCAAGCTCGAGAAGCGACTGACAGAATCACTCGGCAGTTGAACTGACAGAGTCACTCGGCTTCGACATCGAGCCGACCCAGGCCCGGACTCAGGCTGCCGACGAATCCTCGTTCGAACCGGTGACCGGTTCGAGCTCGCAGACCGCGAGCAGGTCCATGGCGCGGTCGAGATCCGAAGCCGCGTACCAGAGGTCGTCGACGGTGAAGCGCAGGAACGCATCGACGTCCGTC
>DASWGY010000202.1:0-3927 GCA_036393495.1 Candidatus Limnocylindrales bacterium
CATCGTCCTTGTGGTCTTCGCCTTCACCCTCGTCGGCGGCGCCCTCGACGATCTCCTCAACCCGAAGCGGCGGGGCCGGGCATGACCGCCGGCGCCGAACGTCCGCCGCGGGCCCTGCCGAGGCTGGCTGTCCCGGGGGCACCGCTTCTCGAGGTCGACGACCTGCGGACCCATTTCACCCTTGCCGGGGACGTCGTCCGGGCCGTGGACGGCGTCAGCTTTCGTCTCGACGCCGGTGAGGCGCTCGGCATCGCCGGCGAATCGGGCTGCGGCAAGACGACGACCGCCCTGTCCCTGGTCAGGCTCCTGCCGGCCAACGCGAAGATCGTCTCCGGCAGCATCCGCCTCCACGGCATCGACCTGGCGACCAGGTCCGAGACCGCGATCCGGCGCTACCGCTGGCGCGAGATCTCGATCGTCTTCCAGGGCGCGATGAACGCCCTCAACCCGGTCGCCCGGGTCCGTGACCAGATCGCCGAGCCGATCGTGGAGCGGCTCGGCGTCGATGGCCGGACCGCCCGCCGTCGGGCCGGCGAGCTGCTCGAGCTGGTGGGCATCCCCCGAGCCCGGGGCTCGGCCTATCCCCACGAGCTGTCCGGCGGGATGCGCCAGCGGGCGATGATCGCGATGGCCCTGGCCTGCGACCCGGCGATCGTCATCGGCGACGAGCCGACGACCGCCCTCGACGTCATGGTCCAGGCCCAGATCCTCGACCTCCTCGAGCGCCTCCGCGAGCGCCTGGGCCTGTCGCTGATCCTGATCACCCATGACCTGTCGGTCATCGCCGAGACCTGCGACCGGGTCCTGATCATGTACGCCGGCCGGGTCGCCGAAGAGGGGCCCGTGGCCGAGGTCTTCACCCGCCCCCGGCACCCGTACACCCAGAAGCTCCTCAACGCCTTTCCCAACATCCAGGCCGACCGCCGAACGCTGGACGTCATCCCCGGCTCCCCACCCGACCTGCGGAACCCGCCGCCGGGATGCCGTTTCGCCCCACGCTGCCCGATGGCGATGGCGGTCTGCTCCGAGATCGTGCCCCCCGAGGTCGCGTTCGGGGATCGGGTTCGCGTGGCCTGCCATCTGTACCCCGAGGGTTCCAGTGGCGAGCCGATCGCTGTGCCGGCGGTGGCCCAGGTCGGCCAGGCATGAGCGGCGACGAGGGGCGCATGGAGGGTCGGGTCAAGGGGCACCCCGAGGGGGTCCACCAACGGGGCGCCGAGGGGCGGGCCGAGGCCGACGAGCTCCTCCGGGTCGAGGGCCTGGAGGTCCACTTCCCGATCCGCCGCGGCGCCCTTGACCTCCTGCCGGGCCGGCAGCGTGGCGCGGTCCGGGCGGTCGACGGCATCGATCTCACGATCCGCCGGGGCGAGGTCCTGGCCCTCGTCGGCGAATCGGGCAGCGGCAAGACGACCACCGGTCGCGTCATCGTGAAGCTCACCGCCCCGACCGGCGGCCGGGTCGTGTTCGATGGCCGGGACGTCACGAACCTCCGCGACGCCGCCGCCATGCGCGACTACCGGCAGCGCGTCCAGATGATCTTCCAGGACCCGTACGAGACGCTGAATCCGAAGCAGTCGATCGGCGATTTCGTGGCCGAGCCGCTCGACGTCAACCATCTCGCCTCCTCGGCCGACGATCGGCGCCAGCGCGTCCTCGCCGCCCTCGACGCGGCCGGCCTGCGGCCGGCCGAGGACTTCGCCCGCCGCTACCCGCATGAGCTCTCCGGCGGCCAGCGCCAGCGGGTCGTCATCGCCGGCGTGCTCGTCATGGGCCCCGAGCTCGTCGTCGCCGACGAGCCCGTGTCGATGCTCGACGTGTCGATTCGGACTGAGCTGTTGCGACTCATGCTGGACCTCCGCGCCGAGCGCGGCCTGACCTACCTGTTCATCACCCACGACCTGGCCCTGGCCTGGGTCCTGGCCGACCGGATCGCCGTGATGTACCTCGGCCGGATCATGGAGATCGGGCCTGCCGAGGGCGTGATCGCGAACCCCCACAACCCGTACACCCGGGCCCTCGTGAGCGTGTCCCCGACGACGACACCGCCGGCCGCGGGGGAACGAGCCACGCGGACCATCCTCGTCGGTGAGACGCCGGATGCCGCCCACGTGCCGACGGGCTGTCGCTTCCACCCGCGCTGCCCGCTGGCGTTCGACCGGTGCCGGGCGGAGGAGCCGCCCCTCTTCGACGTCGGCGGCGGCCAGGCCGCTGCCTGCTGGCTGGCGGAGGGCGGCCGAGACCTGCCGATCCTCGCGGGGATACCGCTACCCGGCATTGGCGTCGCGACGCCGGCGGCCGGCGACGAGCTTGCGGCCGGCGACGAGGCTGCGGCCCAGGCCTAGCCGGCCGGCTCCGTCTCCTGGCCCGTCAGGACGCGGTGGATGAACCAGCCGATCAAGGCCCCGACGAACGGCGCCGTGAGGTAGATCGCGATCGCCGTGTAGTCGGCCGACACGATCGCCGGGGCGAGCGATCGGGCCGGGTTGACCGAGGCCCCGCTGAAGGGGATGCCCACGGCGTGGATCGCCAGGAGCGTCAGCGGGATCACCGTCATCGCGTGCTCGGCCGCCCGCTTCGTGACGGTCAGGATGACGGCGACGAAGATCGCGGTCAGGACGACCTCCACCGTGAAGGCCCCGAGTTCGCTGACGATCCCGGGCAGGTTCTTCGTGGAGGCGACGGTCGCCTGATCGCTGATCGTGAAGATGATCCCGGATGCCGCCACCGCGCCGACGACCTGGGCGATGACGTAGCCGGCCGCCGCGGGCGGGTCGATCCGCCGGTCGAGCAGGGCGCCGAGGGTCACCGCCGGGTTGAAATGGCCGCCCGAGATCGGACCCGCGACGGCGATCGCGGCGAGCAGCCCGAGCCCGAACCCGATGGCGATGACGACGATGTTGGCCGCCGCACCGGCGCCACCGACGCCGATGATCGCGAGCGACCCCATCCCAACGAGGATGAACGTGCCGACGGCCTCGGCGATCAGCTTGCGAATGTCCACGCTCCCTCCCTCTCTCGTTCGCCAGATCGTCGCCGCATCATACCGACCGCGCCCGTGCCGCCTGGACCAGGATCGCGTCCCGCCAGACGCGGCACAGGACGTCGACGAGCTCGAGCCGGTCGACGGCCGTGACCAGGGCACCCTCGAGGGCGGTCGCTGAGACGGGTCCTCCCCGGTCCGCGCCCGCCGCCGAGCCGACGCCGATCGCCCCGTGTCGCTCCAGGAGGACCGCTCCCGGTAGCGGGTCGCTGCCGGAGGCGAACGCTTCCGCCACGGCGCCCGCGAGCTCGACGCTGCCCATCTCGGCGAACGGAACGAGTGGCAGCACGGGAAGGTGGAAGGCCGTCTCGGGAAGGGCCTTCGGATCCGGGACGTCGCCGGCCAGGGTGAGGGCCATCGACGCCGGCAGGTGGGCGTGGGCAATGGCCACGACGTCCGGCCGGGCCAGGTAGATCGCGCGGTGGATCGCGATGTCGGAGCTCGGCGCGGGCCCGACCGGTGCCGGTCCCGCGGCCGGGTCCAGGGGCACCGTCGCGAGGTCGCCGGGGCCCAGCTCGTCCTTCCGACGCCCGGCCGGCGTCGTCAGCAGGCGTCCATCGGCGAGCCTGATCGACAGGTTGCCCTCGGCGGCGCTGATGAGGCCGCGCGCCCCGAGACGCCGGCCCGCGGCGCAGACCGCCGAGCGCAGGGCGGTCTCGTCGGTCTCGGCGGACGGCTCGCGATCCACCCACGGATGGTAGCGCCGGGTCCCGGCCGGAGCCGGGTGCCGGCCGGAGCCGGGTGCCGGCCGGAGCCGGCCTCCCGGCCGGACGCCCGGCCGCTGCGTGTCAGGCGGCGAGCGCGAGGCTGGGGAGTGGCGCGGGCTCGGGGTCCGCGACGGCCCAGATGACGGCGCAGTCGTCGCAGCGGATCGCGTCCGGCATGGG
>DASWGY010000203.1:0-11525 GCA_036393495.1 Candidatus Limnocylindrales bacterium
GGAGCTGTCGACCGAGAAGGGCCTGACCCTCGACGAGGTCATCGAGGCGAATCTCGAGGGGTTCAGGATCGGGATGGATCGGGCGGCCGCCTCGGGCCACCGGATCACGATGAAGGTCCTCGTGACCGCGATGCGCCAGGCCGCTCGGTCCGTCGAGGTCGCGGAGGCCGCGATCCGATGGCGCGACGCCGGGGTCGTCGGCTTCGACATCGCTGGGCCCGAGGCCGGCTACCGCCCGACCCGCCACCTCGAGGCCTTCGACCGGATCCGCCACGAGAACTTCCACATCACGATCCACGCCGGCGAATCGTTCGGCCTGCCCTCGATCTGGGAGGCCCTCCAGTTCTGCGGCGCCGAGCGCCTGGGCCACGGCGTCCGGATCGTCGACGACATCGTCGTGGCGCCCGACGGGACGGTGAGCCTCGGCCGCCTGGCCGCGTTCGTGCGCGATCGCCGCGTCCCGCTCGAGATGTGCCCGACCTCGAACGTCCACTCCGGGGCAGCGGCCTCGGTGGCCGAGCACCCGATCGATCTCCTTCGCCGGTTGCGCTTCCGGGTGACCCTCAATACCGACAATCGGCTGATGTCGAACGTCTCGCTGTCATCCGAGTTCGCGGCCCTGGACGAGGCCTTCGGGATCGGACTCGGCGAGATGGAGTGGCTGACGATCAACGCGATGAAGTCGGCCTTCGCCCCGTTCGACGAGCGCCTGGCGCTCATCAACGAGGTGGTCAAGCCCGGCTATGCCCACCTCCGGGGCGAGGCGGCGCGGGCGGTGGTCGCGGCGGGGCCCGTCGCCAGCTGAGGCGAGCGGCGCGGCGGGCCTGGGACGGGAGGGCGCCCAGGACGGCGCCGCAACGAGCACGATGGCGGCGACGATCGACGCCGGTCTCACCGTCCGATCATGGGGTGCCGGTCCTTGGGCACCCCGCCCGCGGTCTGGGCGACGGCCGGTGGTCGTCGAGTGGCCAGAAGATCTCCGTGATCGGTGGTCCGGGCTCGTCCGGACCGGTCAGGTAGCACTCCCAGGGTGCGCCGGTGGAGGTCAGGGCGTGCTCGCGCATCCACGCGGCGGCGCGATCCCACGCCTGCGTCAGCTCCTCATACGAGCCGACGTGGGTCGTGGTGACGAGCCGGCCGCCGGGCAGGATCGTCTCCCGCACGCGATCCGTCGGGACGAGCGTCCCGCTGAACGGGAAGCCGGCCTCGGCCTGGATCCGCTCACCGAAGCCGTAGTAGCGCGCGAACGGCGGGCCGGCAATGACGGCCCCGGACTCGCCGATCGTCTCGGCGCTCAGTCCGAAGGCCTCGCCCATGAGCCTCGGGAGCTCGTCTAACCGCCCGTCGATCCCGACCACGGCGGCGTGCCGCTCCGGGAGCTCCACGATCTCCGGCGTCGTGGCGTGTCGAGTGCCGACGGCATCGGTCATCGATGCACCTCCTCGACCTGGCATCGTCGACGGGCCGGGGCGCCGCCGCAAGGCGCATTCGCCCCGTTGTGGCGGGCGGTTTGGCCCCGGCCGGGACGTCCTAGCGGGCGGCGGCGCCCTCGGGATCCTCGACCGAGGTCGGGAGGTGCTCGAGCAGGGGTGGCGTCCAGGCCCAGGCCGCGCCGTGATGCATGCCGACGGCGCCATGGCGGGCCGCCTCGACCCGCAGCGGCAGGCCGAAGATCTCGATGAAGCCGACCGCTGAGGCGTGGTCGAAGGCGTCGCCCTCGTCGTACGTCGCGAGGTTCTTGTCGTAGAGCGACAGCGGCGAGCGCCGGCCGGCCACGATCGCCGAGCCGTGGTCCAGCCGCATCCGGACCTCGCCCGAAACCACCCGCTGCGACGACGCGACATAGCCGCGGAGGTCGCGATGGAGGGCCGAGAACCACAGCCCGTCGTAGGTCAGCTGAGCGTGCTCGTTCGCGACGAGGTGGTTGAACCGGAGGGTGTCCTTCGAGAGGGTCAACCCCTCGAGGGCCCGGTGCGCCGCATGCAGGATCGTGGCTGCCGGGGCCTCGTAGATCTCGCGCGACTTGATCCCGACGAGCCGATCCTCGACGTGGTCGATCCGGCCGACGCCGTGGGCCCCACCCAGCTCGTGCAACCGCTCCACCAGGGCCACCGGATCCACGAACTCCCCGTCGAGCGAGACGGGAACGCCGCCCTCGAAGCCGATCACAAGCTCCACCGGTGCCGGTGCGGCCGAAGGATTGACCGTCCACTCGTAGGCATCGGCCGGCGGCGAGACCCAGGGATCCTCGAGGATCCCGGTCTCGCACGAGCGACCCCACAGGTTGACGTCGATCGAGTAGGGCGAGGCCTTGGTGATCGGGATCTCGATCCCGCGCTCGGCGGCGTAGTCGATCTCCTGCTCCCGCGAGAGGCCCATCCCGACTCGCATCGGGGCGACGACCTCGAGGCCGGGGTCCAGGGCGTGGACGGCGACGTCGAACCGGACCTGGTCGTTGCCCTTGCCGGTACAGCCGTGGGCGACCGCGTCGGCACCCTCCTTCTGGGCCACCTCGACGAGCAGCTGGGCGATGAGCGGCCGCGCCAGTGCTGTGGCCAGGGGATATGCCCCCTGGTACAGCGCGTTCGCCTGGAGATGTGGCCAGACGAAGTCGGTGATGAAGCGTTCCCTGGCATCGACGACGTAGGCCCGTGACGCTCCGGCCGACATCGCCCGGCGCTCCACGCCCTGGCGGAGCGAGCCGCCACCGACGTCGACGGTCAGGGTCACGACCTCGACGTCGAACTGCTCCTTGAGCCAGGCCACGGCGACCGACGTATCCAGGCCGCCGGAGTAGGCGAGCACGACCTTCTTCATCGAGCATCCTCCGTGCCGTCGCCCACGGCGAGCGGCGTCTGCAGGGCGGTGAAGCGGCCGAGCCAGCGATCCAGCGCCGGCTCGTCCGCGAACAGGACGATGAGGGTGTTGTCGCCGGCGACGGTGCCGACCTGATCCCGGAGCGTCGATTCGTCGATCGCCTGGGCGATGGCCCCGGCGGTCCCGGGGCTGCCGGTCAGGACGAGGACCAGGCCGCTGCGACCGACCTTCACGGGGATGTCCTCGAGGATCCGACGGAGACGCCGGTCGGACGCGATGGCGGGACGGGGAAGGTCGTCGGCCAGGACGTAGACGTGGCGTTCCCCGCGCCAGGCCTTGGCCAGGCCCATCTCGGCGATGTCCCGCGACACCGTGGCCTGGGTCACGGCGAAGCCGCGCGCGGCCAGGCGATCGGCGAGCTCCTGCTGGCTGGCGATCGACCCGCGAGCCACGATGGCCCGGATCGCCCGCTGCCGGTCTCGCTTCGAGACCGTCGTCGAGCCGGGCGGCGGGGCGGTTCTCATGCTGCACCCACGCCGGCGGATCGGGAGGCCGTCAAGCGCGTCCCGAACGTCGTGTCGCCGAGGGCCCGTTCGAGGGCCCGCTCCGCCGAGCCGTCGGCGATGATCGCCTCGGTGCCTTCCCAGGCCAGCGCGCCCAGGGCCGCCCGGACCTTGGGCACCATCCCGCCGCCGATCACGCCGGCCTCGATCAGGGCCTCCGCCTCGGGCGCGGTCAATGAATCCAACTTCGCGCCGCTGGCGTCGCGGACGCCGTCGACGTCGGTCATGAGGACGAGCTGGCGTGCGCCGATGCCGGCCGCGATGCCGGCCGCGACGTCGTCGGCGTTGACGTTGCAGACGATTCCCTGCTCGTCGCGGGCGAGCGGTGCAACGACGGGCACTTGGCCGGCGACCATCAGGGCATCGAGCAGGTCGCGGCGCAGCCCGGCGACCCGGGCGACGAACCCCAGCTCCTCGATCCGCTCTGCGATCAGGAGCCCGCCGTCGACCCCCGACAGGCCGACGGCATCGACGCCGAGGGCGCGGAGGCCGGCGACGAGCTCGCTGTTGATGACGCCGCGGAGGACGGCGGCCGCGACCTCGAGCGAGGCCGCGTCGGTCACCCGCAGCCCGCCCTGCCACTGCGAGACGACGCCCATCCGGTCGAGCCACTCGGTCAGGCGCTTGCCGCCGCCATGGACCAGGATGACCGGCCGGCGCCGGGCAAGCGCGGCGACCTCGATGAGGACCTGCTCCTGGTCGGCGATCGTTGTCCCACCGAGCTTGATGACGACGGTCTCGCTCATGAGTCCCACCCCGTCCGCCGGGCCAAGGCCGACCTCCCCGGCCGCCGGGCGCAGACGGCAACGCTCGGATCGGCCGCTCCGGTGGCCGACCTCACGTCGTGTACTCCGAGTTCTCGATGACATACAGCTCGGTCAGGTCGCAGCCGAAGGCCTCGCCCGCGCCATCGCCCAGCCCAAGGTCCAATCGGATCACGATCTCCGGCGCGTCCATCGCCGCACGCGCCGCCGCACGGTCGAACGACTGCGGTCCGCCCGCGGCCCCATCGAACACGAGGTGGCCGGCGATCGCGATCCGGAGCCGAGCCGGCTCGACCAGGGCCGGGCTGCCGGCGCGGGTCGCCGCCTCGCTGGCCGAGAGCCCTGCCGCCTCCAGGATCGCGGCGTCGGCGAGTCGGCCGTTGCCCGCGGCGCCCGCCACGCGACCCCAGTTGGGGTCCTTGCCATGTGCCGCGGCCTTGACGAGGCTGCTCGAGATGACCGCCCGGGCCACGGCCCGCGCGTCTGCGTCGTCGGTCGCGCCCGTGACCTGGCAGGTGAGGAGGCAGGTCGCCCCCTCGCCGTCCGCGGCCTGCTGGCGAGCGAGGTCGCGGGCAACGGCCTCGACGGCCCCGGCGAGCGCGGCCGCGGCGGGCGTGCCGGCCTGGACCGCGGCCGCGGGCGATGCTCCGGAGGCGAGCAGGAAGACGGTGTCGTTCGTGCTCGTATCACCGTCGACGCTGAGCTGGTCCCACGTCCGGGCGGCGGCGGGTCGGAGGATCGAGGTGAGGAGCGACGGCGCCGCGGCGGCATCCGTCAGGATCACCGCGAGCATCGTCGCCATCCGCGGGTGGATCATCCCGACGCCCTTCGCGATGCCCGAAACCCGGACCTCGTGGAGACCGCCGTCGAGGCCGGGGAGGGCGATCGCAACGGTCGAGACTTTCGTCACGGTGTCGGTCGTCCGCAACGCCACGGCGACCGACTCGAGACCGTCATCCGTGGCCGCCAGCTCCGGCACGAGCGCGTCGACGCCGGCGGCGACCCGATCGAGCGGCAGCCGCGTCCCGATGATCCCGGTCGACAGGTGGAGGACCTCACCCTCGGGGACGCCCAGGCCCGCCGCCACGAGCTCGCCGACCCGGGCCTGGTCCGCGTCACCGTCCTCGCCCGTGGCTGCGTTCGCGCTGCCGCTCGTGGAGACGATCGCGCTCGCCCGGCCACCCGAGATCTCGAGGGCAGCCCGCGATCGACGCACCGGTGCGGCCGCGAAGGCGTTGGGCGTGAAGACGGCCGCTGCGGCCGCCGGCCCGGACGTGGTCACGACGAGGGCGAGGTCCGGCCGGCCGCTGGCCTTGATCCCCGCGGCGCGCCCGCCGGCGAGGAATCCGGCGGGGATGCGGGCGCGCCGCTCCGCGGCCGGTAGGTCCGGGGAGATCGGGGCTGTGACGTCGAGCTCGATCGTCATCGTCAGGGCGCCAGGGGGAGCGCTGACAGACCGGCCGTCTCATCGAGGCCGAAGACGAGGTTGAAGGCCTGCACGCCCTGGCCCGCGGCGCCCTTCACCAGGTTGTCGATGACACCGATCGCGAGGACCCGCCCGGTCCGGGCATCGGCCCGGACGAAGACCCGGGCGTGGTTGCTGCCGAGGACGTGGCCCGTCGCCGGCGGGGCATCGACCACCGTCACGAACGGCTCATCCGTGTAGGCGGCGGCGTAGAGCTCGTCGAGCTCGGCCTGGCTCAGCGGCCGCGTCGGACGGATGTGGCAGGCGGCGAGGATGCCCCGCGTCATCGGGATGAGGTGCGGCAGGAAGTCGAGCCCATCGAGGTCGAGCTCCTGCTCCATCTCCGCGGTGTGGCGGTGGGAGAACACGCCGTACGCGCGGACGCTCTCGTTGACCTCCGCGTACAGCATCTCCGCCTTCGCCTCCCGACCCGCCCCGCTCACGCCGCTCTTGGCGTCCACGACGACATCCTCGATGAGCCCGGCCCGGGCGAGGGGCGCCAGGGCGAGGACCGTCGCCGTGGGATAGCAGCCCGGCGAGCCGATGAGGGCGGGCGTGCCGGCCGCCCGCGCCGCGGCGGCGGCGATGTGCTCGGCGCGATGCAGCTCCGGGAGCCCATAGACGGCTCGACCCAGCAGCTCGGGATGGGGATGCTCGAAGCCATACCAGCGCGGGTAGTCGGACGCGTCGCGGAGCCGGAAGTCGGGCCCCTGGTCGATGATCGAGATACCGTGTGCGAGCAGCTCGGGAACGCGCTGGGCGGCGGTGCCGTGGGGCAGGGCGAGGAAGACCGCATCGACGTCGTCGACGAGCTCGCTTTCGAGGGCCAGGTCCGTCGTCGCCAGGTGGGGATGGACATCCCCGACCGGGTCGCCCCGTCGCTCGCGACCGGTCAGACCGACGAGCTCGACCCCCGGATGGGCGGCGAGCAGCCGGATGAGCTCGCCACCGACATAGCCGGTCGCGCCGACGATCCCGACGCGGATCGGGGCAGCCAGGGTCGGGGACGGCGCGGCGGCGGCGGTGGCAAGGTCGGCGGTTGCCATGGGCGCATGACTATACATTGCGTTGCATAGTCATGCACGGGCGAGGCGTGCGAGCGGCTCGCTCGTGCGGCCGGCCGCCTGACCCTACTTGACGATGGTGGGCTGGCGGTACGGACCGGTGACGATGACCTCGCCCTCGGCAGTGAAGGCGTCGCTGCCGGTCTTGCGGACGACGTAGCGGTGATGGACCTCCGTCGCGCCGGCCGAGAGCATCGCGTTGACCGGGCAGTACTTCGTGGCCGAGAGCTCGATGCAGCGCCTGATCGCCTCTTCGTCGATCGCCGGGCCCTCGACCTCGTGGGTCACGTCGACCCGGGTCAGGACCTGCGGGTATTCCTCCCGCTGCTCACCCCGGACGTGGATCTCGTACCGGTCGATCCCCTGACGCTTCTTCAGGGCGATCGAGATGACGTCCATGGCACTGCAGCCGGCGAGAGCGACGGTCACGGTCTCCATCGGGCTCAGCTCGCCGGCCGCCGCGGCATCGCCCCAGGCGAAGGTCCGACCGCTGCCGGTCGTCGTGGCGAAGCGGTTGCCGCCCTCGTGAACGAGGGTCGCGGATCGAATCGTGGTCATGGTCGGCAGGCGGGTCCTTCGGTGGAGCGTGAGGTGGAGCGCCGCCCGATCGTACTCCCGAGCGGCATCATCGTCGCCGAACGGCCGACCGTGGTTGGGGCGTACGATCAGGTCGATGCGAGCGCTCGTCCTGGAGCAGCCGGGGCCGATCGAATCCCGTCCGCTCGAGCTGCGCACGATCGCGGCGCCCGTCGCCGGCCCGACCGACCTGCACCTTCGCGTCACGGCCTGCGCCGTCTGCCGGACCGATCTCCAGATCGCGACCGGCGACCTCGCTGCCCGGCGGCTGCCGGTGGTCCCCGGCCACCAGGCCGTCGGCGTCGTCGAGGACTTCGGCGATGCGGTCGGAGGGTGGCGAATCGGGGATCGGGCAGGGGTGACGTGGCTCGCCGGCTTCGACGGCACGTGCCGGTTCTGTCGCTCCGGGCGCGAGAACCTCTGCCCGAACGCCACCTTCACCGGCTGGGACCGCGACGGCGGCTTTTCCGAGTGGTTGACGGTCCGGGCCGACGTCGCCGTCCGCCTGCCGGCGGCAATGGACGACCTCGCTGCCGCCCCCCTCCTGTGCGGCGGCGTCATCGGCTACCGGGCGCTGCGCCTCAGCGGGATCGAGAAGGGCGGGCGGCTGGGCCTCTATGGCTTCGGGGCGTCAGCCCTCCAGGCGATCCAGGTCGCGCGGCAGTGGGGCTGCGAGGTCCACGTGGCCTCGCGCTCCGCGGCCGACCTCGAGCGAGCGACGGCCTTCGGCGCCGCCTCGGTCGGCGGTTACGACGAGCCCCCGCCGGCGCTCCTCGATGCCGCGATCACGTTCGCCCCGGTCGGCTCGGTCGTCATCGCCGCCCTCCGGGCCCTCGATCGTGGTGGAACCGTCGTGATCAACGCCATCCATCTCGATGGCATCCCGGCCTTCGATTACGACGAGCTGTGGTGGGAGCGGTCGATCCGGAGCGTCGCCAACGTGACGCGTCGCGACGCCGCCGAGTACCTGGAGCTCGCGTCTGCGATCCCCATCCGGACCGAGGTCGAAGTCCATCCGCTGGCCGAGGGCAACGCGGCTCTCGCCCGCCTCGAGCGGGGCGAGATCGCCGGCGCAGCGGTGCTCGTGACCGATTCGGCAGGACTTTCGGCGGTCTCCAGTGATCTGACGGGTGGTTGAGCGACCGGGGGGTCGTGCCTACGGTGCAGGTGGCGTCCCCGCTCGTTTGTGTTGACATGATGCCGCCGAACAAAGCCGATCAGCGCGAAGCGCGGGCACGTCCCGAGGTGAACGGTCGGTCGAGCCGGGCCCGCCGACGATCCAGGCCGCCCGCTTCCGCTCGGCCGCCGAGCGTGGTGGCGACGGACAGCCCGATCACGATCGGCGACATTCCCGACGCGGTCTTCGCGACCGACCTCGAGAACCGGATCACCCACTGGGCCGAATCGGCGGCCGCGATGTTCGGCTACACCGCGGCCGAGGCGATCGGCCGGCCGTTCGGCGAGCTCCTCCCGTTCCGAATGCGTCGCGACGCGGACGAGCACGAGCTGCTTGCCGCGATCCGGGCCGGCCGGGTCTGGCGGGGCGAAGGAACGGTCCGGCTCCGAGACGGGACGGACCTGTGGATCGAGTCCACCGTCAAGCCGCGGGTCGTGGCTGGCTCGATCGTCGGGAGCGTGTCGGTCAGTCGCGACGTGTCCGACGCGATCGCGGCAGAGGACCTCCTGACGGCCGAGGAGCGATTCGTCAGCAGCGTCCTCGAGGTCGCCGCATCGCTCGTCATCGTCCTCGATCCGAGCGGCACCGTCGTCAGGTTCAACGCCGCGTGCGAGGAGCTGTCGGGCTACCGGGCCGACGAGATCCTCGGACGCCCGATCTGGAACGTCTTGATCCCGCCCGACGAGCTCGACGGCGTCAAGGCGACGTTTGCCGAGCTCCGGGCCGCCGCCGTTCCCAACGCGTTCGAGAACCACTGGCGCCATCGGGACGGGACGATCCGCCTGATCAGCTGGTCGAACACCTGCCTCACCGACGAGCGCGGCAGCGTGACCCACGTCATCGGTACCGGCATGGACATCACCGAGCAACGGCGCACCGATGACGCCCTCCGCGGGATCGCCGCGGTGGGTCAGGTGCTCGCCAGCCACGGACCGACGACCGCGTCGCTCGACGCCGTGCTCCACATTCTCGTCGAGCAGCTGGGCTATCGACACCTCAGCCTGGTCATCGTCGAGGGCGATCGCCTGCGCATCGGCGCTGCGCACGGCCTCGGAGCGTTGCCGGACACGATCCCGATCGACCGCGGCATCGTCGGACGCGTTGCCCGGACCGGCGAGCCCGAGTGGGTGCCGGACGTGCGGACCGACCCCGACTATTACGAGGCGAGCCCTGAGGTCCGTAGCGAGATCGCCGTTCCGCTCCGCGCGGACGGCGAGACGATCGGCGTCCTGGACATCGAGGCGCCCGTCCTTTCCCCGCTCACCGAACGCGACCTCCAACTCGCCCAGATGGTGGCCGAGCGGATCGCCGGCGCCTGGCTCCTCGGTCGCGAGCAGCAGGCCCTGGCGGAGCGAGCGCGACTCCTGGGCGGCCTCAGCGACTTCGCCCGGGCGACCAACGCGATCCTCCAGCCCGACCTCCTGGTCCCCGCGCTCATGGAAGCGCTCGCGCGGATATTCCCGGGCGACGTGATGACGCTCGTGACGCTGGATCGCCTGACCGGACGCTATGCCCTCCGGGCTGAGCGCGGCGTCGACGAGTCGGTGATCGGGGCGGAGGTCGTGCCCGGTGACGGGCCGGCCGGACGGGCCATCGCGGCGCGGCGGTTCATCGGGCCTGTGACGCTGCAACGGGACGACTACTGGTCGGCGGTCCGGGACCTGATCCCGCTCGACGCGCTGGTCTCGGTCACGGTGCCGCTCGTCCGCGACGACCTCGTCCTCGGTGCGATCTCGATCGGGCGGGCCAATCTAGACTATCCATTCTCCGACGCCGAATGCGACGTCATGCAGCTCCTCGGGGCCCAGGCGGCGCTGGCGCTCGCGAACGCCGACCTCCACCAGGAGGTCTCGGAGCTCGCGATCCACGATGGCCTGACCGGCCTCTACAACCGCCGCCATTTCGACGCGACGCTCGACCTGATCTTCGCCCGTTGGCGGCGGATGCGGGGCGCGACGAACCTCGCTGCGATCATGTTCGACCTCGACCACTTCGGGCGGTTCAACAAGGACCATGGCCACCAGGCCGGCGATGCCGTGCTGCGCTCGTTCGCAGGGCTGCTGCACGAGCGACTCCGGTCGAGCGACCTTGTCGCCCGCTACGGCGGCGAGGAGTTCGTGGTGATCCTTGAGGACTGCCGCCTGCCAGACGCGGTTCGGGTGGCCGAGGAGGTGCGCCTCGGGCTCGAGGGGCGGGTCATCGACGGCCCCCTCGGCGAATCGCTGCACGCGCGGGTGTCGGCCGGCTGCGCCGAGCTCGATCCGGCCGAGCCGACCAAGGAAGCCCTCCTCCGGACGGCCGACGCGGCCCTCTTCAGCGCGAAACGGAACGGTCGCAACCGGGTCGTCGCGGCCTGATCCGCCGGTCGCCGCGCTCGTCGCGCTCGCTGCGCCGACCGCGGCTGCTATCCGGCGACGGCCACGGCGTCCTCATCGGACCGGCCCAGGTCCGGCGGTGACTCGAACTGCTCGTGATACAGCCGGGCATACAGCCCGCCTCCGGCAAGGAGCTCGACGTGCGTGCCGCGCTCGACGATCCGGCCGGCCTCGTACACGAGGATCAGGTCGGCCCGCAGGATCGTCGACAGGCGGTGGGCGATGGCGAGCGTCGTCCGGCCCCGCTCGAGCCGCTCGAGGGCGGCCTGGATGAGGCGCTCGCTGACGGTGTCGAGGGCCGAGGTCGCCTCGTCGAGGATGAGGATCCGGGGGTCCTTCAACAGGACCCTGGCGATCGCGATCCGTTGCTTCTCGCCGCCCGACAGCTTGTAGCCGCGCTCGCCGACGATCGTGTCGTAGCCGTCCGGCAGCTCCATCACCCGATCGTGAATCGCCGCCGCCCGGGCGGCCGCCTCCAGCTCCGCCTGGATCGCCTCGGGCTTCGCGTACAGGAGGTTGTCGCGAATGCTGGCGTGGAAGAGATACGTCTCCTGGGTCACGAAGCCGATGACCGAGCCGAGCGAGGCAAGGGTCAACCGCCTGACGTCGTGACCGTCGATCTCGATCGCCCCGGCATCGACGTCGTAGAGCCGCGGCAGCAGGTAGGTCGTCGTGGTCTTCCCGGATCCGGACGGTCCGACGAGGGCGACGAGCTGGCCCGGCG
>DASWGY010000204.1:0-8292 GCA_036393495.1 Candidatus Limnocylindrales bacterium
TGGACGGCTTCCGATGGCGCCTACCTGACGGCGCTGTTCTCGGGGATCGGAATCCTGGCGACGCTCCTCGTGCCGCTCGTCACGCGAGCCCTGCCGGCCCGGCGAGCCCAGCTGGCGGCAGCCTCGGCCGTCGCGGTGGTCGGGGCGATCGGCGTGGCGGCCGGCCCGTCCGGCGGGGCCGCGGCCGACCCCCTCGCGGTGCTCTCGGTCGCGCTCTTCGGCTTCGGCGTCGGGCTGACGTTCCCGCTGTGCCTCACCCTGCCGCTCGATGCCGCGAGCTCACCGGCCGAGGCCTCCTCGGTGGCCGCGCTGATGCTCCTGGTCGGCTACCTGATCTCGTCGATCGGGCCGGTGCTCCTGGGAGCGCTTCGGGACGCCACCGGCGACTTCACGCTCGCCGGCTGGCTCGTCGCCGGAATGGCGGTCGTGCTCCTGGCCGGCACCTTCAGCCTCTCGCCTCGCCGGATCCACGGCGACCCTCGCCCGGCTCAGTAGGCCAAGCCTCGGAACCACGCGCGCAGCGCGGCGTTCGATTCCGACTGCTCGACCCGCGCCGCGTTCGGGCCGTTCGTCCCTTGGCGTCCCCGACCCTGAGGAGGAGGATGGCGCCAGCTACGAACCATCTCGACGGCAAGGTAGGCGCAACATGACCCATTCGCCGACCCCTTCGCACCTCGGGGAGATTGCCCGACGAGCCTTCGCGCCGCCGGGGACCCACAGGGCCGGAGACCCAGGGGTGACAGCCGAACGAGCTCCGCTCGATGAGACCGGGCCCCACGACCTCGAGTCGGCCGAGCATGGCCGCCGCCCCGCGGCCACACAGGCCCGGAATCGGAGCCTCCTGGACCGGATCCTCCATCGCTGACGGGCGCGGCTCAGTACTCGAGGGTCCGGATCCCCTGCCTCGCGAAATCTCTCCGGTTGCGGGTGACGACGACCGCATCGAGGTCGATGGCGATCCCCGCGATGAGGGCGTCGCCGAGCGCACGCTTGCCACCGGCGTCGTTGCGCTCGCGACGGGCAGCACCAGCCCAACGGGCGGCCGCCGGCGATGTCGAGACGTACTCGAGGGCATCGAGGAGGACGGTGATATGTCGAAGGTCGTCCGGCTCGCCGCGGGACAACGCTTCACACGTGACCACGTCGCACGTATAGAGCTCGTGGCCCTCCTCGAACAGGCGGAACATCAGCGCGGTTGCGGCGGCGTCGCGGTTCGCCTGGTCGATCAGTAGTGTCGAGTCGAGGAGATAGCGCATGGTCAGTCGGTCTCCTCGGATCGGAGCTCCTCGATACGGGCGCTGACCTCCTCGCGCGTCATCGGCCGGCCGCCCTTGGGGACGAGCGACCCGTAGGAGTCTTCGATGGCGCGCCGCAGGCGGTCCCGCTTCACCCGCTGGGCGACGGCGTCGGCGACGTAGCGGCTGCGGCCGCGCGGCCCGGCAATCTCGTCGACCTGGCGCAGGAGCTCCTCGGGCAGGGTCAGGTTCGTCCGCGTGAGCGCCATGGCGTGCTCCGAATGTGCATTGTTATGCGCAGACGGTAGCACACTACCGCGCCCGGCCGCGAGCCCTGGCCGACCCCCCTATCCTGAAGTCGCGTCCTGCTGCGTCAGCTGCCGGGACCCGCGTGCACCGCGGAGGGCCCGGCCAAGCTCCGGTCAGACCGAGGTTGCATCGATGGGTCCTTTGCCGTCGCACGCACGCGTCGTGGTGGTCGGAGCCGGCATCGCCGGGAACGGCCTCGTCTGGCACCTCGCCCGGCTCGGCTGGCGCGACATCGTCCTGCTCGACAAGGGCCCCCTGCCGAACCCCGGCGGATCGACCGGCCACGCCTCGAGCTTCACCTTCCCGGTCGAGTATTCACGCCAGATGGCCGAGTGGTGCATGGACAGCATCGGCCAGTTCACCGAGCTCGGCGTCTTCACCCGCTGCGGCGGGATCGAGGTCGCCCGGACGGAGGTCCGGATGGCCGAGCTGAAACGGCGCCTCGGCGCGGCCCGGGCATTCGGCGTCGAGGCCCACCTGCTGACCCCGGGCGAGATCGAGGCGATGGTCCCGTGGATCGATGCCCGGCGGCTGCTCGGCGGCTTCCACACGCCGGCCGTCGGCGTCGTCGACCCCGTCTACGGCGGGACGCTGATGCGCGAGAAGGCGGCCGACCTCGGCGCCCTCGAGGTGTTCGCCGCGACCGAGGTCCTCGGCGTCGACGTCGACCGGGGGCGCGTCGCCGGGATCCGGACGTCGAGAGGCGACATCGCGACGGACACGATCGTCGTCTGTGGCGGCGTCTGGAGCGCCCGCGTCGCGGCGATGGCCGGGGCCCGGATCCCGCTTACCCCGGCCGTCCACCAGATGGTCGACATCGGGCCGGTCCCGGAGTTCGCCCACCTGGCGAACGCCCTGGCCTACCCCGTGATCCGCGACATGGATGCCCTGATGTACGCCCGCCAGAGCGGCGGCGACCTCGAGCTCGGGTCGTACGCCCACCGGGCGATCCTCGTCGACGTCGCCGACATCCCGTCGAACGAGGACGCCGCCCTGTCGCCGACCGAGCTGCCGTTCACGCCCGAGGACTTCGACCCCCACCTCGAGCGGGCCCTCGAGCTCTACCCGTCGATCGCCGGCGACGAGGGTGTCGGGATCAAGCACGCCATTAACGGCCTCATCTCGCTGACCGCCGACGGGATGCCCCTCATCGGCGAGACACCCGAGGTCCGGGGCCTGTGGTCGGCCGCGGCGATGTGGATCAAGGAGGCGCCGAGCCTGACCCGGATGCTGGCCGAGTGGATGACCGACGGCCGGCCGGAGATGGACCCGGCGACAGCGAACATCGCGCGGTTCACCGACCAGCAGAAGACGCCGGTCCACGTGGCCGCGCGCGGCGCGGAGTGGTTCCCGAAGTTCTATGGGATCGTCCATCCAGGCGAGCAGTGGGCGACCGACCGGGACGTCCGGCTCGGGTCGGCCCATGCCCGCCACCTCGAGCTCGGCGCGGAGTTCGTCGAGATTGCGGGCTGGGAGCGACCCAACTGGTACGAGGCCAACCGGCCGCTCCTCGCCGAGTATGGCGAGCGGCTCATGGACCGCGAGGCCGAGTGGGACCGCCGCTGGTGGTCGTCGATCGTCAACGCCGAGCACCTCGCCCTGCGCGACCGGGCCGGCCTGATCGAGAACCCCGCGTTCGCGGTCTTCGATGTCACCGGCCCCGGCGCGCTCGCGGCCCTGGAATGGCTGGCGGTGGCCCCGATGGACGTGCCGGTCGGACGGGTCGTGTACACCCAGCTCCTCAACCCGGCCGGCGGCATCAAGGCCGACGTGACCGTCCTGCGCCGTGGGGCGGATCGGTTCACCGTCGTCGATGCCGGGTTCGCGGGTCCCAGCGACCGGACGTGGCTGGTCGATCACCTGCCGCCCGACGGATCGGCCCAGCTCTCGGACCTGACCTCGGCCTGGACGATGATCGCGATCTGGGGACCCCGGGCCCGGGACATTGTCGCGAGCCTGACTGCGGACGACGTCTCGAACGCCGGGTTCCCGTTCGCGACCTGCCGGGCGATCGACCTGGGGTCGGTGCGGGTCCTGGCGGCGCGGATCAGCTACGCCGGGGAGCTCGGCTGGGAGCTCCACCTGCCGATGGAGCAGGGACGGCGCCTGTGGGACCTGCTGTGGCAGGCCGGTGGGCCACACGGCCTCGTGCCCGTGGGCCTCGGCGCCTACGGCACGACGCTCCGGCTGGAGAAGGGCTATCGGCTCATGGGCCGCGAGCTCGAGCTCGACCGGAACCTGGTCGAGGCCGGCCTCGCCCGGCGGACGCTGAAGGCGGCCGACTTCATCGGCCGCGAGGCCTATGTCGCGCAGCGCTCGGAGCGCCCGGCCAGCCGGCTCTGCACCCTGACCCTGGACGACCCGACGTCACCGTCAGGCGTGGCTCGCTTCATGCTCGGTGGCGAGCCGCTGACCGATCCGGACGGCCGGTTGCTCGTCGACGCGCGCGGCCGGCGCTCGTTCGTCACGACCGCGGGCGCGGGCCCCTCGCTCGGGAAGCACCTGCTCATGGCCTACCTCCCGGTGGAGGTCGCCGTCGTCGGCACGCCGCTGGCGGTCGAGTACGTCGGCGACCGCTATCCGGTGACGGTGGCGGCGGTCGGGGCGACCGCCCTGTTCGACCCGGGCGACGAGCGACTGCGGGCCTGAGACCCCGGTACGAGCGACTCCGCGCCTAAAAGACCCAGGCCGACTACGGGCCGGGCGCCACCACCGGCAGGGCGCGGCCGCGCTCGACGGCCTCGGCCAGGAGCGTCGCGACGTCCTTCACGACGAGGCCGCCGCCGGTCGACTGCATCCCGTCGTCGAGCATCACGGTGCAGAAGGGACAGGCGACGGCGAGGGTCGTGGCGCCCGTCGCGGTGGCCTCTCGGGCGCGTTCCTCATTGATCTGGGACGAGCGCTCCTCGAGCCACATGTGGGCGCCGCCGGCGCCGCAGCAGAACGTTCGCTCCTCGCGACGGGCCATCTCGAGGGGCTTGCCGACGGCCGCGACCAGCTGCCGCGGCTCGGCCCGAACGTCGTTGTGGCGGGCCAGGTAGCAGGAGTCGTGGTACGTGATCCCCTCGGTCCCGGCCTCCGGCTTCAGGCGGCCGTCGGCCACGAGCTCGGCCAGCAGCTGGGTGTGGTGGATGACCTCGTAGCGGCCACCGAAGTCCGCGTACTCGTTGGCGAGGGTGTTGAAGCAGTGCGGGCAGGTCGTGACGATCCGGGTGACCCCCCGCTCGACGCCGGCCTCGGCGAGGGTCTCGACGTTGCCCTTGGCCAGGCCCTGGAAGGTGTACTCGTCGCCCATCCGGCGGGCCGGGTCGCCGGTGCACGATTCGCGGGGACCCAGGATCGCGAAGTCGACGCCGGCTTCCTTGAGGAGCGCGGCGGTGGAGCGGGCACCGATCCGGGCTCGCTCGTCGAACGCCGGCGCGCAGCCGACCCAGAACAGGACCTCGGGCGCGGGGTCGCCCGGCTCGAGGACCCGGACGTCGAGGCCGGCGGCCCAGTCGGTCCGCTCGGTCGGTGAGCGGCCCCACGGGTTCGAGGTCCGCTCGAGGTCCCGGAGCATCGTGGCCCCCTCGGCCGGGAAGCGTGATTCGACCATCACGAGATTCCGGCGGAGATCGACGATGTGGTCGATGTGCTCGATCCCGACAGGGCACTCGCGGACGCAGGCGCCGCAGGTCACGCAGTCCCAGACCGTCTCGTCGAGGACCGCGGTCGGGACGAGCGGCCGGCCCTGGAAGATCGGTCCCGCCGGCCCATCGGCCGCGGCCAGCATCGCGTGGCCCTCGCGGTAGAGCTGGTCCCGGAGGCCCATGACGACGAGCTTCGGCGACAGGTTCTTGCCGGTGAAGAAGGCCGGGCAGGCGTCCTGGCAGCGGCCGCACTCGGTGCAGGTCATGCCGTCGACCATCTGCTTCCAGGTCATGTCGGCGATCGTCCCGAGGCCGAACCGGATCTGGTCCTCGGGCATGGCCGGGTCGTCGAACGCCAGCGGCTCGAGGCGGCCGCGGGCGCGGGTCCGCTCGAAGAAGACGTTGAACCAGACGACGAGGGTGTGGAGATGCTTGGTGTACGGGATGTACACCAGGAAGGCCAGGATCAGGAGGGCGTGGAGCCAGACGACGCCGCGCTCGAAGACCTCGAGCCCGGGCCCGGCCGGCAGCAGCCCCGCGACCGCGTTCGAGATCGGCGCCCACTCGCGCGGGAACTCGTTCCCCCCCAGCGCGATCTGCGACCCGTGCCACAGGAACAGGGTGATGGTGATCGAGGCCTCGAACAGCAGGATGTTGTAGGCGACCTGGAGGTAGCTGCCGACGAACCGGACCGGCCGCAGCCCGAGCCGGATCGTGAACGCGATCGCGACGCCGACGAGGACGCCGAGGGCGAACAGGTCGACCATCAGGGCGAACCAGCCCTGCTCGGCCAGCCACGGGATCGCCCACTCCCGGTGCATCGCCCCGAGGAACGACATCAGGATCGTCGGCAGCAGGACGAGGAAGCCCCAGAACAGCAGCAGGTGCATGACGCCCGGGATCGGCCGCAGGAACAGCTTCGACTGGCCCAGCACGCCGACGACCTCGCGGGCCGTCCGGGCCGGCAGGTCGCCGGTCCGGTGCGACGAGGCTCGCCCGGCCCGGACCAGCCGGATCAGGTACGTCGCGCGGAGGAGGAATGCCCCGACGAAGACGTACAGGACCAGGAGGAACAGCGGGACCGTGACGATGGCCCCGGGGTCCACGGGCTAGGCGCCTCGGGCCCGGCGGATCTCGGCGCTGATCGCCGGCACGATCTGGTGCATGTCGCCGATGACCGCGTAGTCGGCGGCGGCCATGATCGGGGCCTCGGCATCCTTGTTGATCGCGAGGATCTTCTTGGCGCCCTTGGCCCCGGCCATGTGCTGGGTCGCGCCACTGATGCCGCAGGCGATGTAGAGGTTCGGGGCGATCTTCGTGCCCGTCTGGCCGACCTGGTCGGTGTGCGAGCGCCAGCCCGAGATCGTGACCGCCCGCGAACAGCCCACGGCCGCTCCGAGCAGCCCGGCCAGCTCCTCGATCGGCTTGAAGCCGTCCGACGAGCCCGCGCCACGGCCGCCGCTCACGACGACCTTCGCCTCGGCCAGCGACACGCCGCCGGCGGCCGCCGCGATCCGGTCCACGACGCGGACGGCCAGATCGGTCTCGTCGAGCTCGGGACTGAACGGGGTCACCGCGGCCGTGCCGTCCACCGGCGTCGCAGGGATGGCGTGCGGAGCGACGCTGACCATGGCGACAGGGGCGTGGATCGCCGCCTCCTCGAGGAGGCTGCCACCCCAGCGCTGGCGGGTGACGGTGACCGGATCACCGATCTTGACGTCGATGCAGTTGGCGGCGAAGGGCAGGTTCGCCCGGGCCGCCGCCCGGGCCAGGATCGTGTTGCCGGCCTCGCTCCCGGGGCCGATGACGACGCCGGCTCCAAGCTGCGTCGCGAGGTCGTGGAGGATCCGGGCCACGGCGTCCGGCGCGGCGACGCCGAGCGACGGGTGGCGGGCCAGGTGCACCGCGGTCGCGCCCCAGCCGCCGAGTCCCGCGGCGGCGGCTTCGTCGTCGATGACGAGGGCGTGGACCGGCCCGCCCGCGGCGAGGCGGCGGCCGAGGGCCAGCGCCTGGAGGGCCACGTCGTCGGCCCCGCCGGCGCTGGTCGTGACGAGCACGAGGGAGGTGGTCACCTCACAGCACCCCAAGCTCCTGGAGGACCTGGACCACGGCCGGCGCGGCCTCCGGCCCCTGCCCGAGGACCTGGGCCTGCTTCGCGGCACCCTGGGGGACGACGAGGCGGAGCATCTCCAGGCGCTGGGCCGGGCGGGCCGGCTCGGAGACGTCGACCGGCTTGCTCTTCGCCCGGAGCCGGCCCGGCACCGATGGGAAGCGCGGCAGGTTGATCCCCTCCAGGACGCCGGCGACCGCCGGCAGCCGGAGCACGTAGACGTCGCGACTGCCGTCGACCTCCTGCTCGCAGCGGACGCTGCCGTCCTCGACGGTCAGGCCCTTGAGCGCCGTGACCGTCGGGCGCCCGAGGGCTCGACCGAGCCGCACCGCGACCTGGTAGCCGGCCGAGTCGCCGGCCTCGTTGCCGAGGAGGATGAGGTCGAACGGCCCGCTTGCCGCCTCGTCGGTGCGGATCGCCTCGACGAGGGCCGCGGCGGTCGATTCGGGGTCCCACTCCTGGCCGTCGGTCACGAGGTGGATGGCCCGGGCGATGCCGAGCGCCAGCGCGTCGCGGAGCTGCTCGAGGGCCCCGGCGGGGCCGAGCGTCATGACCACGGCCTCGCCGCCATGGGCTTCGACGATCCGGACCGCCGCCTCGACGGCGCACTCCTCGTGCGGCCCGATGGCGAAGCCGAGGTGCTTCGTATCGATCGCCCGCCCATCCGCGGTCAGGGTGATCCGCCCGGCCACCGCCGGGACGCTCTTGACGAGGACGAGGACCTTCATGCCACGGTCGCCGCGGCGACGTCGCGGATCCGGAGGTTGTCGGGGTCGAAGAGCGGCCGCGATCCGACGACCGCCACGGTCACCGGATACGGCTCGTGGAAGTACTCGACGAAGAGCTTCGTGCCCTCGACGGCGTGCTCCGGCGGCAGGTAGGCGAGGAGGACGTGCGTCCCGGTCGACGGGCTGGCGCCGGCCGACGTCGCGTAGGAGCGGCGGCCCTTGACGTCGGTGATCGGCGCGCCACCGGCCAGCACGATCGGCTGGCGGCCGAGCATGTAGCG
>DASWGY010000205.1:0-6086 GCA_036393495.1 Candidatus Limnocylindrales bacterium
CGGACGGCGCCCTCCATGATCGGCTCGAAGCGCGGCCAATCCGGATCCAGGAGCCGATGGTTGAAGTCCGGCGGAACGCCGTCAAGCGACCAGGGCGCCGGATCGCGCTCGTAGCCGCCCATGCACAGGCCACCCACCTCCTCCCGGAAGTAGCACAGGTTGTCGGGGTCGCGCATCGTCGGGAGGCCCGGGGTCACACCGGGGATCGCGTGCGTGAAGAGGTACTGGTGGGCCATCGGGATGATCGGGACGGTAACGCCCGCCAGGCGCCCGATCTCGGGCGCGAACATGCCGCCGGCGTTGACGACGACGTCGGCCCGGATGGTCTCGCGGGAGCCGTCGGGGAGCTCGACATCGACGCCGGTGACCCTGCCCCCCGCCACGCCGATGCCGACAGCGCGGGTGTGCTGGCGGATCTGGGCCCCGCGCGTGCGCGCCCCGGCCGCGAGCGCCAGGGCCAGCCCGGACGGGTCGAGCCAGCCGTCGGTCGGGAGCCAGACGGCACCGAGGACGCCGTCGTTCGTCATCAGCGGAAAGCGCTCCCGGGCCTCCTCGGCCGAGATCAGCTCGAGCGGCAGCCCGAACGTCCCGGCCCAGCCCGCCTGGCGCTGGAGCTCCTCGTATCGCGCCGTCGTCGAGGCCAGCCGCAGCGATCCGACCTCGTGCCACGAGACGTCGACCCCGGTCTCGGCCGTCAACCGCCGGTAGAGGGACGCCCCGTACATCATCATCCGGGTCAGGGTCACGCTGGAGCGGAGTTGGCCCACGAGGCCGGCGCTGTGGAACGTCGAGCCCGAGGTCAGCTCGGCGCGGTCGAGCAGGACGACGTCGCGCCAGCCGAGCTCGGTCAGGTGATAGGCGATCGACGTCCCCCCGACGCCGCCGCCGATGATCACCGCGCGCGCGTGCTCGACCAAGCCGTCCCTCCCGATGCCCTTGACGAAGCCTATCGATGCCGCCGTCCCGATGTCCGATCCCCCGGGCAAGCACCGCGAGACGGACGCCGCCGCTACTCCGCCCTGGCGGTTGGCATGGCGATGCCAAGCTCGAACCGCCGCACGCAGTCCTCCTGTCGTCCCGCCATCAACGCTCCACGTCGCGCAGGGCGCGCTCGAACGCCGGCGTGGCCGCGTTGGCGATGAGCCGGTCGAAGTGCTCGGCGGCATAGGCGACGAAGTCGACGTCGAGGCTGCTGATGCCCTGCTGGAGGACGGCCCACATGGCCTCGCGGAAGTCGGAGACGATCCGCATCAGTGCCAGTCGAGCAACCCGCTCGGGCCGGACGGCGCCCTCAACGGCACCTTCATGGGCGGCGAGGAGCAGGGCGTCCTCGTCAGGGGTGAGGTCGTGGTTCACCGAGAAGTTGCCGAGGTCGAAGAACGGGTCGCCGAGGCCCGCGTATTCCCAGTCGACGATCCGGATCCTGTGACCGTCGTCGATGAAGTTCGCGTTCAGCAGATCGTTGTGGCAGGGCCGGATCTCGATCGGCGAGGCGAGGAACGCGAGCTCGATCCGTCGGGCAATCGACATCGCGAGCTCGTACTCCGGAGGGATGCGGACACCTCGTTCGAGGGCCAGCGCCCGATACGCCTCCACGATTCGAAACGGCACGAACAGCCCCGGGATCGCGGGGCCGTCGTGGACCCGGCGAAGGGAGTCCGCGACGCGGCGGAGGGTCTCGGGTCGGTGGACCGCCTCTGCCGGGACCGGTGAGCCCTCGATGAAGCGGGTCACGAGGTAGCCCTCGGGCCGGATGAAGGCCACGACCTCGGGGCCCACGCCCACGCCGGCCGCGGCCACCGTCGCGGCGTGCTCGACCTCCCGGCTGATGCCCAGGAGATGGGTGTCGTTGCCGGCCAGCCTGAGGACGAAACGGTCGAGGACGCCCGGCACGGTCACCAGGAAGTTCCGGTTCGTGATCCCTCCGGACAGGGCGGCGAACGCCAGCTCCCGACCGGCGAGCTCCGGCACGCGCTGGAGCGCCGCAACGAGCTCGTCACGAAGCTCGCCCCGGAGGTCCTCGTCCATCGCCGGCGCCTCTCCCCCGAGTGGCTCGGGCCTAGCCGGCCGTCGGCGCGGCCAGGGCCTCGGTCACGGCCGCGGGCGCGGGGCGGTGCAGCTCCGCCGGCGTCACGTGGCGCTCCGCCATCGCCCGGGAGCCGACGACACCGAGCTCGCGGAACAGGAAGCCGACCTTGGCCGCCTGGGCGGCGAGGATCTCGTCCTTCATGGCAAGGTCCCACAGCTCGCGCTTGAACGGCCCGATCGCCTTCTTCCGCGTGGTGTAGACGAACTGCTGGTCGGTCTGGTCCGCCTTCCGCTCGTCGAGGGCGTTCTCGAAGCACCAGCCCTCGATCCGCTGGTGGAGCTCGGCCGGGAAGGCCGGGTGCTCGTAGAGCGCGTTCTGGAAGCCGGTGGCGAGGTGGATCTCGGCCGTCTCGACCTCGCGGAAGACGTGGAACATCTCGTCGGGCAGGGTGGAGGCGCCGTGCTGAACGGTCCCGGCGAGGCCGTATTCATCGCGGGCGACGGCGCCGAGCCGACGATGGACGTCGAAATCGACCGCCACCATCCCGACGCTGCCGTCCGGCAGGACGACGCCGCCGTGGGAGGTGCCGGTCTGGACCGAGACCTTGCTGATCCCGATCGCATCGGGCGCGAGACGGGCGAGCTCGCGCCGCAGGCCGTCGAGATACGCCCGGAGCTCGGCCTCGGTCGAGTTCTGCTTGCCGACCTCGCCGATCTCGCCGCCGATGCTGATCGTCACGCCGTCGGCCTCGAGGCTCCGGATCAGGGCCGTGAGCTCGGCGGTCCTGACGTAGTTCTCGCGCTGCTCCTCGTCGACGTTGGGCTTCGAGAGATCGACGAGGGTCGAGGAGTCGATGTCGATGTTGCGGTAGCCGGCATCGATCGCCAGGCGGCAGGCCCGGCGGATCTCCTCGGTCATCGATTCCGGGTCGGCAGCGTACTTCTTGGCATTGAACTGGTAGTGGTCGCCCTGGAGGAAGACCGGGCCCTGCCAGCCGGCGGCGACCGCGCCGCACAGGACCGCCGTGGCATAGTCGATCGGCCGCTGCCAGGTGTACGTCTGCTCGCTCCTCGCAAGCTCCAGGATGACGGCGCCGACGTCGGCAGCCGCCGCGGTCTCGAAGATGACCCGGGCCATGTCGAACGTCTGGGCCCGGATGTTGATCGCCGGGACGGTGAACCCGGAGACCTCGCCCCGGGCGCGGGCCTCGTACAGCTCGTGGATGCTGGCCGAGCGGGCGCCCATCTCCTGGGCCGCTTCCCAGGCCAGCCATCGGGCCGCCTCGATCGCACCATCGTCCTCGCTGAACGCCGAGGTCCAGGCGATGTCCCGGATCGCGTCGCCACGGAGCCGGGCGACGTCGTCGACCGCGACCCGGTCGTGCTCGAGGTGGAGCGCGGGACGAACGTGATCGAGGAGGTCGGCGGCGGAGCTGGCGACGTGCGGCATGGGGAGGTCTCCTGGAACGGTCTCGCAGGCGGTCGGTCGCGACCGGTCGGAATGGTCCGGCCATTATCGCGCCGGGCGACCGCAAACGCCGGACGCGCGTCGGTGGCGATCGCGTCGACCGCGCAGCGCCCCCGCTCAGACGCCCGGCTTGACGACCATCAGGAAGGCGATCACGGCGATCAGGCCGGCGAGCAGCATCCCGCCCCGCTGGGCCCGGAGGATGAGAGCCCGGAGGGCCGGCGGCGGGCCGGCGGGGGCGCCCGGCGTCGGGGGCGGCGGCGGAGCCGACGTCATCTCGATGACCTGCTTCACCGTCGGCGTCTGGACGAAGTAGGCGTAGCCGAGGGCGATGAGGTACAGGACGATCGCGATCCCGAGCCACGCGTTCCGCGTCAGGTCGACCTTGCCGAGGATGATCAGGCCCACGCCGGTGATGCCCTGGACAACCGCGAGCGGCAGGATACGCTGGTTCGAGATCGCGAGGCTCACCCGGGTCGCGAAGTTCGCGTGCTGTGGCTCTGCGCCACCCATCTGCCCGATGATCGACATCGAGAAGCTCGGGCCGAATGCCGCGATCGCACCGAGCACATGCAGGAACAGGAACCACGGGAACAGGTCCATGCTGGCCTCCAAGGGACGGGGATATCGGCCGCGATCGTAGCGCGCGGGACCGGTGGTCAGTGGCCCGTCGCGTCATGGGCGTGTCCGTAACCCACCCGGTATCCGGCCACCAGCCGGCCAACCTCCTCGAGCGACGTCACGCCCGCCGCCGCGAGCCCGCCCAGGTCGTCACGCCGATGGTGGAGGTCGGCCTCGAGGTCGCCGGTCCTGCGGTCCAGGCGGGCCGCGATCTCGGGCAGGACGCCCCAGGCGAAGTGCTCAAAGCGCTCGGCTCGCGGATCCCAGGTCGCGAGGACAGCCGGTGGCAGGAGCTGGGCATGGCCGTGCTCGTCGCGATGCAGCGGTCGGACGTAGTGGGCCGCGACAACCCGGACCCGCAGCGGCGCGGCCATCGCCGGGTCCGCGGCCACGACGGTCGGGGCGTCGTCTTCGCCGAGGACGAGGACGCAGCCCAGGAACGACAGCTCGTCCCGAGACAGGCCGAGCGGCGGCGCCTCGGCGAGTCGGTCGTACACCGCCTGGAGGCTCTCCCCGCGGGCGACTCCGCCTTCGCGCCGTCCGTGGGCCAGGGCCCTCGCCGTCCGTGGGCCGAGCGGTGTCGTGACACCCCCCTCGCCACCGATCTCATCGACGCCCGCCAGCCCCAGATCGGGCCTCAGCGACGCGAGGATCCCCCGCAGGACGTCCGCGGCGACGCCCCTCGCGACGAGCTCGTCGCCGGCGGCGACGACGATCGGGATCCGGGCCTCGGCCAGGACCCAGACGATCGCCGCCAGCTCGGCGTCCAGGGCCCCGCGACGGATCAGCTCCACGAGCGAGGGTGGCTCACCGGGCACGGGTGCCTGTGGCAGCGGGCGGCCGAGCTCGGGGAGATCCACGCTCGCAGCGTAGCCGAGGGCGCCGTCGGGCATCCTGGCCTAGCATCAGGTCGGACAGGAAAGGGGCGTCCCCCATGCACTTTGCCAACTCGATCACGATCCGCCGACCGCCGGCCGAGGTCTTCGCCTACCTCGCCACGTTCGAGAACATTCCGCGCTGGAACTACGCCATCGCCGAGACCCACAGGACGTCGGCGGGACCCCTCGGGGTCGGAGCGACGTACCGCCAGCACCGGACGGTTCCACGCCCGGCCGACGAGTCATTCGAGGTCGTCGAGTTCGAGCCGAACAGGCGGCTCGCCATCCAGGGTGACCTGGGCCCGCTCCACGGCACCCTCCGATACGAGCTCGAGGCCGTACCGGAAGGAACGCGCCTGACGAACGAGGCCGATCTATCGGGCTCCGGGTTGGCCGCGATCGTCGCTCCGCTTGCCGCGAGCCAGATCCGCGAGGCGGTGGGGGCCAACCTCGGCGAGCTGCGGGCTATTCTCGAAGCCGCCTGACGTCGTGGGGCCGCTCCGGATCGAGCCTCTCACGCCCACGACGTGGCCTGCCCTCGAGGCGCTGTTTCGGGAGGGCGGCGATCCCCGCTGGTGCTGGTGCCAATACTGGCGGCTTCGAGCGAAGGACCTCGACGCGGCGAAGGTGCCCCAGCTCCGAGAGCGCCTCCGGGCCCTCGCCGACGGGGAGCTGGCACCGGGGCTCATCGCGATCGAGGAGGGCGCGACGGATGCCCGGGCCGTCGGCTGGGTCAGCCTCGGGCCACGGGCCGACTACGAGAGGATCGTCCGCTCGAAGGTCATCCCCACGATCGACGATCGGCCGGTCTGGTCGATCGTCTGCTTCGCCGTCTCCGCAACGGCCCGGGGGCGCGGCGTCGCCCGGGCCCTCCTCGACGGCGCCGTCGCGTACGCCCGCGAGCACGGTGCCGAAGCCCTCGAGGCCTACCCGATCGCCGTCGAGGCCGGCAGGGACACGGACCCCGAGGCGGCGTTCACGGGCACGCTGCCGATGTTCGAGCGGGCCGGCTTCAGCGTCGTCGCCGAGCGCGCCTCGGACCCGTCCTCGAAGCGTCCGCGGGTCGTCGTCCGGCGCGAGCTCTGACCGAG
>DASWGY010000206.1:0-8565 GCA_036393495.1 Candidatus Limnocylindrales bacterium
CAGCACGCTGGGGACGGAATATGGCCCCATCGCGTGGACCGGGACGCGGTTCGCGACCGTCGGACCCCACGAGGCGTAGGCACCGGTGTCGAAGTCGCCATCGAACCGGAACGCCGTCAGGCGGCCCTCGGCATCGGCCGCGGCTTCGGCGGCAAGCTGGACCTGGGGGTCCACGGCCTCGTCGCCGTGGCGGCCTGGCTCCTCGATCGGCCTGTCCGGGCGGTGTGGACGCGGCCAGAGTCGATGGCTGCCAGCCCCAAGCGCCACCCGGCCCGGATCCGGGCCGAGGCCGCCGCCGATGCCGAGGGCCACCTGACGGCGTACCGGTTCGATGGCGACTTCGAAACCGGTGCCTACGCCTCGTGGGGTCCGACCGTCGCGAACCGCGTCCCGGTCCACGCGATGGGGCCATATTCCGTCCCCAGCGTGCTGGCCACGACCCGGGCCATCCACACGAACAACCCGCCGGCGGGCGCCTTCCGGGGCTTCGGCGTGCCCCAGGCGGCGATCGCCCACGAGGCGCTCATGGACGACCTCGCGGCGCAGCTCGGCATCGATGGCCTCGAGATCCGGCATCGGAACGCCCTGCGAGCAGGCTCGGTGACGGCGTCGGGCCAGGTCCTTCGGGCCAGCGCCGGTCTTGGGGCCTGCCTGGAGGCGCTCCGTCCGCACTGGGCGCGGCTGCGGACCGAGGTCGAGGCGTGGAACGCTGACGCAGCGGCCGCCGGGCGGCCGCATCGGCGGGGCGTCGGCATCGGCGCGATGTGGTACGGCATCGGCAACACCTCGATCGCCAATCCCTCGACGATCCAGCTGGCCATCGACCGCGCGGCCGTCGTGACGCTCTACTCGGGGGCCGTGGACATCGGCCAGGGCGCGTCCACGATCCTGGTCCAGATCGCGGCCGACGCGCTCGGGGTGCCGGCAGCCACGGTCCGGCTCGTGACCGGCGATACCGATCGGACCCGGGACGCGGGCAAATCGTCGGCGAGCCGCCAGACCTTCGTCTCGGGCAACGCCGTCAGGCTCGCCAGCGAGGCCCTTCGCCGCGAGCTGCTCCGCCTCGCCGAGGTCGGTCCGGACGCCACGATCGAGCTCGCTGCCGGCCGGGCAACCCTCCACGATGGCGTTCGCCCGCCGGTCACGATCGATCTCGCCGAGCTGCCGGAGATCCCGATCGGGGCGGCCGGTGACGCGGCCGTCCTCAGCGGGACGGGTACCTACGATCCGACGACGACCCCGCTCGACGCCGACGGCCAGGGCATTCCCTACGAGACCTACGCCTTCGGCGCCCAGCTGGCCGTCGTGGAGGTCGATCTCGAGCTGGGCACGACGAAGGTCCTTCGGGTCGTGGCCGCTCACGACGTCGGACGGGCGATCAACCCGACCCAGGTCGAGGGCCAGATCCACGGGGGGATTGCCCAGGGCCTGGGGCTCGCCCTCATGGAGGCCTACGTCCCGGGGCGAACCGAGAACCTCCACGACTACCTCATCCCGACGATCGGCGAGGCGCCCGAGATCGAGACCATCCTCATCGAGGACCCGCAGCCGTCCGGTCCGTACGGGGCGAAGGGAGTGGGGGAGCCGGCCCTCGTGCCGACGGCCCCGGCGATCCTCGGCGCCATCCACGCCGCCACCGGCGCCAGGATCACCCGCCTGCCGGCGACGCCGGATCGAGTCCTCGCGGCAATTCACTCCGTTCGCGCCGGCTGACACAGGGCCTCCGGCGTGGTGGGGGCGGTTCGCGCTCGCCGCCCCGCGCTCCAGCGAGCCGCGGTTCGCGCTCGTTTCCCCCCGGAGAGCCGCGGAATATGACCGGATTCCACGGTCGGCGCGCCCATCCGTCGACAACATGACGCTCGCCGTCATATTCGCCGCCTGGCGCCAGGCGGCGACCCTGGCCGCGTCGCCGGGCGGCGTTGGCCCGGGCCGCGGACTGTCGCGGCGGACGAGCACCTCGGGCGCCGCCCCGGGGGCGCCCCGGATATGACGCCGAGAGTCATGTGCTGCGGAGGCCGTCGGCAAACGGCCGGAATCTGGTCATATTCGCCTGGGGCGCTGGCCGCCGCCGGCGACGACGGCTGCCCCGAGGTGGCAGACTGACCGCCATGCCCGTCAGCGGTCCCACGAAGGTCATCCTCGACGTCGACACCGGCACGGACGACGCCGTCGCCCTGATGGTCGCGGCGCTCAGCCCGGGCCTCGAGCTCGTCGGGGCGACGACCGTCAACGGCAACACGGCAGTCCACAACTGCACCGAGAACACGCTCAGGGTCTTTGACTGGATCGGACGGCCCGAGATCCCCGTTCACCAGGGGATGAGCCGGCCGCTCGCGAGACCCCAGGCGACCCAGCTCAACCCCGCGAGCCGGATCCACGGCGACCTCCTCGACCTGCCGCCGCGCGTCGCCGACAGCCGCGCCCAGCTCCAGCCCGGCCACGCCGTCGACTGGCTGATCGACACGCTCCTCGCGTCAGACGGCGACATCACGCTCGTCCCGGTCGGGCCGCTGACGAACATCGCGACCGCGATCCAGAAGGAGCCGGCGATCCTCGAGAAGATCCCCGAGATCGTGATCATGGGCGGCGCGCACGACCACGGGAACTCGACCGCCTCCGCTGAATTCAACATCTGGCTCGATCCCGAGGCCGCCCGGATCGTCGTCAACTGCGGCCGCCCGATCCGGATGATCCCGCTCGATGCCACCCATCGGGCGCTCATCTCGCTCGACGACTGCCGAGGCCTTCGAGCCCTCGGCACGCCCGCCGGCGAGGCGGCCGCACGCTTCGTCGAGAAGCGGATCGACGGCTACGACGCCACCCAGCCGATGCATCGCGCCGGGGCGGCGCCGGTCCACGACGCCCTGGCCGTCTGCGCCATCATCGACCCGACGATCGTCACTACCCACCACATCCCGGTCGACGTCGAGACCGGCGGTGAGCTGTCCGTCGGGCGAACGGTCTGTGACTTCCGGTTCCGGAGCGGCAAGCCGGCCAACGTCCACTTCGCGATGGACGCCGACGAGCCGAAGTTCGTCGCAATGCTCCTGGAGATCCTCGGCCGGACGGCCTGACGATCGCCGACGCGGCGCGCTTGACAACGGTCGTTGACTGCGCAACCATTTGCGTGATCACGCAAACGGCGTGACCGAAGCCAGGATCAGGACCGCACCGTGCCAGCCATCACCGTCGACGACATCACCGTCCTGCCTCGGATCCCGGAGCCGGATCCGGTCCTCGCCCGCCAGCGCCCCGTCGTGCGGGTGACGACTGCACCCAAGGGCTTCGAAGGCGAGGGCTTCCCCGTGAGGCGTGCTTTTTCCGGCGTCGACCTCGCAGAGCTCGACCCGTTCGTTCACCTCGACCAGATGGGCGAGGTGGAGTACGCCCCCGGCGAACCGAAGGGCACGCCCTGGCACCCGCATCGGGGCTTCGAGACCGTGACCTACATGATCGACGGCGTCTTCGAGCACAGCGACTCGAACGGCGGTGGCGGCGTCATCACCAACGGTGACACCCAGTGGATGACGGCCGGCGCCGGGATCCTCCACATCGAGAAGCCGCCCGAGTGGCTGGTGGCGAAGGGCGGCCTGTTCCACGGATTCCAGCTCTGGGTCAACCTGCCGGCCGCCCAGAAGTTCAGCCCGCCGCGCTACCAGGACATCCGGGCCGGCGAGGTGGCACTCGCGACGTCGCCCGACGGTGGCTCCCTCCTCCGGGTCATCGCCGGCGACGTCGCGGGTCACGCCGGGCCCGGCTCCACCTACACGCCGATGACCCTGGTCCACGCCACGCTGTCGGCCGGGGCCCGGTTGTCGATCCCGTGGCGGCCGGACTACAACGCGCTCGTCTACGTCATGGCCGGCTTCGGGACCGTCGGCACGAGTGCGACGCTCGGGCGCGGGCAGGGCGAGGCCGCGGGTGGCGAGGCCGCGCCCGTCCAGACCGGCCAGCTCGCCGTCCTCGGCCCGGGGGACGCCCTGACGATCTCGGCGCTGCCGCTCGGTCGCCAGGAATCGCGAAGCCAGAGCCTCGACGTCCTCATCCTCGGCGGCCGCCCGATCCGGGAGCCGGTCGCCTGGATGGGCCCGTTCGTCATGAACACGCGCGAGGAGCTGATGCAGGCGGTCGCCGACTACCAGGCCGGCCGGCTCGGCACGATTCCGGCGATCCACGGCGCGCCGACGACGATCCAGGAGGCCTGACCCTCGGCCCATCGACGAGGGGCGGCGCGGCACTTCCCGTCCCCGAGCGGGCGGTCGACCATCGAGGCTCGACCACCATCGCCTGTTGGAGGTGCCTCGATGAAGGCCGTAGTCGTCTACGAATCGCTGTGGGGGAACACCGCCGCGGTGGCCCGGGCCATCGCCGACGGGATCGGGCCCGAGGCTCGAGCGCTGTCGACCGCCGAGGCGACGCCCGACGTCATCGCGGGCGCGGACATGATCGTCGCCGGCGCCCCGATCCAGGGCTTCTCGCTCCCGACCGATCGAATGCGCGAGGGCGTCAAGCTCGACACCGTGCCGGCGCCCGACGTGTCCGCCCCGACACTCCGCCACTGGCTGGAGCAGCTGCCGGCCGGCCACGGCCGCTCGGCCGCGTTCGACACGAAGATCCGCTGGTCTCCGGGAAGCGCGGCCTCGATCATCGATCGCGAGCTGGCCAAGGCCGGCTACACCCCGGTGATCAAGGGCGAGCACTTCATCGTCGCCGGCCAGACCGGACCGCTGAAGGACGGCGAGCTCGAGCGGGCTCGGCAGTGGGGGCACACCCTGGGAGCCATCCTGGCCTGACGTCTGGGGGACCGGCCGGCGCTGAAGGTCAGCGGCGAGGCTGCTTCGCGGCGCTGACGATCCGGGCGCTGCCCGCGGCCGGGCGGACGGTGCTCTCGTGGCCGTCGTCCCAGCGAACGCGGTAGCGGGTCCCGTACGACGCCTCGATCACCTCGAGGATCTCGCCCTCACGGGTGGCCTGCCCGACCCGCTCGGACTCGATGACGATTCGATCTCCGGCCTTGCCGCTCATCCGATCACCTCCTCGGCGGTCGACCAGTGCACGCGACCACCGCTGCCGGGCTCAAGTCTCCCGCCGGCGCCCGGATCCGGCAAGGGACGATGGTCACGATCGAGGACGATCGGCTGGGCTGGACCTTTCGCTTCAAAGGGGTACGATGCCGGCAGAGACCTCAAGCGAACTGCGCGGGAGAGATCGCCGGGGCGGCGTGGCGACACGCCATATCCGGCGGCGCCGACGGAGCAACGGCCCGGAACCTCTCAGGCACCAGGGACCGCGCAGGGATGGGGACGCTGGAGAGCGTTGCGGACGGGAGTGATCCCGCCGAGCGCGCGCCGACGGAGGAACTCGCGACGCACGATGCGCCGCGAGGACGCTCTCAGGCACCAGGACAGCGGGGCACCGAGGAGGTGCTGTCACCGATGTCCGCTCCCACCACCGAACCGGGGTTCGTCGACCGTCACGTCGGCCCGGACCCGGCCGAGGTCGCCGAGATGCTCCGGACGATCGGTCGGGCGTCGCTCGACGACCTCATCGAGGCCACCGTTCCCGCGGCGATCCTGCGCGACCACGCCCAACCCCTGGACCTGCCGGCTCCCCGTTCCGAGGCCCAGGCCCTCGCCGATCTCCGGGCGATGGCCGCCGCCAACACGCCCCTCCGATCGATGCTCGGGATGGGCTACCACGACACGATCACGCCGCCAGTGATCCAGCGGAACATCCTCGAGAACCCGGCCTGGTACACGGCCTACACGCCGTACCAGCCGGAGATCGCCCAGGGCCGCCTCGAAGCCCTCATCAACTTCCAGACCGCGATCGCCGACCTGACCGGGATGGAGATCGCGAACGCCTCGCTCCTCGACGAGGGAACGGCGGCGGCGGAGGCCGTCAGCCTGGCCCACGCCGTGTCGATGGTCCGCGACGGCAACCTCGTCCTCGTCGACGCCGACACCCATCCCCAGACGATCGGCGTCCTGCGGACGCGGGCCGAGGCCCTCGAGATCGAGGTCGTCGTCGCGCCACCGGTCGAGCTCCTCGACCGGGCCGCCGCCCCGCGCGACGGCGAGCGGCCGTTTGCGCTGCTGCTCTCGTACCCGGGCTCGTCAGGGGCCGTCCGGTCGCTGGCCGCCGACATCGAGGCCGCCCACGCGGCCAAGGTCCTCGTCATCGTGGCCACGGATCCCCTGGCCGCCGTCCTGCTCGAGAGCCCCGGCGCCCATGGCGCCGACATCGTCGTCGGCAACAGCCAGCGATTCGGGGTCCCGATGGGCAACGGTGGTCCTCACGCGGCGTTCATGGCCACCCGCGAGGCATTCAAGCGGTCACTGCCGGGGCGTCTCGTCGGGGTGTCGCAGGATGCCGACGGCGAGCCGGCCTACCGCCTCACCCTCCAGACCCGCGAGCAGCACATCCGGCGCGAGCGGGCGACGTCGAACATCTGCACCGCCCAGGTCCTCCTGGCGGTCATCTCGAGCATGTACGCGGCCTGGCACGGGCCCGACGGCCTCCGCGCGATCGCGGAGCGGGTCCATGCCCGGGCTGCGGCCATCGCCGCCGGTCTGGTCGGCGTCAACGGCATCGACGGCGTCAGCCTGCGCCACGACCGGTACTTCGACACCCTGGCCATCGAGACCGGCGACGCGACCCGCGCCGACGTCCTCGTGGCCGCGGCCGTGGAGGCCGGCTATGAGCTCCGGCGCCTCGACGCGACGGGCATCGGGATCGCCTGCGACGAGACGACGACCGAAGCCGACGTCGGGGCGCTCCTCGCGGCCCTCGGCGGGACCGAGCCGAGCCCGAGCGGCATCCAGAAGGCCGCCGAGACCTCGCTGCCCGAGGCCCATCGAAGAACCGACGCGATCCTGACCCACCCGGTCTTCTCGCTGTACCGGTCCGAGACCGAGATGCTCCGCTACATCTTCCGGCTGGCCGAGAAGGATGTGACCCTGACCCGGTCGATGATCCCGCTTGGCAGCTGCACGATGAAGCTGAATGCCACGACCCAGATGATGGGCATCGGCTTCGAGGGCTTCGCCCGGGTCCACCCGTTCTCGGATCCGGCGCGCCTGCCCGGCTACGCCCGGCTGTTCGCCGACCTGGAGGCGTGGCTGGCCGAGATCACCGGCTTCGATGCCATCAGCCTCCAGCCGAACGCCGGCTCGCAGGGCGAGTACTCCGGCCTCCTCGCGATCCGGGGCTGGCATCAATCGCGGGGCGAGGCGCACCGGCAGGTCTGCCTGATCCCGGCCTCCGCCCATGGCACGAACCCGGCGAGCGCGGTCATGGCCGGCTACCGGGTCGTCGTCGTCGCCACCGACGCCCATGGCAACGTCGATCTCGACGACCTGCGCGCGAAGATCGCCGAGCACGCCGCGAGCCTCGGCGCCCTGATGATCACGTACCCCAGCACCCACGGGGTCTTCGAGGCGGCGATCGTCGAGATCTGCCGGCTGGTCCACGAGGCCGGCGGCCAGGTCTACATGGACGGCGCGAACATGAACGCCCAGGTCGGGCTGTCGCGGCCGGCCGACATCGGGGCCGACGTCGGACACCTCAACCTCCACAAGACGTTCGCCATCCCGCACGGCGGTGGGGGACCGGGGATGGGCCCGATCGGCGTGGCGACCCACCTCGTGCCGTTCCTGCCGGGGCTTGCCCTCGACGCGCCCGGGCGGGTCTCGTCGGCGCCGTACGGCAGCGCCTCGATCCTGCCGATCTCATGGGCCTATGTCGCGATGCTGGGCGCCTCGGGTGTCCGGCGGGCGACCGAGATCGCGATCCTCAACGCCAACTACCTCGGGACCCGGCTCCACGATGCCTTCCCGACGCTGTATGTCGGGGCTGACGGGATGGTCGGCCACGAGTGCATCCTGGATGTCCGGGCCCTGACCGCCGCGAGCGGCGTGACGGTCGATGACATCGCCAAGCGGCTCATGGACTTCGGCTTCCACGCGCCCACGATGAGCTTCCCGGTCGTCGGCACGCTCATGGTCGAGCCGACGGAATCGGAGTCGAAGGCCGAACTGGATCGCTTCGCCGAGGCGCTCCTCCAGATCCGGGCCGAGATCGCCGAGATCGAGGCCGGGACCGTGCCGCTCGAGGCCAGCGCCCTGCGCAACGCCCCGCACACCGCTGCGGACCTGCTTCGGGCCGAGTGGGCAAGGCCGTACAGCCGCGAGGCCGGCGCCTTCCCGCTGCCCTGGGTCGCGGCCCGCAAGTACTGGCCGCCGGTCCGCCGGGTCGACAACGTCTACGGCGATCGCAACGTCATCTGCGCCTGCCTCCCGGTCGAGGCCTACGCCCGCTCGGCGGGGGAGACGCAGCTGCTCGCCGGTGTCGGCTGAGGCGGATCGCCCGGGCTCAGAGGTCGAGGACGAACCGGAGGGCGACGTCGAGGCGCCCGAGTGCCGCCGGCACGAGGCGGCCGACCCGCGGACCGAGGAGGGCCGTCGGCAGGGTCGTCGGCTGGTCGCACTTCACCCAGCTGTCGCGTGGCAGCCCCGACTCGCGGGCCGTCACCGCGACGAGGAACGGCGGCGAGAGCTCGGCGGC
>DASWGY010000207.1:0-12417 GCA_036393495.1 Candidatus Limnocylindrales bacterium
CACGGAAGCACGCCTCGTGGCCACCGACGAGCAGCCGGTCGACTTGTTCCGCGTGCTCGCCGGCGGCGACGTGCTCGTGCATCACCCGTACGACTCGTTCACCACTTCCGTCGAAGCCTTCGTGCGCCAGGCCGCCACGGACCCGAACGTGCTCGCGATCAAGCAGACGATCTACCGCACGGCGGGCGCCGAGAGCGCGATCGTGCGGTCGCTGGTCGACGCGGCGCGAGAAGGCAAGCAGGTCGTGGCGCTCGTGGAGCTCAAGGCCCGCTTCGACGAGCGGGCGAACATCGCCTGGGCCCGCAAGCTCGAGCAGGCCGGCGCCCATGTGGTGTACGGGCTGGTGGGCCTCAAGACGCACTCCAAGACGATGCTCGTCGTCCGCCGCGAGGACGGGGCCCTCCGTCGCTACGTCCACATCGGGACCGGCAACTACAACCCGAAGACGGCGCGGCTGTACACGGATCTCGGCCTCCTCACCTGCCGCGCCGAGCTCGGCCAGGACGTGACGGACCTCTTCAACGTCCTGACCGGCCTGTCACGTCAACGGGCCTTCCGCCGGCTGATCGTGGCCCCCATGGGACTCCGCCAGCGATTCCTCGCCCTCGTCGACCGGGAGATCGGCAACGCGACGGCGGGCCGGCCGGCCTCGATCGTCCTGAAGATGAACGCCCTCGTCGACCGGGAGTGCGTCGACGCGCTGTATCGGGCCTCGACGGCAGGCGTCGAGATCGACCTCGTCATTCGCGGCGCTTGTGCCCTGATCCCGGGCGTGGCCGGCCAGTCGGAGCGAATCCGGGTCCGCTCGATCGTCGGCGAGCTGCTCGAGCATTCCCGGATCTGGCGCTTCGAGAACGGCGGCGACCCGGACTGGTACATCGGCTCGGCCGACCTCATGGAGCGGAACCTGGACCGGCGGATCGAGGCCGTCGTGCCGATCCTCGAGCCTGAGCTCCAAGCCGAGCTCAACGTCGTCCTCGAGACGATGCTGGCCGACGACCGCCGGGCCTGGACCCTTGCCACGGACGGACGCTGGACCCGGGTCGACGCGGCCGGAGGGCCGACGACAACCGACACCCACGCGACGCTTCGCAAGCGAGCCGTGGCCCTTGCCGCGGCGGGCACGCGACGCGTCGAGGCGGAGCGCCGACCGGCATCGATGGAACCGTGGGCCTGACGGACGGCCCGGCCGCAGAGACCGGGGCCGCCCCGATCGAGATCGAGCTCAAGCTCGAGGTCCGCGACCCGCGGGCCGCCCGGCGCCTGCTCGCCGCCGAGACGATCGGCGAGCTCGTCGCCGCGGGACCGATCGAGACCCGGGACCTCACCGATCGCTACATCGACACGGCCGGGGGTCACCTCCATCGGGCCGGTCGCGTCGCCCGCCTGCGGGCGATCGATGGCGAGATCCTCGTGACCGTCAAGTCGGCCGTCGCGGCGCTCGCCGGCGGCGTCCACCGGCGCGAGGAGGTCGAGGCGCCGGCCTCGGACGATCTCGACCCGAGGCACTGGCCGCCCTCGGACGCCCGGGCCCTGGTCCTGGAGCTGGCCGGCGATCGCCTCCTCGTCGAGCTGGCCACGATCGTCCAGCGTCGCCGCGTACGACGGTTCGAGGTGAACGGGACCGCGATCGAGGTCAGCCTCGACCGGGTGGCCGTCGTCCGCGAGGGACGGCGGGTCGGCCGGTTCGTCGAGCTCGAGGCGGAGCTCCTGGCCGGCGCCCAGGGCCCGCTCATCGCCCTCGGCGAGCGGCTGGCCATCGATCCGGCCTACGGACCGGCGCGTTCATCCAAGCTCGATCGGGCGCTCGCGGCCGTCGAGCGTGACCGGCGCGAGGCAGCCCGGCCCCACCTCATCGTCGGCCCAACGCCCGGGGTCACCCCGACCGACCACATCGCGGAGTCCGGCCGCAAGGTCCTCGCCTTCCACTTCGAGCGCCTCCTCGCCCGGGAGGCGGGGACGCGGGAGGGAGCCGATCCCGAGCAGCTTCACCAGATGCGCGTCGCGACCCGCCGGCTCCGGGCAGCCTGGCGGACGTTCGGTGATGCGTTCGATCCGGTCCAGGCGCGACGGCTGAGGCGACCGCTGCGCGGCATCGCGACCCGGCTCGGGGCCGTCCGCGACATCGACGTCCTGCTGGTCGACGCGGAGGCCCACCGGGCCACGCTCGACGAGGCGGTGGCGATCGCCTTCGAGCCGCTGGTGACCGAGCTGCAGGACCGGCGCGAGCGGGCCCGGATCGAACTGGGTCGGGCGCTCGACGCCCCGGCCTACGGCCGCTGGCTCCGGTCCGCGGTGACGTTCCTGTCCACCCCCGGCGCCGGTGTCCCCGCCACCGTCCCGGGAGAGCCGATCCACGTCCGGGAGCTCGCCCCGGCCCGGATCTGGACGGCCTACGGACGCCTCCTCGCCTACGACGCGATCGTGCCCTTGGCCGACGTCCCGACGCTCCACGCCACCAGGATCGAGGGCAAGCGCCTCCGCTATGCCCTGGAGTTCTTCCGTGAGGCCCTGGGGCCCGACGTCGACCAGCTGATCGCCGCCGTCACCGGCCTCCAGGACCACCTCGGGGCGCTCCACGATGCCGACGTCGCGGGGGCCGTCGCCCGAGAGCTCCTGACCATGCGCGCGGCCAGCCTGACGGTCGCGGAGCGCCACGCGATCGGGACGTATGTCCGGGCCCGGGACGCCGACCTCCGGCGGCTGCGGCGGTCTGCCGGTCGACCGTGGCGACGGGTCGCCGGGGTCGCCTTCCGGCGTCGGCTGGGGAGAGCGCTCGCTGCGCTCTGAGTGCCGGCTTCCACTTGAGCCGGAAGGCCCGCCCCGGGCTGAGGTCCCTAGAGCGACCAGCCGTGGGCAAGCCAGGCGAGATCCGGCCGCCAACGGCTGCCGGCATGGGCCGAGGCGAGGACCAGGCCCTCCCGGAGGCCGTGGTTCGAGATCCTGATGCTGTCGCGGCCGTAGCGCTCCGCCACAGCGACAAGGATCGCGGCGCCGGCCGGCAGCACCCTGGCCCGCGACAGCTTGACCCCGTACTCCCGGGAGATCGCCTCTGCCGGCGCCGCCGTGAGCCGATCCATGATCGCCTCGATCCGGCGGACCGTGAGCACGCGCCGGCTGAGACGCGGTCCGATGCGAAGGAGATTGTCGGCCGTGCCGCCGACGGCCACGAGGTCCGTCGGCTCGGCGGGCGGGGCGCCGGCGAGAACGGCTCGCGCTTCGGCCAGGAGGCGCTCGATGTCGGCGCGGTCCGGCGGATCCGATTGGACATGGGCCCGGGTCATGCGCGACGCCCCGAGCGCCAGGCCCACCGCGACGGGGTCGCCGCCGGGACCGGCGAGCAGGATCTCGCTGCTCCCCCCGCCGACGTCCACGAGCACGGTCTGGTGGAGGATCGGCCGGCCGGCCTGGACGCCGAGGAGGGCGAGGAGCGCCTCTTCGTCATGCCGCAGCACCTCGACGGGAACGCCCGTTCGCGCCGTGACCGCGGTGGCGACCGCCTGGGCGTCGGCGGCGCGGCGCAGCGGATCCGTCGCCACGAAGGCGATGCTGCTCGCGCCGCGCGAGCGGGCCGTCTCGGCGTAGCCGACGAGGGTCTCGACCAGCCGGTAGCCCGCCTCGAACCCGAGCTCGCCCCGCTCATCGACGACGGCACCCAGCCCGAGCGTCACCGATTCGTCGAGCAACTCCACCAACCGATGGCCATGGACCTCGGCCACGAGCAGGTGGACGGAGTAGGCGCCGACGTCGACAGCGGCCCCCACGGGCACGCGTCGACGGACCGCAGGACGAAGGGTGGGCATCGCCCGAGAGTGTGCCACGCGCCAGCCGCCAACCGCCGACCAGGCGCCCCGCGCGGCGTTGACGATTGATCCTCCGTTAACACACCGCCCACTTCCGGTTCACGGCCCCGCCCGAGGCTCGGCTCGTCAAGACCGGTACGTACCGTCGCGTCCGCCCGTGCAGGCGGCAACCCACACCTGGAGGAACCATCGCGTGATCACGACCAGGCCGAGTCGCCTCGCGGCGCTCGCGCTCACGGCCACCTTCGCGTTCGCCGCCTGCGGCGGCGGCGCCACGCCGAGCCCCACCGGCGCCACGCCGACGAACGGCGGTCCCACCGAGCCCCCGGCAGAATCGATGGAGCCGCTCAGCGGCACGATCGCGATCGACGGCTCGAGCACCGTCTTCCCGATCACCCAGATCGTGGCCGAGGACTTCCAGATCGAACACTCCGACGTCCAGGTCCCGGTCGCCTTCTCCGGCACCGGCGGCGGCTTCAAGAAGTTCTGCGCCGGCGAGACGGAGATCAATGACGCCTCCCGGCCGATCAAGGCCGACGACGAGGGTGAAGGCATCGCCTGCGACGCCAACGGCGTGGAGTGGGTCGAGCTGCAGGTCGCGATCGACGGCCTGACCGTCGTCGTCAACCCAGCCAACGACTTCGCGGCCTGCCTGAGCGTTGCGGAGCTGGCCACGATCTACGGGCCCGACTCCCCCGAGCATCTCCTCTGGAGCGAGGTCCGGGCCGGCTTCCCGAGCGAGGAGGTCCAGCGCTTCATGCCCGGTGCCGACTCGGGGACCTTCGACTACTTCACCGAGGAGATCAACGGCGAGGTTGACTCCTCGACGAGCTGGGCCGTCCAGTCCGAGGACGACAACACCCTCGTGACCGGCGTCGCCGGCGACACCTACGCCATCGGCTACTTCGGCTACGCCTACTACGTCGAGAACACTGACAAGCTCAAGGCGGTCGAGGTCGACGGCGGCAACGGCTGCGTCGCCCCAACCGACGAGTCCATCAACAGCAATGAGTACTCGCCACTCTCCCGGCCTCTGTTCATCTACCCGGATGTCAGCAAGGCCAAGGAGCGACCCGAGCTGAAGGCATTCATCGACTTCTACCTGGCGAACACGCAGGCCTACTCGTCCGAAGTCGGGTACGTCGCCCTGCCCGACGACCTGCTTGCCGCCGAGGTGGCGGAGTGGGAGGCCGCCGCAGGAGGCTGAGCACAGACCGCCCGTTCCTCCTCAATCGCGCCGGCCCGGCAGCTCGGTTCGGGCCGGCGCGTCTATCCTTTCGGCGAACCCGACGAGGGCCCACGATCGAATGTCCGCGGCATCCATCACACTGACCCACCGCCGGCCGATCGGCGAGCGGATCATCGAGCGGCTGCTGTTCCTGGCGGCCGCGCTCGGCGTCCTCACGACACTCGGAATCATCGCCGTCCTCGCGTTCGAGACGGTCGAGTTCTTCCTGCAGATCAGCCCCATCGACTTCTTCACCGGGACCCGCTGGTCGGCCCTCATCAAACCCCAGTCGTTCGGGGTCCTGGCACTCGTCTCGGGGACCCTCCTCGTCACCGCGATCGCGCTCGTGATCGCCGTTCCGCTCGGGCTTCTGGCGGCTGTCCTCCTGGCCGAGTACGCCGGGACGCGGTTCCGGACGATCGTCAAGCCGATCCTGGAGACGATCGCCGGCGTCCCGACGATCGTTCTCGGCTTCTTCGGCCTCAACTTCATCGCCCCGCACATCCTCCGGCCGCTCCTCGGCGCGGACAACATCGGGGTCTTCTCGGCGCTCAATGGGGGGATCGTCGTCGGGCTTCTCATCACCCCGCTCATCGCATCGATCAGCGAGGACGCGATGCGGGCCGTGCCTCGCGGCATGCGTGAGGGCGCGTTTGCGATGGGGGCGACGAAGTTCGAGGTCGTGCGAAAGGTCGTCTTCCCGGCGGCCCTGTCGGGGATCATGGCGTCCGTCATCCTGGCCATGAGCCGGGCGATCGGCGAGACGATGGCCGTGGTCCTGACGGTCGGCACGAAACCTCAGTTCACCTTCGATCCGACCGAGAGCGTCCAGACGATGACCGCCTTCATCGTCCAGATCTCGATCGGCGAGACCGCCCAGGGCTCGATCGAGTTCAAGTCGCTCTTCGCGGTCGGGGCGACGCTCTTCGTGATGACCCTCGCCCTCAACCTCCTGAGCGGCTGGGTCGTCCGCCGCTTCAGGACGGGCTACTCGTGACCGCCGCCGCGCCGGCCGCCCGCAGCGCGCCCCGGTTCGAGCCGGCGCTGATGCGGCGCAAGCTCACGGGAACGATCTTCTACGGCGCCTGCCTGGCCTCGATCGCCTTCCTCATGCTGGCCCTGGCCCTGCTTCTGTTCGACGTCCTCACCCGGGGCCTGCCCTGGCTCGACCTCGACTTCCTCACCCACCCGCCATCGGCGCGGCCGGCTCGGGCCGGCGTGCTGACATCCTTCATCGGGTCGCTGGAGATCGGGGTCATCGTTGGCGCGCTCGCATTTCCGATCGGCGTGGCCGCGGCGATCTACCTTGCCGAGTACGCCGCCGATTCCCGGCTGAATCGCCTCCTCCAGACGAACATCAGCAACCTCGCCGGCGTTCCTTCGATCATCTACGGCATCCTCGGGCTGTCCGTCTTCGTCCGACTGGCGAATCTCGGCCCGACGGTGCTCGCGGGCGCGCTCACCCTGACGCTGCTCATCCTGCCGGTCGTGATCATTGCCTCGATCGAAGCCTTGAGGGCCGTCCCGGACGCCCAGCGGGAAGGGGCCTATGCCCTGGGCGCCAGCCGCTGGCAGATGGTCCGCCGCTCGATCCTGCCCGCGGCGGCGCCCGGGATCATGACCGGGATCATTCTGGCCATGGCCCGCGCCATCGGTGAGGCGGCGCCGCTGATCATCATCGGCGCGTTCACGTTCGTCACCTTCGTGCCCAACCCGATCTCCGGCCAGTACACGGTCCTGCCGATCCAGATCTTCGGCTGGGCCCAGCAGCCGCAGGCGGACTTCCAGGGCATCTCGGCCGCGGCGATCATCGTGATCCTCGCGCTGATGCTCATCCTCAACGGACTCGCCATCATCGTTCGGGCCCGACTGTCGAGACATATCCAGTGGTAGAGGAGACGAATGTGACCGTCGAGCCTGCGGAGGCGCCGCCCCTCGGCGGGCAGGAGGGCAACGACGCGCCCGCGATTCGTATCACCGCCCTCGGTCGCGAGCGAAGCGTCGAGCCCGACGCCCGGGAATCCGTGATCGAGCTCCAGGACGTGTCGTGCTTCTACGGCTCGTTCCGGGCCGTCCGGAACGTCGACATCAGCGTGGCGAAGCAGCGGATCACGGCCCTCATCGGGCCGTCAGGCTGCGGCAAGTCGACGCTCCTCCGGACGATGAACCGGATGAACGACCTCGTGCCGAGCTACCGGACCGAGGGCACGATCCTGTTCGATGGCCAGAGCCTCTTCGCCCCCGGCGTCGATCCCGTCGCCGTCCGGCGCCGCGTCGGGATGGTGTTCCAGAAGCCCAACCCGTTCCCGAAGAGCATCTACGACAACGTCGCCTTCGGGCCGCGCATCAATGGCTTCAAGGGCAACCTGGACGAGCTCGTCGAGCATTCGCTCCGGCGGGCCGCGCTCTGGGACGATGTCAAGGACAAATTGAAGCAGTCCGGGATGGCGCTCTCGGGCGGACAGCAGCAACGGCTGTGCATCGCCAGGACGATCGCCGTGGAGCCCGAGGTCATCCTCATGGACGAACCCTGCTCGGCCCTCGACCCTCGGTCCACGCTCCAGATCGAAGAGCTGATGGCGGAGCTCAAGCAGGATTACACCATCGTGATCGTCACCCACAACATGCAGCAGGCCGCGCGAGCGTCGGATACCACGATCTTCATGACGATGGGCGACGATCGGGCCGGATACGTCGTCGAGAATGGCGAGACGATCCAGATCTTCACCAACCCGAAGCACCGCCTGACCGAGGACTACGTGTCCGGCCGGTTCGGGTGATCGAGGAGACGCCGGTGGACGACCAGAAGCCCCTCGCGAGCGGCGCGCCGACCGGCGTCTCGATCGCCGCCGCCTCCGACGCCGACACTGGCATGCCGTCGCCGACGGCCCAGCCGGCGCGCCCGACGCTCGACCGCGACGAGCAGGACATCAAGGACGGCGTCCTCCGGATGGGCTCGCTCGTCGAGGCCCAGATCCTCGCGGCGATCGATGCCCTCGTCGACCACGACGCGGCCGGCGCGGAGCGGGTGATCATCGGCGATCGCCGGGTCAACGAGGCCCAGCGAGAGGTGACGACCCTGATCGCCCGGACGATCGCCACCCAGCAGCCGGTTGCCCGCGACCTCCGCTTCCTCCTGTCCCTCGATCACGTGGCCTACGAGCTGGAGCGAATCGGCGATCACGCCGCCTCGGTCGCCAAGGCCGTGATCAAGCTGTCGGTGGAGCCGCCGATCAAGCCGTACATCGACCTGCCCGAGATGGGCCGGCTCGGGGCCGAGCTCGTCCGGGGCATCCTGCGGGCCCTCGTCACGATCGACGACGAGCTCGCCCGCCAGGTGGCGGCCCGGGACGACGAGATCGACCACCTCTACCACCGGATCTTCGGCGAGGTCGTGGACCTCATGCGGGCCGACCCGGCGAACGTCGAGCGTGGGACGCGGATCATGCTCGCCTCCCACTACCTCGAGCGGATCGGCGACCGGGTGACGAACATCGCCGAGGACGTCGTCTACCTCGCCAGCGGCGAAGTCGAGGATCTCAACCCATGAGTAGCGCCGCGGACCACCAGCCAATCCGCGTCCTCTTCGTCTGCACCGGCAACTCGGCCCGGAGCCTGCTCGGCGAGGCCCTCCTCCGCCACCACGGCGGTGACCACTTCGAGGTCTTCAGTGCCGGCACCCACCCGGCGGGCGTCAACCCGCTCACCCTGCGGGTCCTCGACGAGGTCGGGATCCCGCGCGACGGGCTTCGCTCCAAGTCGGTCAGCGAGTATCTCGACCACCCATTCGACTACGTCATCACCGTCTGCGACGACGCCCGCCAGGTCTGCCCGGTCTTCCCTGGCGTCCACGAGACGCTCCACTGGGGTTACGACGACCCGGCCGCGGTCGAGGGCGACGAGGCCACCCGGATGGCCGCCTTCCGGAAGACCGTCACGGCCATGGGCGAGCGAGTGAAGCAGTTCGCGACCGTCGTCCATCGGGCGTCCGTGGCATCGGCGCATCGTGGTTGAGCTGCTGCTCGTCCGCCACGCCGACGCCGGGGATCCTCTCGCCTGGTCCGGGCCGGACGCGGACCGGCCGCTGTCGCGGAAGGGAGAGAAGCAGGCGGAGCGCCTCGCCGGGCTCCTCGCAGGCCTGCGGGCCGCTCCCGACGCCCTGATCGCCTCACCGAAGGCCCGCGCCGCCCAGACGGCCGAGCGGATCGGCGCGGCGCTCCGACTCGAGGTTCACCTCCACGATGGCCTGGCCGGCCCGCTCGACCTCGACGTCGCCGCGGCCATCCTTGCCGACCACGGCGACCCTGTGCGACCGATCCTCGTGGGCCACGACCCGGACTTCAGCGACCTCGCGTCCGAGCTCGTCGGCGCGGCGGTTGCCCTCAGGAAGGGGGCCCTGGCGAGGATCGACGTCGAGCCGCCGCTCGCCGCCGGCGAGGGCATTCTCCGCTGGCTGGTTCCGCCGGAGCTCCTCCCCCGGTAGCGCCACCGACCGCGCAGGGCCCGCGCGTCCGCGGGGCCTGCGCGTCCGCGGCGCCTGCGGGTCGCGTCAATTGGTCGGGGCGACCTGGATGAGGGGCTGCGGGCCACGGTCTGCGGCCGGTCGACGGCGCGCACGGACGAGATCGCTCGCCGGGACGAAGTCGCCCGGCACGAGGTCCCGGGCGATCGCTCCGAGGCGCCCGATGGCGTCGGGTGACAGCCGGTACCAGATCCACGATCCGCGGCGCTCCGACGTCACCACGCCGGCCTCGCGCAGGACGCGGAGGTGATGCGAGACGGTCGGCTGCGAGACGTCGCACGACTCGGTGAAGTCGCAGGCGCAGATGCCGTCGCAGGCCGCCAGCTGGCGGACGATCGAGAGGCGAATGGGATCGGCCAGGGCGGCAAAGAGGCGGACGTCGGGGTCGGTGGAGCGGGCCATGGCCACTACAGTAATCGACAAACTTCGATATTGACAAGCGTCGATCTAAGGAGCATATTGACCACGATCGATACCGAACCGCCTGTGCGGCGGCACGAAAGGGAATGAACAGGATGATCCGCCTGGACCCGACCTGGCCGGTCGGAGGAGTTGACCCCCGCGATGACCGCAACCGGATGCACCTCGTGGCCATCCGTGAAGCCCGCCTCGACGCCGAGCAGCAGCCGGCCCGGCACGCGACGGTGGCCGTCGCACCGAACCGCCGCATCGCCCTCGCCCCGGCGGGCGCAACGTCGAACATCGACCTCTGCGCGGCCTGCGCATGACGACCCGGGCCGGCACCGAGCGGTGTCGGCCGTGGTGATTCCATCCCGATAGCGCGTCCCGAGGAGAACGACCGAATGGCCACCGAGCTCGAACCGACCCGAGCCCTCCCCGAGGACGACGTCCACGCGACCGTCCGGGCGCGCTACGCGGAGGCGGCACTCGCCGTCGACGGCGCCGTGACCTCCGAGGCCGCGGCCGAGCGGGCCGCCGCCATCAGCGACTGCTGCGGCCCCGACGGCTCGCTCGCATGGGGCTTCCAGCTGTATCCGACCGAGGATCGCCTGGCGCTGCCGGGCGCCGCCGTCCTGGCCTCGCTCGGCTGCGGCAACCCGATCGCGGTTGCCGAGCTGCGCGAGGGCGAGACCGTCCTGGACCTGGGCTCCGGCGGCGGCATCGACGTCCTCCTCTCCGCTCGCAGGGTCGGGCCGACCGGCCGCGCGATCGGCGTCGACATGACTGACGAGATGCTCGAGCTCGCCCGGCGAAACGCCACCGAGGCGGGCGCCACGAACGTCGAGTTCCGGAAGGGAGCGATCGAAGCCCTGCCCCTCGATGACGCGTCGGTCGACGTCGTCATCAGCAACTGTGTCATCAACCTCGCCGCCGACAAGGGCGCCGTCCTGGCCGAGGTTGCCCGGGTCCTCCGCGAGGGCGGACGGATGGGTGTCAGCGATGTCGTCGCCGATGACGACCTCAGCCCGCGCGAGCGGGCGGAGCGCGGCAGCTATGCCGGCTGTGTGGCAGGCGCCCTGTCCTTCGGGGAATACCGGGCCGGGCTCGCCGCGGCCGGGCTCGAGGACATCACGATCGAGCCCACCCACATCGTCGCCGATGGCCTTCAGGCCGCGATCATCCGGGCGAGGAAGCCAACCGGCTGGACGGGCGTGGATCACGCCCGGCTCGCGGCGACGCTCCCTTCCCCGACGCTCATCCGCGAGCTCGCGGTGCTCGACGCGTCAGGCTGCTGCGGCGGCGAGGGCTGCTGCTAGGCGCTCGAACCGGCAAGCCTGGTGCCACGCCCGACCCGGCACGGCCCGGAGGTGGTCGTTGACCACGGCCCGGGCTCGGCCCGGGCCGGCAATGGCCGGCGATGACGCTGCCACGATCAAATCCGGGGCAACAACGCCTCTAAGGGCCGCTCGGGCGCGATCGAGAGGGCCGAACGAGGCCGTTTCGTGCTCGAGCCAGACGCTCGTACCCGACCTCGGCCGCGTTCTCTGCCTGCCAAGCCCCGATTTGACGCTCCCACCATCACGGGGGCGGCTAACGTCGGGCTCCGCCGTCGAGCGCGCGGGTTGCGCTCGGCCCGCGGGGGCGAGGGCTGCTGCCAGGCGCTCCCTGCTGCTGGGCGCTCCTCGCTGCCAGGCGCGGCCGCGCGACGCGGACGCGGCAACCGCTCTCAAGCGTCGAGGGCGGCCGCCTCGACACACACGGCCACGACGCCGAGTCGCTCCAGGCGCCTCGCGGTGGCGCGGCGGCGAACCGTCCACGCGGCCACCTGCAGCCCGGCCGCCCGGGCTCGGGCAATCGCGTGGGCGTCGATCGCTCGCCAGTTAACCGATAGCCCGACGCAGCCCAGCTCGCCGGCCTCCCGGATCGCCGAGTTGGCCAGGGCCTCGGCGTTGAGCCAGCGTGGCCACGCCGGCCGCCGTTCACCGATCCACGCGAGCGTGTCCGGCTCGAAGGACGAGACGACGGCGCCCGCGAGAGCGTCGCCCCGGGCTGCCTCGAGGACGTCGATGACCGCAGGAACCGGCGGACCCTTCAGCTCCACGTCCAGGAACGGGCCGTCGCCGGCAAGGGCCAGGACCTCGGCAAGGGTCGGGATCCCGGCGGCGGCGAGCTCGTCGATCGAGAGCGCCTCCGGACGACCCGGCCGGCCCTGGACGCGGTCGAGGGTCCCGTCGTGGAGCAGGATCGGGATCCCCTCGCGGGAGCCACGGACGTCGAATTCGAGGCCGTCGCAGGCCGGGTTGGCGAGTGCGGCCCGCATCGCGACGAGGGAGTTCTCAGGTCCGGCACGCCAATCCCCGCGATGCGCCAGGCGGAGGGCTCGTCCGGCCGTCACGCCGCGGCGAGCTCGGCGAGCGTTCCGGGCACGGCGAGCGCGGCGAGCATCACCCGCCCAGCGCCAC
>DASWGY010000208.1:0-11009 GCA_036393495.1 Candidatus Limnocylindrales bacterium
CCCCCCGCCGGTCGGGCTGAGGACATCGAACCGCCCCCCGAGGGCGGCGACGCGATCAGCCAGGCCTCGCAGGCCGGACCCTGCCGCCGGATCGGCGCCGCCCTGGCCGTCATCGCGGATCTCGATCCGCAGGTCGCTCCCGACGGTCGCCGCGAGGATGTCCACGCGGCTTGCGTCGGCGTATTTCGAGACGTTGGTCAGGCCTTCGGCAACGACGTAGTAGGCCGCAGCCTCGATCCCTTCGGGCAGCCGATCGGGCAGGTCGAGATCGAGGCGCACGGGAATGGGCGATTCGCGGGCGAGCGCCCGAAGCGCTGGCCCCAGCCCGGCCTCGGTCAAGATCGACGGGTGGATGCCACGGGCGAGGTCGCGCAGCTCGGACAGCGCCAGCTTCAACTGCTCGGCCGCGTCATCGAGGGTCGCGGTCGCCTCGGTACCCACGCCGGCGGGCAGCTGGGCCCGCGCCCGCCGCAGCGCCAGCGACAGGGCCACGAGGCGCTGCTGGGCGCCGTCATGAAGATTTCGCTCCACCCGCTTGCGCTCGGCGTCGGCCGCCTCGACGATCCTGGTTCGCGACGCGCGGACCTCGGCCAGCTGCGATTGCACCGCATCCGTCAGCCGTTCGTTCTCGACCGCGAGACGGACGGCGGACCCGACGGCCGCCACCAGGCCGGCATCCTCGGCCAGGGCCGGATCGTGGAGGATCGCTGCCAGCGGCTCGTGATCACGCTCGAGAAGCGTGACGCTGCGGCTGGTGCTGTCGGCGGGCAGCGCCACGGCGTCGCCGGACCGGTCGAGGTACGTCCCGAACGCTGACGACCAGTAGGCAACCTCGAGCGTCGGGTCGCCGAGCGCGCTGGCGAGCGCCTCCTGCAGGCGCTCCGGCGCGGGCGAGGTCCCGAGCTCGATCACCAGGTCGGCGACGGCGCCACGGGCCATCCGATCCCGCAGGACCCGGGTCATGATCGCGAGCGGGAGGAGGACGAAGCTCAGGATCTGGACCGTCACGAGCGGGTAATAGCCTGGGGCGCTTCGGCCGCCGGCCCGGATGAGCAGCTCCGAACCGAGGACGATCGCCGAGATTGCCACCCCGGACAGGAAGATCGGCAGGAACGCGCGGCGGGCCGGTCCCGAGCCACGGATCCAGCGAATCACCAGCCAGGTGATCCCGAACAGCCCGCCGAGGACGGTGGCGATCTGGAACCCGCCGACGAGCCCTCGACGCACCACCGGGTCCATCGGGACGTGGAGCGGATTCGGGCCTTCCCGTCCTGGCGTGGCCAGCGTCTCGATCGCGATGATCTGGGTCAGGTTGCCACCGACGACGGCGACCAGCCCGAACGCCACGATGGCCCAGGCGACCCGGGACGGGATCACCCCGTTCGGGAATGCCACCAGCACGGCCAGCAGCAGGACCTGGGCAACTGAGTTCGACAGGTTCGCCGCAAGTGCGACCGCCACTCCGTCCGCGCCCTGCATCCGCCCGATCATCCAGAGCGCGCCGGCGAGGAGGAGCAGCGGGCCGATGGTGTTCCCGGGCCGGCGCTCCCAGATCGCCATCCCGCTCACGGCGATCGCAAGGCCGACGCCGATGGCCGCCAGGCGGGTCACGATCGGGAATGCCGAGATGTTCGACGGGATCAAGAGCGCGGCGATCGCCAGCACGGCGATCGCGACCCCCACGAGCAGCCGCAGGCGGGCTGTGGGTCGCGCCCGGAGCCAGCGGAGTCGGGTTACGCCCCCGGGCATCGAGTCAGGCGCCGATCGGGATGCGGGCGCGAAGCCGGGTGCCCTGACCGGGCCGACTGTCGACCTCGAGCGTCCCGCCGATGGCGGCCAGGCGATCATCGAGACCCTGGAGCCCCGACCCGGCCCTCGGCGCCGCGCCGCCGGGTCCGTCATCGGCGACTTCGACCGTCAGGTCATGACCCACAACGCCCGTCCGAACCGTCGCACCGGCACCACCGGCATGCTTGGCCACGTTGGCCAGGGCCTCCGAAACGAAGAAGTACGCCGCCCCTTCGACCTCCGTCGGAAAGCGATGCCCCGTGATGTCCTCGAGCTTCACGGCCACCGGCGCGTCCCGCGCCAGCGAGGCGAAGGCCCCGGCAAGGCCGGACTCGGTCAGGACCGCCGGGTGGATGCCCCGGGCCAGCTCGCGGAGCTCGGTAAGTGCCTCCCTGGACAGCTGGGCCACCTCATCGAGACTCGCCTGCGTCTCCTCGACTGTCGACGTCTCGAGTCGACCGCGCGCACGACGCAGGGCCAACGAAACGGCGACGAGACGCTGCTGCGCGCCATCGTGCAGGTTGCGCTCGAGCCGACGGCGCTCGGCATCGCCGGCCGTCACGATGCGCGCGCGGGAGGCCCGGACGTCGGCCTCGGCCCTGCGCTGGTCCGTGAAGTCACGGACGATGGCGGTGACCTCGTCGGGCCCGCTGGGCGCCAGCCGGACCTCGAGCTCCCGGCGGTCCCCGGGATCGCCGACCTCGACGTCGAGGAACTGAAGCTTGCCTTCCTCGACCGCTCGCGTCGCGGCTGCGAGGATCCCGTCGCCCGTCGTTCCGAGCAGGATCCCCGACAATCGAGCGCTGACGCCTCCGGTCGAGCTCCCGCCGAGTCCTGCCGTCGCGGTCGACCCGGCGTCGACGACGCGTCCGTCCCGTCCAATCCGGAACAGCGGGTCCGGGATGGCGTCGATGAGCGCCTTCAGCCGGCGCTCGCTCTGCCCGTAGAAGCCGATCAGCAGGGCAACCGGGATAGCTGCCGGTGCCAGGCCCAGGGTCGCGACCATGAGTTCCGCGATCGCGTCCGGGACGACCGCGATTCGCCGGACGATGTTGATCATGAGGGTCGCGATGAACACGCCACCGGCCACCAGCACCGGTGCCAGATCGCGACGCATGACCGGCGGTGCGATCAGCCAGCGCCGGATGACGAGGGTGCTCGCGAGGACGCCGATTGCCAGGCCACCGTACAGCGCGTTGTTGCCTTCGTTGATCAGCAAGGGCGCGGGCAGCAGACTGACCGAATTGAGGAACGTGGTGCCAACCAGCATGATCGCGATGCCGATCCGATCCACGCTCGTTTCAAGCCTCCCCCCGGGATACGCGAGGACGAGCGTCAGGAGGAAGACCGTGTACAAGTCGTAGAGGGCGCGAGCCAGGTCACTGAGATATGGGACCGACCCATCACCCACGGCCTGGATGAACCAGCACAGGCCAACGGTCGTCATGATCATTCCGGTGCGGTTCTCAGGCGCGTGCTCCCAGATCGCAAGGCCGCCGTACAGGTAGGTGAGGCCGATCGCAAGGTTGAGGAGCACGTCGCTCGCCCGCCCACCGGATCCGAGCGCGATCGTCTCGGCGACCACGGCACCGATCGTTCCGACGACGCCGATCGCGAGACGAAGCTTCCGGCCACGCATCGATGGAATCTGCCACACGCGGGACCCGCCGTAGCGTCGAAACCGGACTGCCATCTGGTCTCTGGCGCCGTGGTCACTGGCGGACCGGTCTCGTCGGCGCTACCACGAAGGCGGCTGGATTCTCGGGATAACCCTGTAGGACGCGGGGGGGTCAACGTGCGAGCATTCGCTCATGACCACGTTCCTGATCGTCGACGACCATGCCGCCTTCCGGCGGCAGGCGCGGGCCCTGCTCGAGGCCGAGGGCCTCGAGGTCATCGGCGAGGCCGGTGACGGGCCTACCGCGATCGACGCCGTCCGCGCGCTGCGGCCGGACGTCGTGCTGCTCGACATCGGGCTGCCCGGTGTCGATGGTTTCGCGGTGGCGAGCCGGCTGGCCGAGGAGATCGAGCCCCCGCACGTGATCCTGATCTCCAGCCGCGAGGCCTCGACATTCGGGCCGCGCCTGTCGACCAGCGGCGGGATCGGGTTCATCCAGAAGGACGACCTGTCCGCAGCCGCGCTCGAGGCCCTCCTCAGCCGATCGTCCTAGGGCAAACCCCAAGGGCGGGCCTCGGGACCGCTCCGATGCCCAGGCGGCCCCGGGACGCGACAGTCCTCCCACGGGATCCGCGCCGCCAGCCAGGCATCGCGCCCGCTGTGGGAGGACTGCACATGACGGCAGCGATCGTGATCGACCGTCTCACCAAACGCTATCGTGGCACGAGCGCCATCAGTGATCTCTCGCTCGAGGTGCCGGTGGGGTCGATCGTCGGCTTCCTGGGGCCGAACGGCGCCGGGAAGACGACCACCCTCAAGATCCTTGCCGGGCTGGCCCGCGCCACCTCGGGCACGGCCTCGGTCAACGGGATCGCGGTCAGCGCCCAGGGCGCCCACCGGGCCCAGGTCGGCTACCTCGCCCAGGAGCCGCGCTTCTACGGCTGGATGTCCGGCCGGGAGACGCTCCGGTACGTGGCGAGCTTCTTCGAGGCGCCAAAGGCCGCACAGATCGATTCGTGGCTCGAGCTCGTCGGCCTCACCGATGCGGCTGACCGACCCACACGGACGTATTCCGGCGGGATGCGGCAGCGGCTCGGTATCGCCCAGGCCCTCGCCGGCGATCCGTCCGTGTTGCTGCTCGACGAGCCGGCGGCGGCACTCGACCCCCTCGGGCGACACGACGTCCTCGAGATCATGCAGCGCCTCCGCGGCGACAAGACGATCTTCTACTCGACGCACATCCTCGACGACGTCCAGCGAGTCAGCGATCACATTGCGATCGTCGACCACGGGCGGCTCGTCACCAGCGCGGCGACCAGCGAGCTGGTGAGGGCATCGACCCGGGGCACGCTTCGCGTGTCCCTCCTGGACGCCGACGGATCCACGGCCGCGGCCCTTGCCGCCCTGCCCGGCGTCGGCGACGTGTCCCAGCCCGAGCGCCGGGACGGTGAATGGTCCTACGACCTCACGATCTTCGACGGCCAGATCGCCGCCGTACAGCGGGCCGTCACCAGGCTCGCCGGCGAGACCGGGCTGACCGTTACCACCAATCGCCAGGCGACGCTCGACCTCGAGGACGTCTTCCTGCGCATCGTCGACAAGGAGCGTGCAGCATGACCGCGACCCGGTTTCTGGGTTTCCAGCCGTTCTTCCGCAAGGAGCTCACTTCCTGGTGGCAGAGTCGCGCCGCCCTGATCACGTTCGGGGCGGTCGGCGCCCTCGCGACCGTGGGAACGCTCGCAACCAGAATCGATGAGCTGGCCGGCGGCGTGCCGTCGCCCGGCATGCTCAACCCGACCGCGAACGTCCTCGGTGGGCAGCTCGAGCAGTGGGTCACAGTCGCTGCGATCCTCGCGACCATCGGAGCGCTGACCCAGGAGCGGGCAACCGGCACCCTGGCCTGGACCCTCTCCAAGCCCGTCTCCCGAAGCTCGGTCCTGCTCGCAAAGTGGGCCGCGGGGGTGGCGGTGCTCTCGATCTTCAGCGTGGTCCTGCCGCTCGCCGTGAGCATGGGTGTTGCCACCCTGGCGTACGGATCCGTCCCGGATGTCGTCGCCGTCGCGAAGTACGGCCTCGTGCTCACGGGGATCCCGGCGTTCTTCGTCGCCCTCAACCTCGCCCTTGCCACTCGCATCGGCAGCCAGGCTGGGATCGCGGCGATTGCATTCGCGGTGTTCGCGACCCCGTACTTCATCGGGGGCTTCCTGCCCGTGATCACGGAGGTCTGGCCGACCTCGATCGGTGTGATGGCCGGGCTGATCGCGACGGGATCTGCGCCAAATGGCCCAACTGTCGTCGGCTGGGCGATCTCCATCGCCGTGGTCGGCCTCGCCGGCCTCTTCGTCTTCGACCGGGAGGACATCTAGCCATGACAACGATCCTGGGAGGTGCCAGCCGCCGCATCCGGGCCGGCGCGGCCGCTGTCGGGACCATGGTGGTCCTGTCCGCAATCCTCGCCGGCTGCGCCACCGGCGAGGGGCCGGTCACGACTGAGACCCGCGAGATCCGCCCCTTCAGCGAGCTGGAGGTCGGGGCCGGGATCCAAGTCGTCATGACGATCGGACCCGTCGAACGCCTCGAGGTCAGCGCTCAGGCCAACATCCTCGATACCGTTGCGACGACGGTCTCGGGCCGGACACTCACGATCGACGCGGAACGTGATTTCGTATCGACCGAGGCCGTGACGGTCACCATTGCCGGTCCGAGCCTGGACCGGCTCACGATCAGTGGCGGGGCCGGGGCCGAGGTGAGGGGACTTGATGTCGAGGCCTTCGAGGTCGCCGCCCGGGGCGGCGCGACCGTGGCGGTCAGCGGTCGGGCGGGCATCGTCACGCTCACGGCCGATGGCGGCTCGACCGTGAATCTCGCCGACTTGTCAGCAGTCTCGGTGAGCGTCGACCTCGACGCCGGGGCCACCGCGACGATCCGGGCCGGGGAGCTGGTGTCGGGCAGCGCGTCCGGCGGGGCCGAGCTCACCGTCGCTGGTGATGCGGTGGTGGCGGTGGACGCCGACGGTGGGGCGCGCGTGGTTCGCCGCTAGCGATCGAGCTCACCGGCCGGCTCGGCGATTCCCGCCGCGACCCGGCACGTTCCCGGCGACAATCGGCAGCATGACGCACATGACGGTCCGCCCGCGCGATTGCCACGCTCTCGGCAACCGCAGGCTCGCTGAGAGCGCCGACCGCGACGCCGTCCTGGGCCGGGCCGCGCCGGGCAGCCGGGCCGCGGTGGGCAGCCGGGCCCTCCACGCCGACGCACGTTCCGCGTGATGACCCGGGGCGTCGGCGGGCCGCGCCCGCCCGTTGGTCGCGAGCGAGCAGCCGCCGTGGGCCTGGTGCTCGCCGCGGCGGGGTCGGTGCAGATCGGGGCGGTCCTCGCCGTGTCGCTGTTCGACGAGCTGGGTCCCGCTGGCGCCGCGTTCCTGCGGCTGGCGCTCGCGGCGATCGTGCTGGTGGCGATCTGGCGCCCCCGGCCGACCGGCGACCTACGGCTGGTCGGAGCGTTCGGCATCGCACTCGGGTTGATGAACTGGACGTTCTACGAGGCCATCGACCGGATCCCGCTCGCCGTCGCCGTGACGATCGAGTTCGCCGGCCCGCTGCTCGTCGCCGTGATCGGCTCGCGGCGACCGCTCGACGCGGTGTGGGTCGTGCTTGCGGCGGCCGGCATCGTGCTGCTCGTCGGGCCCGGCGGCGGATCGCTGGACCCGGTCGGTGTCGGCTTCGCGCTCGCCACCGCCGCGTGCTGGATGGCCTACATCTACCTGAGCAAGCGCACCGGCGCAGCGTTCCCGGGCGGCTCGGGGCTCGCACTCGCCATGGCCGTCGGTGCGCTGATCGTGCTTCCGGCGGGCGTGATCCAGGCCGAGGCCGCCCTTGCCCAGCCCGACCTGCTGGTCTCGGCCCTCGTCATCGCGCTCGCCTCCTCGGTGCTGCCGTACTCGCTCGAGCTCGAGGCCCTGCGTCGACTCCCGGAGTCCGTGTTCGGCGTGCTGATGTCGCTCGACCCGGCGGTCGCCGCACTCGCCGGCTTCGTGGCGCTGGGCCAGGACCTCGATGCGTTAGAGGTGGTCGCGATCGCGATGGTGATCGTGGCCAGCGCCGGGGCGGCGGGCCTCAGTCACCGACCCCAGGTGGACGCGGAGGCGCCGCGGCCAGGCTGACGAGCTGCCCCGCCCCGGGCGGGCCCTCCGGCGGCTGGCCAGCCCGGCGGCGCGCGCTCGTCGAGCCAGCTGTGCTCCGGGGCGTAGCCCAGCAGGGACCGCGCCCGGTCGATGGCCAGGAGGGTCTCGCGGCCGACGACGGGGCGCTGGAGCGGGACGCCCGGGAAGACCTCGGCCAGGAGGTCGGCGCTGTCGCGGCGCATGCAGGTGTCCGCCGCCGCTACGATCGCGACGTGCGAGCCCGTGACGTCGGCCTCGAGCGCCCGGCGAACGGCCTGGGCGACGTCGCGCGCGTTGACGTAGCCCACAGGTTCCACTTCCGGACCCATGGGTCGTCCTGCCAGCCCTCGAACCGAGCGTGGCACAGGCCATGGGCGCTGCCATCGTGGACGAGGTCGACGTTCAGGACCTCGTGACCCCGCTCGCGGAGGTCGCGGGCGACCCATCGGCCCGCCTTGCCGCTGCCGCCGGTCACGACGATCCGCCCGGTCATGAGGGTGCCTCCCGGAGCGGCGCGGGGTTGGCCAGGCCGTTGACCACCTCCGAGCCCGCCACGGTGAGGAGGATCGAGGCGGGGGCGATGACCTTCCAGCTCCGGCTGCCACCGCCGAGGACGATGCGGGGCCGGGCCATGACCGCGGCATCGATGAGGAGCGGCATCCCGGCCGGCAGGCCGAAGGCGGTCACGCCGCCGATCTCGTGCCCGGTGAGCTCGCGGGTCTCGTCGGGCGAGGCGAACGACGCCTTGCGCGTCCCGAGCCGGTCCCGGACTGCGTGGTTGACGTCGAGGCGGTGGGTTGCGAGGACGACACACGCCGCGTAGACGGGCGGGTTCGACTTGCCGACGACGACGATCGTGTTGGCACTGTCCTCGAGGGCGAAGCCGTAGGCCGCGCAGAAGGCGGCCGTGTCGGCAAGAGCCGGATCGCAGGCGAACAGCTCGTACGGGCCGCGGCCGTCGAGGGCAGCCTCGAGGATCGCATGGTCGTCATCCGCTCGGTTGGCAACCGCGCGGTGGGCAACGGCGCGGTCGGCATCGGTGGTCATGAACCCGAACGGTAGCCGACCGGCCGCGGAACCGCGACCGGGACGAGGCGGTCGAACCCCGGCGCGGCCGGCATCCGTCGCCTACAGGCTGAAGCCCGGTGGCTCAGCGAGGTCGGGGTTGGCCGCCTCGAACCGGCGGGCCTCGGCCAGCGTCCGGACCCATTCGTAGTAGACGCCCTTGGCGTGGATCTCGAGGACGCCGGCCTCGCGCATCCTTCGGAGGCCAAGGGCCTGCATCTCGCCGGGCGAGAACGTCGCGTCGGTCACGACCGCGACGCGGAAGCCGCCGGCCAGCAGACCGAGCCCCGACTGGGCGACGCAGACGTCCGTCTCTATCCCGACGAGGACTGCCGTCCGGCGGCCCATCGCCTCGACCGCGGCCACGATGTCCGGCTGGCCGGCCAGCCCGAAGACGTGTTTCTCGAAGGTCGGCGTGCCGGCCGGCGCCCTTGCCAGGAGCGCCGCATCGGTGGGCCCGTTGCGACCTGGATCCTCCTCGGTGATGAGGATCGGGATACGGAGCGCGGCGGCCACGCCGGTCAGCCACGCCGCCCGAGCCACGGCACCTGCGGCAAGGTCGTCCGCGGCCCCGCGGCGGCCGGACCCGTCCCGGCCCGCCATGAAGCCCGGCTGGACGTCGACGACGATGAGGATCGAATCGGCGCGGTCCAGAAGTCCCGTCATCGTCTCGCGCGGTTCCATGGCTCCCCGAAGCAGGTCCGTATCCTGGCCATCGTAGCGACGCCCAGCCAGCGTGGGGCCGCTCTCAGGATCCTGTCATCGACGCCGTCCAAGGTCGTCTCCAACGGACCGCCGGACCAGTGCATCGGCGGCCGAGCAGCGACGGAGACATCTCATGGACGACACACTCAACGTCCCGGTCGAGCGGACCGGGCCCGCGCCCATCGCCCGGATCGGGCTCCTCGGGGCCGTCGCCGCGGCCCTCGTGGCGGTCGCCATCCTGATCTTCGGGTCCACAGCGACCCCGGTCGGCACGCTTGCCGCCGACGACGGCACGACCACGTCGAGCGACGCCCTGGTCTTCGCCAACGGCGGCCTCGGTTTCGGCGGGCCCGGCTTCGGCGGGCGCCATGGCTTCGGACCCGGAGGCATCGAGATCGCGGCGATCTCGGGCTCGAACATCGCCCTCGAGACGGCGGACGGCTGGACACGGACGATCACCGTCGACGGCGACACGACGTACTCGGAGAGCGGCGACGAGATCGCCCTGTCCGACCTCGCGGTCGGCGATCAGATCCGGTTCGAGCAGACGCTCGAGGATGACGGAACCTTCACGATCGACGCGATCGCGGTCATCCCGCCGCATGCCGGCGGCACCGTGACGGCCATCTCCGGCTCCACGATCACCGTCGAACAGCGCGACGGGACCGAGGCCACCATCAAGGTCACCGCGAGCACGACGTACACCGTCTCGGGTGACGACGCGACGCTCGCCGACGTCGAGGTCGGCATGGTCCTCGTCGCGGAGGGGACCGAGAACAGCGACGGCTCGCTGACCGCGATCGAGGTCCGGGCAGCCGACCCCGGCGAGTTCCGGGGCCCCGGCGGGCCCGGCCACCACGGGCGCGGCCCCTGGTCGGACGACTCGACCGAGGACTCGACGGACAGCACGACCGACAGCGCGAGCTGAGCAGGACCGTCAACCGGGCGGCGGCCACCGGCCGCCGCCCGAACCAGCGCGCAGGCGGACCTCCACCGCCGAACGCTCAATCCGACAGCCGGGCGGGCACCCGCCCGGCTGTCGCGTCATCCCTGGCCGGCTTCTCCGGACGCTGCGCTACCGGACGCCGCGCCCCGGGACGCCGGACCCCCGGATTCTGGGCCCCCGACCTCGGCCAGCCTGCGGCGCAGGAAGCGCCGCTCGGCGGCATTCGCGGTCAGGCCGAGGGCCCGCTCGTAGGCCGCGCGCGCGTCCTCGAACCTGCCAAGCCGCCGCAGAAGATCCGCGCGCGCGGCATGGAGGTACGGGTACATCTCGAGGGCACCGCCGGCAGCGATCGCATCGATCCGGGCGAGCCCCACCTCGATGCCCTCGGCCATGGCCACCGCCACCGCCCCGTTGAGCGCCACGACCGGCGACGGCGTGCGGCGCTCCAGCTCGGCGTACAGCAGGGCGATCTGCCGCCAGTCGGTGGAATCCGGCGTGGCTGCCTCGTCGTGGAGCGCCGCGATCGCCGCCTGGAGCTGGTACGGGCCCGGAGCTCGCATCCGAAGGGCCCGCTCGATCAGAGTGGCACCTTCCCGGATCCGGCCCCGGTCCCAGCGCGAGCGATCCTGATCGTCGAGCAGGACGAGCTCGCCGCCGGTCCCCACGCGCGCCTCGCGCCGGGCGTCGTGGAGGAGCATCAGCGCCAGGAGCCCGATGGCCTCGGG
>DASWGY010000209.1:0-5166 GCA_036393495.1 Candidatus Limnocylindrales bacterium
CGCGCGGTTCGAACTGCCAGGCCACGGCGCCGCTGCCCGCCAGCTGGCCACCGGCCTTGGTGAACATCGAGCGGACGTCGCTGGCCGTCCGGTTGCGGTTGTCGGTCATCGCCTCGACGAGGATCGCCACGCCGCCGGGGCCGTAGCCCTCGTAGATGATCTCCTCGAACTGATCGCCTTCCGCCGCGCCGGTGGCGCGCTCGACCGCCCGCTTGATGTTGTCCATCGGCATGTTGACCGCGCGGGCCTTGTCGATCGCCAGGCGGAGCCGGTAGTTCGCGTCGGGGTCACCGCCACCCGATCGTGCCGAGACCATGATCTCGCGGGCGACCTTGGTGAAGAGTGCCCCGCGCTTCGCGTCGTTGGCACCCTTCTGGCGCTTGATCGTCGACCATTTGGAATGTCCCGACATCGGGCCGGAGTATACCGGACTATGATGGCCGGACCGCCTCCGGGCACCCTCCGCGACCGGCGTTTCCAGTCGCCTCGCCGATCCCAACAACGATCGCCCAGCAGAGAGGACCGTCCGTCCGATGACGATGAAGAACGTCGACCTCCCCCACCTTCGGAGCGTCGTCCTGGCCGGGCATGCCGGCTCCGGCAAGACGACGCTCGGTGAGCAGCTCCTCCATCGCGCAGGGGCGGTCTCGCGCCTGGGGCGCGTTGACGACGGCACGTCCCACCTGGACTTCGAGCCCGAGGAGCAGAAGCGACGTGAATCGCTGAGCCTCGCGGTCGCGACCTTCGAGAGCGACGGCACCCGGATCACCCTCGTCGACACGCCCGGCTACCTCGACTTCGCAGCCGAGGTCGTGTCGGGCTTCCACGCCGCCGATGGCGCCCTCTACGTCATCGACGCCCGGGGCGGGGTCGAGGCCGGCCTCGAGCAGGGGGTCGCCCTGGGCCGGGCCACCAACACGGCCGCCTGCTTCTTCATCAACATGTGCGACCGCGAGAACGCCGAGCCGACGGCCGCCCTCGACGCCATCCGGGCAGCCTTCGGGACGAAGATCGCCCCCCTCCAGATCGCGATCGGGGCGGGCGAGAAGCTGACCGGGTACGTCGACCTCGTGCATCGCAAGGCCTGGCAGGGCGAGGGCGCGAAGGAGACCGAGATCCCGATCCCGGCCGAGCTCGAGGCCGAGGTCGCCCGGCGCCGCGACCAGCTCCTCGAGGCCGCCGCCGAGGCCGACGACGACGTCCTGACGAAGTACCTCGAGGGCGAGGAGATCTCCGACGCCGAGCTCGAGGCCTGCCTTCGCAAGGGGGTCAAGGAATCGATCCTGGCCCCGGTCCTCCTCGGCTCGGCGGCGACCGGCATCGGCCTCCGCGCCCTCCTCGACGCGATCGTCCGATACCTCCCCTCCCCGGCTGACGAGGCTCCGGTCGAGGCGAAGGACCGGTCCGGCGCGGACGTCGCCGTGCCGCCCGACCCCGACGGCCCGCTCCTCGTCCGCGTCTTCAAGACCTCGGCCGACCCGTTCGTCGGCCGGCTGACCTACCTCCGCGTCCTGAGTGGGACCCTCCACTCCCAGGCCCACGTCTGGAACACGTCGAAGAACGAGGACGAGCGGGTCGGCCAGCTGCTCCTCCTCCACGGCAAGGAGCAGGAGGCCATCGGCGAGCTCAAGGCCGGCGAGATCGGCGCGGTCGCCAAGCTCAATGTGACCGCCACCGGCGACACCCTCGCGACGAAGGACAAGCCATTCGTCCTGCCTTCCCTCGCCTTCCCGACGCCGACGCTCATGCTCGCCATCGAGCCCCAGACGAAGGCCGACCTCGACAAGATGGGCACCGCCATCCAGCGAATGCTCGAGGAGGAGCCGGCGGCCCGGGTCGAGCGAAGCGAGACCGGCGAGCAGATCATGATCACGATGGGCGAGGCCCACACGGCGGTGATCGTCGAGCGGCTCAAGCGGAAGTTCGGCTCCGCCATCGTGACCCGGACCCCGCGCGTGCCCTACAAGGAGACGATCCGGGGCAAGACGCAGGCTCACGGCCGATACAAGAAGCAGACCGGCGGCCACGGCATGTTCGGCGACGTCTGGATCGAGATCGAGCCCAACCCCGGCGGCGGGGTCGAGTTCGCCGAGAAGGTCGTCGGTGGGTCAGTCCCGCGGCAGTTCTTTCCCGGCATCGAGAAGGGAATTCGCGAGACCGCGGCCGAGGGCGTCGTGGCCGGCTATCCCCTGTCCGACTTCAAGGCGACCCTCTACGACGGCTCGTTCCACACCGTCGACTCGAACGAGCTGTCGTTCAAGATCGCGGCCTCGATGGCCCTCAAGGACGGCGTCCACCAGGCCAAGCCGGTCCTCCTGGAGCCGATCATGACGATCTCGGTCCGGATCCCCGAGGAGTTCATGGGCGAGGTCAACCGCGACCTCAACGGACGTCGCGGCCGGGTCCTCGGCATGGATACCGACCACGGGCTGCAGGTCATCAACGCCTCGGTACCCCAGGCGGAGCTCTTCTCGTACGCGACCGAGCTGCGCTCGATCACCGGCGGGCGGGGCACGTTCAGCGCCACGCTCGATCACTACGAGGAGGTGCCGGCCCACCTCGCCGAGAAGGTCATCGAGTCGCACCGCAAGGACGACGCGCCGGCCGGGCACTGAGCGAGGCGCCTGCTCGCTGTCGGCGTCGAGGGCGGCCGTTGCCATCGCAGCGGGCCCGATCAGTCGGGCAGGTTCGGCCGCTCGACCGGTTCGTAACTCGTCGTGGCCTGACCGCCTGAGCTCATCTGCGACTTCGTGCGGAGCACCGCGCGGCGATAGTCCGCGTCCGTGTCGCGGCGGCCGTCGATGTCCGGCGGGTGGCCGTCCCGCCCGATCCCACCGTCGGGAAGCAGGTCTGCGACGCGCTGCAGCAGCCGCCGCAGCAAGCCGCGTTCGTTCGTGCCCGTGTCGCCCTCCCTGGGTCGCGCTCGAGGATTCGTCCCTGCAGCATGGCGCCCGGATGGCCGGCCCCAGGGGCCGCACGGCGATCGTGGGACGGCGGGTCCGCCGCCGTCAAGTGCCTTTGCGGCTGGCCCGGACCGCCTGCTCGAGGGCGAAGGTGCCTTCGTAGATCCCGCGCCCGACGATCGCGCCGGAGCAACCCAGGGCCCACGCGGCCAGCATGTCCTCGACCGTCGCGATCCCACCGGCGGCGACGACGCGGCCGTGCGGGACCCGCGCGAGCACGGCCCGCAGGAGCTCCAGGTCCGGGCCGTCCAGCGAACCGTCGCGCCGGATCGCGGTGACCTCGAGCCACTCGACGTCGCCCGCGGCAATGTCGTCGACGGCCTGGTCGATCGGCGTCCCGGGCGCGCCGAAGCGCCAGGCCTGTCCCACGGCGAGGCCGTCACGGACATCGATGGCCACCGCGATACGCTCCGGGCCGTGCCGGCCCACCGCGGCCGCGGCGAAGGCGGGGTCTGCGATAGCCGCCGAACCGAGCACGGCGCGGGCGGCGCCGGCGTCCAGCGTCCGGGCGATCGATGCGGCGGTCCGCAGGCCGCCGGCGACCTCGACCGCGGCCGAGTCCCCCACCGCCTTGATGATCGAGGCGATCGCGGGACCGTGAATCGGCTCCCCTGCCCTCGCGCCGTCCAGGTCCACGACGTGAAGCCAGCGCACGCCTCGCTCCACCAGGCTCAGGGCGACGGCAGCCGGATCGTCCGAGTACGCGGTCTCGCGTTCGAAGTCGCCCTCGCGAAGGCGGACGACGCGCCCACCTCGAAGGTCGATCGCGGCGAGGAGGTCGAAGCTTGCCAAGTCCCGTAGCACCGTGGTAGCGTTTTACTACGCTACAACGCTACCACACTGAGACGCAGCCGATGACGAGGGCCGGGACCGTGGCGGACGACTGGAAGAACGACGAGGCGGAGGCGCTCATCGACGCCCTCCTCAGCCTGGAGGATCGAGCCGAGGCAGAGCGGTTCCTCCGCGACCTCCTGACCCTCAACGAGCTCCGTGACCTGACCCTACGCTGGAACGTGGCCCGGCTTCTCGACCAGGGCTTCCACTACGCCGAGATCAGCCAGCGGACCGGTGCCAGCACCGCGACGATCACCCGGATCGCTTCGTGGCTCAACCACGGCGAAGGCGGCTATCGCCTCGTCCTCGATCGCCTCCGCGAACGGGGCACCCTCCCCTACCCGACCGGGAGCGTGGAGCGGTGACCCGCGACCGCCTGCGACTGGCCGTCCCCAACAAGGGCCGCCTCGTCGAGCCGACCCTCGCCCTGCTCCACGACACGGGCCTCGTCTTCGAGGAGCACGACCGGAGCCTCGTCGCCCGCGTCCAGAACTTCGACCTCGACATCCTCTTCGTCCGGACGTCCGACGTCGTCGAATTCGTCGGCGATGGCGTCGCCGATCTTGGGATCACCGGCCTCGATCTCCTGACCGAGACGGGCAGCGCCCTGCCGGTCACCCGGGCGCTCGGCTACGGGCGCTGCCGGCTCGCCGTGGCCGTGCCCGGCGACGCGCCGATCCAGGCCGTCGACGATCTCGCCGGCCTCCGCGTGGCCACCGCCCACCCCAACGCCACGCGGTCGTTCTTCAGCAGCCGCGAGATCCCGGTCGAGGTCATCGCCCTCTCGGGCGCGGTCGAGGTCGCGCCCCGGCTGGGCCTCGCCGAGGCCATCGTCGACCTGGTCTCGACCGGCTCGACCCTGGCCATGAACGGCCTCCGGGCGATCGAGGACGTCCTGGCCTCGGAGGCGGTCCTCGTGGCCAACGCGGAGACGACGAACGGACGAGCCGCCGAGATCGATGCCCTCGACACGATGATTGGGGCGGTCATCGCGGCCCGCGAGCGGAAGTACGTGATGATGAATGCCCCGGCGACCCGCCTCCCCGAGCTCGAGGCGCTCCTGCCCGGCCTCGAATCGCCGTCCGTGATCCCGCTCGCCCACGAGGGCATGATCGCGATCCACTCGGTCGTCGGGTCGGACGATGTCTGGCAGCTCCTGCCGCGCCTCAAGGCCGCCGGCGCCTCGGGGATCCTCGTCCTCCCGATCGAGAAGATCGTCCCGTGATTGCGCCGCAGGGCGCCGCATCGGCGTCAGAGGCCGCCGCCACGGCGCAGCGCCTCGCCCGCCTCGACCTCCGGGCTGCCGGCCGGGACGCCGCGCGGGACCCGCGCCTGATGGCCCTCGCGAACCGCGGCGCCGTCCCCGACC
>DASWGY010000210.1:0-2726 GCA_036393495.1 Candidatus Limnocylindrales bacterium
ATCTACGCCGCCGTCATGGCCTGGTTCGTCGGCCTGGCGCTGATGGGCATCGTCCGGAACGTGCCCGAGCTCACCCGAGGCTCGCTCGGCCTGGCGGTGCCATCGCTGCTCGACTCCCCGGAGAACCTGCCGTACTACTACGTGATCCTGGCGATGCTCGTCGTGACGTTCGGCGTCCTGACCTGGGTCATCCGGTCGCGCTTCGGGCTGGCCTTCCGGGCCATCGGCCAGAACCTCGCCGCGGCCAGGGCGTCGGGCATCAATCCGACCCGCTACCTGGTCATCAACTTCGTCCTGTCATGCGCCTTCGCGGGCTGGCTCGGCGGCTTCTACGCCCACTACTACGGCATCCTGACCCCGGACGTCATGCTGACCTCGCACACCGTCGAGGTCCTGGCGATCGCCTACATCGGCGGCCGCGGGAGCTTGTGGGGCGCCGCGGTGATCGCGTTCCCGCTGTCGATCGGGGTCGAGTACGCGAAGGTCCAGTTCTCGACCCTGCCCGGCGTGCACCTGGTCCTGTACGGGCTGCTGCTCATCGTCGTGATGATCTACCGGCCCGGCGGCGTGGCGGCCGCCGTCCGGAGCTTCGACGACTGGCTCGAGCGACGACGCCGGCCGGCCGTCGCGGAGGCGCCGCACCCCGCCTGATCGCGGCCGGCAGCCAGGGAATCCGGATGGGGCAGATGCGGGTCATCGTCGTCGGCTCGGGGATCATCGGCCTGGCGACCGCGTACGAGCTCGCCCGGCGCGGCTGCGAGGTCACGATCGTCGGCGATCGGGCGCCGGGCACGGGTGCTTCGATCAACAACGCGGGCTGGATCGTGCCGGCCGAGAGCGGGCCGGTGCCGGCCCCCGGTCTCGTGCTCCAGGCGCTCCGCTGGATGCTGCAGCCCGACAGCCCCGTCTACATCCGGCCGACGCCGAGCCCCGCGCTCGTCCGCTTCCTCATCGGGATGGTCCGGGCCTGCAGCCCCGCCGCCTACGCCGCCGCGTTCGAGGCGACGGCCAGGCTCGGCCGCGGGACCATGGACGACCTCGATCGCTGGGCCGGCGACGGCCTGACCTTCGAGATGCACCGCGAGGGCGAGCTCCGGGTCTACGTCGAGGCGGCAGAGCTTCGTCGCGCGTCCGGGGATCTCGGCCGCTACGAGGGGGCGGGCTTCGAGCCGGCGCTGCTCGGCGGCGCCGAGGCGCGGGCCCTCGTGCCGGGCCTGTCGGAGGCCGTGATCGGGGCGATCCGGTTCCCGAACGAGCGCCACGTCCGGCCGGCGACGCTCGTGGCGGCGCTCGTCGATCGGCTGCGGGCGCTCGGCGTCGCCTGGCTCGACGGGCCGGTGACGGCCGCCCGGCGGCCGGCGTCCGGCGGGGTCGAGGTCGTCGGACCGTTCGGCGCCGCCCGCGCCGACGCGGCGGTCATCGCGGCCGGGGCCTGGAGCGCGAAGGTCGCCCGCCTGTTCGGCGTGCGCCTACCGATCAGGCCCGGCAAGGGCTACAGCCTCGACTACGTGCCGGCCCCCCTGGCAACCCGGATCCCGATCATGCTGGCCGAGGCGCACTGCGTGGTCACGCCGCTCGACGGCGCCCTCCGGGTGGCCGGCACGATGGAGCTCGGCGGCCTCGACGAGCGCATCTCGGCCGTTCGCGTCGAAGCGCTCCGGCGCGCCCCGGGCCGGTACCTTCGCGGCTGGGACCCCGCCGCGCCGTCGCTGGCGCCGACCGCCGGCTTGCGGCCGATGGCCCCCGACGGCCTGCCGGTCATCGGCCGGCTGGCCGGCGCCGAGGGGCTGTTCGTCGCCACCGGCCACTCGATGCTCGGCCTGACGCTCGCCCCCCGGACCGCCCGGCTCCTCGCCGATGCGATCGTCGACGGCGCCGATCCCGAGGTCCTGCGACCGTTCAGCCCGCGGCGCTTCGGCGCCTGACGCGCGGCGGCAGGTACGGCCGCGGCTGCTGGTACGGCCGCGGCGGTCCACACGGCCGCCGGGGTCCACCGCGCCGGGGGCGCGGGCCCTCAGGCGAGGTTGACGACGACGGTCTTGAGCTCGGTCAGGCGCTCGACTAGGAAGCGACCGCCGACCCGGCCGAGCCCGCTCTGGGAGCCCGCGCGCCCGCCGAATGGGAGGTGCGATTCCCAGTAGTTCGTGCCTTCGTTGATGTTGACCCATCCGGCCCGGACCGATTCGGCGAACCGGAGCCCGACCCGGAGGTCGCGGGTGAAGATGGCATTGAGCAGCCCGAAGGCCGAGGCGTTGACGATCTCGATGGCCTCGTCGATGCCGCCGATCCGGGTGATCGGCGCGACCGGCCCGAACGTCTCCTCGCGGGCGATGTCCATCTGGGCCTTCACGTCGGTGATGACCGTCGGCTGGAAGAAGAGGCCGCTGCCCAGGTCCGGGCTGCGGGCGCCGCCGGCCACGACGGTCGCGCCGCTCGCCTGGGCCTGGGCGACATGGCGCTCGGTCTTCGTCGCGGTCTTCTCGTTGTTGAGGGGACCCATGGTCGTCAGCGGGTCGAAGGGGTCGCCGAGGCGGGTCTCGCGCCGCATCGCGGCGGTCAGAAGCTCGAGGTAGGCATCGTGAACGCGCCCATCGACGAGGATCCACTCGCCCGCGGTGCAGCTCTGGCCGGCGTTGAGGAAGCAGGCCGTGAGGGTCGCCGTGACGGCGGCATCGAGGTCGGCGTCGTGGAGGATCACGAGCGGGCCGTTGCCGCCCATCTCGAGG
>DASWGY010000211.1:0-4474 GCA_036393495.1 Candidatus Limnocylindrales bacterium
CTCGGCCTCTCGATTCCGGACCCGGCCCTGGCGTTTGACAAGGTCGCCGGCGAGTGGCGCTACACCGACCCCGACTGGAACGAGCTCCGGACGGTCGTCACGAACCACGGCCCGAAGTCCCGGGAGCGCCTCGAGTTCCGGCGCCTGAACCGCGAGGCGACGGCCTGGGTCCGGGCGGCGATCCTGGCCGAGCCGAGGGCGGCCGCGTGACCGACGACGGCAACCGGATGATCGACGAGGGCGCGCCGGTCACCCCGGGCGAGGTGGAGGGGTTCGCCGGCGGCGTGCTCGAGCCGTACGAAGTGTTCCGCCAGGAGAAGGACGGCGACCCGATGCGTCACGGCGGCAACGTCCTGGCGCCCGATCCCGAGCTCGCGCTCCACTATGCCCGCGAGCTCTTCGGGCGGCGCGGCGAGAGCGTCCGGCTGTGGGTCGTCCGGCGGGCCGACGTCCACGTCCTCGACGACCTCGATCTCCTCCAGCCGCCGCTCGACCGCTCGTTCAAGAAGCCCGGCGGCTACGTGATGCGGGACAAGCTGGCCGCGGCCCGCGACCGGGCCGGGACGTCGAAGCCCGGCGCCCGGGCGGCATCGCACGCCACGAACCCGCGCCCGACGGAGCCGGGAGGCGGGCGATGACCGTCGTCCGCCTCGCGCCGTCGACCTCGACCGCCCTCGCCGAGCTCCTGCTCTCGATGGCCGATGACGAGTTCGTCATCGGCTTCTCGGATTCCGAGTGGACGGGCATCGCCCCGATCCTCGAGGAGGACGTCGCGATGAGCTCGATCGCCCAGGACGAGCTGGGCCATGCCAGGGCGTTGTACGAGCTCCTCGCCGGGCTCCTCGACGACGGCCGCGACGCCGATGCCCTGGCCTACGACCGAGAGCCCGAGGCCTACCGACACGCCCGACTTCTCGATCATGGACGGGGCGACTGGGCGACGACGATCGCCCGGCGGTTCCTGTACGACACCGCCGATGCCGCCAGGCTGGCCTCGATCGGAGATGGCTGGCCGCCGCTGGCCGAGCTCGTCGCCAAGATCCGGCGCGAGGAGCGCTACCACGTCATGCACGCGCTCGCCTGGGTAGATCGCCTGGCGCGCGCCGGCGGTGAGGCCCGGACCCGGTTCGCCGCCGCGCTCGAGGCGCTGGCTCCCGACGCGCCGACGGTCCTTGCCGCGCCCGAGGGCGAGGCCGCGCTCCTGGAGGCCGGCATCCTGGCTCGCCCGATGTCAGCGGCCTTCCGGGGCTGGCGGACCGAGGTGTTCGGGATCCTCGGCCCGCTCGGGATCACGCTGGCGCTCGAGGCGGCGACGGACGCCACGCGCCACAGGGCCACCCCTTCGGACGATTTCCGATGGCTGTGGGGCGAGTTCACCTCGGTCCGTCGCTCCGATCCGGGGGCTTCCTGGTGAGCGGCCTGGCGACCCGGCCGGCCCCGCCCGACGAAGGCGCCGTCCGCGAGATCCTCCGCGGCGTCGCCGACCCCGAGATCCCGAGCGTCTCGATCGTCGATCTCGGGATGGTCGAGCGGCTCGAGGTCGGGCCGGGAGGGATCGAGGTCGAGCTCCTTCCCACCTTTGTTGGCTGCCCGGCCCAGGGCTTCATTCGGGACGCCGTCATCGAGGCCCTGGCGCCCCTCGGGCGCCCCACGGTCGTGGGCTACAGCTTCCGCGTCCCATGGACCTCGGACCGGATCACGGCGGCCGGTCGGGCGAACCTGACCGCCGCCGGCTTCGCCCCGCCGGCCGAGCCACGCGACGTCCGCTGCCCGCGCTGCGGGTCCGGTGTCGTCGTCCGCGACAGCTACTTCGGTCCGACCCAGTGCCGCTCGCTGTGGTACTGCCGCGACTGCCGCCAGCCGTTCGAGGCCTTCAAGCCGATCTGATCCCCGGCTCACGGGTCCAGCCGGTGGAGGTAGAGCAACGGCCCCGCCTCGCAATCGAGGCCCGCCTCGCCCGGGACGAACATCGTGGCCACGACCGACGGCCGGCCCTCGAACGTCAACAGCTCGACCATCGGGTTGGCGAAGGCGACGCAGCCCGCGGGGGTCCGCAGGTCGAGCGGCTCAGCGACACCGGCCGCGTCGTCGTAGAGGTAGACGCGAAATGTCTCGTAGTGCTCCCAGACCGCCTGGCCCTCCTGGACCGTGAAGTCGAAGCCACGGAAGCGGAATGTATCCCGGTCCCCGACGCCGCCGTGCAGCCCGTACCTCCGAAAGGCCGCTTCGTAGTCCGGCCGAGGCCCCGCCGACCAGGTCACCCAGTCGGTCGTGCCGCGCGCGGGCCGGTCGACTTCGCACTTGTCGAAGAAGTGGAAGCCGACGTCCAGGAACGTGCTGCTCGCGGCGTAGAAGCTGGGTGTGCCCTCGGCGCAGTCCGGCGGCGAAAGCGTCATCGGCACGTCGAGGAAGCGCGCCGGGTGCGCCGCGAGGAGATCCGTCCAGGTGGCGTACCAGGCGAACTGCAGATGGTTCGGCGGCTCCTTCTCCCAGCCCACGACCCAGCCGCCGTCGGAGCTCGGCTCGATCGTCGGCTGGGTCGCGCCCTCGGCCAGGGTGACTCGCCAGGTCCACTCGACGAGGTCCGGGGACGTCGCCAGCTCGGTTGCCACCGCCCCGGCCGAATCGAGGACGACCCAGTACACGGCCGCGTACCCGCCCCCTGGAGCGCTCACAATGGCCCCCGGCTCGATCGGATAGCCGCGATCGTCGTGGGCGTCAAAGCGGAGGAGATCGGCCCCGGCGATGTCCTCGAGCAGGCCTCGAATCTCGGCCTTCGCCGCTTGGCGGGCCGACGCCGACCCATCTCCGTCCGCCTGGACCTGGATGCCGGCGAGGACGGCCAGCGCGACGAGGACCCCGATGACAGCCGCTCGTCCGATGTCGCCGCGATGCATGACCGAGACTATATCGCGTTGCGATATAGTCTGCCCAGCCCGTTCGCGACGCCCGCACGCGCCGCGGGCGCGATCGGCTCGCGCGTTGCGCTTGACATGCAAGTAACTACTTGCCTATCATCCACCCCGTGGGCGACGTCTTCAAGGCTCTCGCCGACCCCACCCGACGAGCCATCCTCGACGAGTTGGCCGATCGCGACGGCCAGACCCTGTTCGAGCTCTGCTCGCGGCTGGTGATGAAGCACCAGCTCGATTCGACCCGGCAGGCGATCTCGCAGCACCTCGACGTCCTCGAGGCGGCGGGCCTGATCGAAGCCCGCCGCGAGGGCCGCTACAAGTTCCATTCGATCAACCGCGGACCGCTCGAGCACATCGTCGATCGATGGCTCGAGCGGCCCTGAAGGAGTCCGCCATGCGCATCTACGTCACGAGCGTCTTCGTCGACGACCAGGCGAAGGCCGAACGCTTCTACACCCAGGTCCTCGGCTTCCAGACGAAGTTCGACATCCCGCTCGGTGAGGCCCGCTGGCTGACCGTCGTCGCACCCGACGATCCGGACGGGACGCAGCTCCTCCTCGAGCCTGACGGCCACCCCGCCGCGCGGCCCTTCAAGGAGGCGCTCGTTGCCGACGGCATCCCGTTCACGTCGTTCGCGGTCGACGACATCGAGGCCGAGCACCGCCGGCTCGAGGGGCTCGGCGTCCGCTTCACCCAGCCCCCGACCGCCATGGGCCCGACGACGACCGCGGTGTTCGACGACACCTGCGGCAACCTGATCCAGATCGCGCAGCTGCCGGAGGGCTGACCGGGGCGCCACCCGGCCGCGTCCCGGACGCGGGCCCCGCCGGGCGCTACCGTGGCGTCATGACGGAATCGGGCGGGGTCCTCGGCGTCGTCGGGGCGGGGACGATGGGCTCCGGCATCGCCCAGGTCGCGCTCGAGGCCGGCTGGACGGTCCGGCTCCACGACGCGCAGCCCGGCGCCTTCGAGCGCGGGCGGTCCCGGATCGCGGACGGCCTGCGGCGGCGGGCAGCGAAGCGCGGCCTCGGCTCCGACGCCGAGCGAGCCTGGATCCAGGGCTGCCTCGCCCGCCTGGGGGACTGCCCGGATGCGGCCGCGGTCGCCGCCGGCGCCGACCTCGTCATCGAGGCCGTCATCGAGGACATCGAGGCCAAGCGGGCGCTCTTCGCGGACCTTGATGCCGCCGCCGGACCCGACGCGATCCTCGCCACGAATACGAGTGCCCTGTCTGTCTCGGCCATCGCCGAAGCCGCGGCCCGCCACCCGGCGCGGGTCCTCGGGCTCCACTTCTTCAACCCCGCGCCGGTGCTGCTCCTCGTCGAGGTCGTCGCCGGGGCGCGGACGCACCCGGCCGTCCTGGACCGGGCGACGTCGATCGTCGAGGGCTGGGGCAAGACGACCGTCCGGTCGGCCGACAGTCCGGGCTTCATCGTCAACCGGGTGAACCGGCCGTTCACGATCGAGGCCCTCCGGATGCTCGAGGCCGGCGACGGGCGGGTCGGCGAGATCGATGCCGCGATCCGGGCCGACGGCTTCCCGATGGGCCCGTTCGAGCT
>DASWGY010000212.1:0-8842 GCA_036393495.1 Candidatus Limnocylindrales bacterium
GAAGGCGGCGGCCCGCGTCCCGGTCTCGAACGTGTCCTTGGCAAAGGTGCCGCCGAACGGCAGCTCCATGTGGGTATGGGGGTCGATCCCGCCGGGGATGACCCACTTGCCGCCGGCGTCGATGACCGGGCCGTTCTCGGCGTGCATGAGGATCATCCCGCCGTTCGTGGCGGTCTGTCGGAGGGCCTTGAAGATCGCGCCGTCGTCGCTCAGGAACACGCCCGGATAGGCGGTGAAGAGCTTGAACGTCGTGACGCCTTCCTCGACCAGCTGGTCCATCTCGGGCAGCAGCTCGTCGCGCATGTCGGAGACGATGCAGTGGAAGCCGTAGTCGATGCAGGCCTTGCCGTCGGCCTTCTCGTGCCACGTGTCGAGTCCCTGGTGGAATGTCCCGCCGCGCGGCTGGACGGCGAAGTCGATGATCGTCGTCGTCCCGCCGAAGGCGGCGGCCCGCGTCCCGGTCTCGAACGTGTCCTTGGCAAAGGTGCCGCCGAACGGCAGCTCCATGTGGGTATGGGGGTCGATCCCGCCGGGGATGACCCACTTGCCGCCGGCGTCGATGACCTTGTCCGCGGGGACGTCGAGGTCCTTGCCGATGAGGGCGATCTCCTCGCCCTCGACGAGGACGTCGGCCGGGCCCATCGAATCGGCGTTGACGATGGTCCCGCCCTTGATGAGCGTACGCATGGATGTGTCTCCTTGGGGACGCGGATGGTCGGCCGCGCCGGTGTCCGGCGCGGCCTGGAGCGAACCTACGGATGGACGAGGTCGGCGTACATCTCCGGCCGGCGGTCGCGGTAGAACTGCCACGTCTGGCGGACCTCCTGGACCATGTCGAGGTCCAGGTCGCGAACGATGAGCTCCTCGTCACGGGGATCGCCGACCGACCCGACGAACTGGCCGCGCGGGTCGACGAAGTAGCTCTGACCGTAGAAGTCGTCGTCGCCGAGGTCTTCGATCCCGACGCGGTTGATGGTCCCGACGAAGTAGCCGTTGGCCAGGGCGTGGCTGACCTGCTCGACTCGCCACAGGTACTCGCTGAGGCCACGACTCGTGGCCGACGGGATGAAGACGAGCTCGGCACCGTTGAGGCCGAGGGCTCGGGCGCCCTCCGGAAAGTGGCGGTCGTAGCAGATGTAGACGCCGACCTTGCCGACGGCGGTCTCGAAGACCGGATAGCCCAGGTTCCCGGGCCGGAAGTAGAACTTCTCCCAGAAGCCCTTGACGTGCGGGATGTGGGTCTTGCGGTACTTGCCCAGGTACGTCCCGTCCGAGTCGATGACGGCCGCGGTGTTGTAGTAGATGCCGGTCGTGTGCTCGTCCTGCTCGTACATCGGGACGATGAGGACCATGCCCGTCTCGCGAGCCAGGGCCTGCATCCGCTTCGTCGTGGGGCCGTCGGGGATCAGCTCGGTGTAGCTGTAGTACTGGGGATCCTGGACCTGGCAGAAGTAGGGCCCGTAGAACAGCTCCTGGAAACACATCACCCGGGCGCCCTGCGCGGCCGCCTTGCGAGCGTGGTCCTCGTGCTTCTGGATCATCGATTCCTTGTCGCCCGTCCAGGTCGCCTGGAGCAGGGCTGCCCGCACGATTCGGGGCATGCGCATCTTCCTCCTGCCGCTTGGGGACGCCGTGAAGGGCGGCCGCTCGCGGCCGCCCGGGCTCGATCAGCCAAGGCTGGCCCGGCGCGCCGACTTCGGCATGGGCCGGAAGCCACGAAAGGACGGGCAGGCCGGACCGCAATCGAGCGGCAGCGGGTGCGGGCGTGCGCACGGTTGGCACGCGGTTCAGGTTCTGCCGACGCGGGACGGGCCCGAACGACCGCTCGATTCGGGACCTGCGGCCCTCTCGGTGGCCGACCGGCGGTGGTTCAATCGGCCATCACCCGCCGCCGACGCAGGGTCCCACTCCGGGCGTCCACGGAAAGCGCCGAATCGGCCTGTTCACAGCTTCGCGGCTGTGCATCATGGAGGTAGCAACGGCGGAAGGCACGCGATCCCCGATCGCGCGCTCGAGGCAGCGGATGCGGCCGCCGCGTGACGCGGCGTGTCGCCTGGTTCGAGAACCGTGAGGAGGCGGCTTGAGGAGACGAACCACCCACGTCCACGGCGCATGATCCATCGCCGTCGCGCACCCTGCGCGCGGCAAGGACTCCATGGAGGGAGGCTATGACGGCCCGAACATTCGACGGTGAGATCGTCCTTCCCGATGGACGACATGAGCTGACGCCCGAGGCGGACGCCGCGCTCACCGATCCGCGACTCCACAACAAGGACCTGGCCCCGGTCCCGATCACCAGGCGCAACTGGACGACCTACAACTACCTGGCCCTGTGGGTCGGGATGTCGATCAACATCCCGAGCTGGCTGCTGGCGTCGGGCCTCGTGGACCAGGGCATGGCCTGGTATCAGGCCATCATCACGATCGGGCTCGCGAACGTCATCGTGCTGGTCCCGATGCTCCTCATCAGCCACGCCGGCACGAAGTACGGGATCCCGTATCCGGTCTTCGCGCGCGCCGCATTTGGCGTCTTCGGCGCCAACCTCCCGGCCCTCATCCGGGCCGGCGTGGCCTGCGGCTGGTTCGGGATCCAGACCTGGATCGGCGGCGGCGCGGTGTTCGCCCTCTTCACCGCCCTGCTCGGGGCGGACAGCTGGTGGGCGACCGCCGACAAGTTCGCGATCGGCTTCGGTGATCCGCAGCCCTGGACCCTGTGGCTGAGCTTCGCCGTCTTCTGGGCGATCAACATCCTCGTCATCCTGCGCGGGATGGACGCTGTCAAGCGTTTCGAGAACTGGGCCGCCCCGTTCCTGATCGCCGTCTTCGTCGGGCTGCTGCTCTTCATGGTCGGCCAGGCCGGCGGCCTCGGGCCGATCGTCAACGAGCCCGGCCGGCTCGGCTGGGGCCCCGACTTCTGGGCGATCTTCCCGATCTCCCTGATGGGCATGATCGCGTTCTGGTCCACCTTGTCGCTCAACATGCCTGACTTCACCCGCTTCGGGCGCAGCCAGCGCGAGCAGGCCTACGGCCAGGCGCTCGGCCTGCCGACCACGATGACCCTCTTCCCCCTCGTCGGGGTTCTCACGACGTCGGCCACGGTCATCGTCTACGGCAGCGCGATCTGGAATCCCGTTGACCTGGCCGCCAAGCTCGACAACGCGGTGCTCCTCATCCTGGCCATGTTCACGCTGGCGGTCGCGACGCTGTCGACGAACATCGCGGCGAACGTCGTCAGCCCGTCGTATGACTTCTCGAACGTCTGGCCCTCGAGGATCAGCTTCCGCACCGGCGGGCTGATCACCGGCGTCATCGGCATCCTCATCCAGCCCTGGATGCTGCTGGCCAGCTCCGACCTGTACATCTTCACCTGGCTCGCGTTCTACGGCGGCGCGACCGGCGCCATCGCCGGCGTCCTGATCGCCGACTACTGGCTGCTCCGCCGGACGGGCCTCCATCTCGCCGACCTGTACAAGGCCAACGGGATGTACCGCTACGCAAGCGGCTGGAACTGGAAGGCCGTCGTGGCCCTGGCCGTCGGGGCGTTCATCGCCCTCGGCGGTGCCCACAGCGCCCCCGGGGCCGGCCCCTTCCCGGTCGATGGCTACATTCCGCTCCTGAAGGGCGTCTACGACTACAGCTGGGTCGCCGGCCTCGTGGTCGCCTTCATCGTCTACTTCGGCCTCGAGCGATTCATCCCGTCCCGGGAGGCCGCTCGATCCGAGGTCGCCGGACAGCCCGTCGCCTGATCCCACGCCCGGGCACCGCCCGGGACCTGCAGCGACCCATCTGAGGCCCCTCCCACGGAGGGGCCTCACGTCGTTCTGGTCGCCCCGTTGCATCGTCCCGCGCGACACCTTGCGTCAACGTGACCCGCAGTCAGCAAAGGGTGACCGAGCGGCGCGCGAGTGCGTCGCATCGGCTCCCTTGGATCTCGGTTCGTGCCTCGCAGACACGCGAAGCGCACGAGGCGCCCCATTCGGGCCGCCACCCACGGCTTCGGGCCCTCATTGTTGATCCGCAGTCACGTCCGTGGGACGATCGGCTGCTGAACTGCCATGCACCGGCCCGAGCTCAACCGCGGATGCTCTCCCGGATGGCTGCCGCCCGCTCGCGGTCGGGGAACGAGGCCTGCGTCCCCGGACGGGTGACGCTGTCCGAGGCGCAGGCGATGCCGAGCCGCACGGCTTCGAGCTCGGGCAGGGCCAGGGCGATCCCGACGGCGAAGGCGCCGACGAAGGCGTCCCCGGCGCCGGTCGTGTCGATGGCGGTGACCGGCTCCGCCGGCACGCGCGTCACGGTGCCGTCGCGGTTCACGAGGGCGGCGCCGCGCGAGCCGAGGGTCACGACGAGCCGCGTCCCGGTCGTCGCGGCGAAGGCCGCCAGGGCCGCGTCCGGCAGCGTCTCGCTCCCGCCCTCGCTCCCGCCGCCGCCCACACTCCCGCCCCCGGTCCCGGCGAGGATCGCGAACTCGACCGAGTTCGGAATGAGCCAGTCGGTCGTGGCCAGGAGCTCGGGCAGGATCGCGGCAGCCGGCGCAGGGTTGAGGATGGTCGTCGCGCCGTGCGCCCGGGCGGCGGAGAAGCCCGCGGCGGTCACGCCCTGCGGGATCTCGAACTGGCCCACCGCGACATCGACCGCCGCCATCCCCGTCACCGCGGCGGCGGCGTGGTCCGCCGTCACCAGGTCGTTGGCCCCCGAGATCACGATGATCCGGTTCGTCCCGTCGGCCTCGACCCAGATCGGGGCCACGCCGCTCGAGCCGGGGACCCGCATCACGCCCGAGGCGTCGACGCCGAGCCTGGCGAAGTTCTCGAGGGTCATCGTCGCGTAGGCGTCGTCGCCGAGCGCGCCGACGAACGACACCTCGGCCCCGAGCAGCCGGGCCATCACCGCCTGGTTGGCGCCCTTGCCCCCGAAGCCCGACTGGAAGCGCTCGCCGATGACGGTCTCGCCCGGACCCGGGGCGCGCTGCGCGTACGCGATCAGGTCGATGTTCATGCTCCCGACCACGACCACCGCGGGCGGCCGACCCGCACTGCCCACACCCACCTCCTCCGACCACTCCCGGACACGATACCGTGACGAGATGCAGACACGGCGACTCCACGCCCCGGTCCGGGCCCCCGGTCCCGCGTTGCTGGCGGTGGTCTCGATCGCCCTCGCGGTCAGCGTCGTCCTGGCCGGGTGTGTCGGGCGCGGCTCAGCCACGCCTCCGCCGCGCACGCCTCCCCCCGGCGCCGTCACGAAGGTCGCCGTCGCGTACGACATCTCGGGGCGGGGCGACGGCGGCTTCAACGACATCGCGTACAACGGCGCGAAGCAGGCGGCGGACGAGCTCGGCGCCGAGCTCAGGGAGGTCACCGCCAGACTCGACGACACGGACGATGACCGGGCTGAGCGGCTGCGCCTTCTCGCCGCAGCGGGCCATGAGGCCGTCATCGCCGTCGGCTTCACCTACGCGATCCCGCTCGAGGTGGTCGCCGCCGAGTTCCCGGACGTCCGGTTCGCGATCGTCGACGACGGCACCGTGAGCTCCCCCAACGTCCAGGGCATCCTCTTCGCCGAGCACGAGGGCTCATTCCTCGTCGGCGCCGCGGCGGGCCTGACGACGACCACCGATGAGGTCGGCTTCATCGGGGCAGTCCAGCTCCCGCTCCTCCAGAAGTTCGAGGCCGGGTTCAACGCCGGTGCGAAGCACGCCAACCCGGAGGTCAGCGTCGCGGTCACGTACCTCAGCCAGCCGCCGGACTATTCGGGCTTCGGCGATCCGCCCCATGGCCGGGAGGCGGCCCTCGGGATGTATGACAACGGCGCGGACGTCATCTTCGCCGCCGCCGGCGGGTCGGGTGCAGGCGTCCACGAGGCGGCCGCCGAGACCGGCAGCTGGTCGATCGGCGTCGACGCCGACGAGTACCTCCTCGCCCCAGAGGCCGTCCGCGACCACATCCTGACCTCGATGCTGAAGAATGCGAACGTCGGAACGTACCGGTTCGTGATCTCGGTCGCGGACGGGACCTTCGCGGCCGGCAATGCGACCTACGGCCTCGCGAACGGCGGGGTCGGCTACGCGACCTCGGGCGGATTCGTCGACGCCATCTCCGATGCGCTGGACGGCTATGCCGCGGCCATCGCGGCCGGGGAGATCACGGTCCCCGAGACCCCCTGACGGGCGCGACCGATGCCGCGACTCCGAGGTGCCGCGCTCCTCCTCGTGGCGCCTGTTGCCGCCGGCGCCCTCGCTCTGGCTGTCGCCGCCGTGGTCCTCGCCGCCGCCGGTGCGAACCCGGGGGCAACGCTCCGCGAAGCGCTCGCCTACGGCCTCCGTCCCGACACGCTCGTCGCCGTCGTCAACAAGGCCATCCCGTACTACCTCGCCGGGATCGCGGCGGCCGTCGGCTTCCACCTCCGGCTGTTCAACATCGGCATCGACGGCCAGTACCGGCTGGCGGCCTTCGCGGCGGCCGTCGTCGGCTCGACGGTGGCCCTGCCGGCGCCGCTCCACCTGGCCCTGATCGCCGTCGTCGCGCTGCTCGTCGGCGCGGGCTGGGCGGCGATCGCCGGCCTGCTCTACGTCCGGCGGCGGGTCAACGTCGTGATCTCGACGATCATGCTCAACGCGATCGCCACGGGGCTGGTTGCCTGGCTCCTCGCTCCGGGCCGGCTGGGGCACCTGGCGCCCGGCAGCAACAACGTCACCACCGGCCCGATCGCGGAATCGGGCTGGATCCCGGCGATCCCCACGCCGGCCGGCAGCCTCAACGGCCTCGTCGTGCTGGCGGCGCTCGTCGGGATCGGCTACTGGTTCGTCCTGAACCGGACGACCATCGGCTTCGAGATCAGGGCGATGGGCTTCTCGGAGCGGGCGGCCTCGGTCGCCGGGATCAGGGCGTCGCGGCTGGCCCTCCTGACGATGGCCGCCTCTGGCGCGATCGCCGGGCTCGTCGGGCTGCCGCAGCTGCTCGGCGCATCGCACCGGTTCGGCCTCGACTTCCCAGCCGGGCTGGCCTTCACCGGGCTGTCGGTCGCGATCCTCGGTCGAAATCACCCGATCGGGGTCGCGGTCGGGGCGTTCGTCTGGGCGTTCCTCGAGCGCTCGGCCCAGGTCCTCGACCTGGCGGGCATCTCGAGGGAGATCGTGACGATCCTCCAGGCGGTGATCGTCCTGTCGATCGTCATCGCGTACGAGCTCGTCCGGCGAGCCCGGTCTGCCCAGGAGCGACGAGCCGTGGCCCGGGCGGTCGAGGGGGCGGCGGCGTGACGGCGGCATCGATGCCGGCGCCCGCATCGAGGTCGACGCTCGCTGCCCGGCTCCCGGGTCCGGTCGTCCGGGTCGCCCTGGGGTTCGCCGTCCTGTCGCTGCTCAGCGCGGTGTTCGAGGCGCCCGACCTCTTCTCCCGTGGCGGGGTCTCGGCAACGCTCCGGTTCGCCGCACCGATCCTGCTCGCCGGCCTCGGGGCCCTGTGGGCCGAACGCGCGGGCGTCATCAACCTCGGGCTCGAGGGGATGATGATCGCCGGCACGTGGTTCGGGGCGTGGGCCGCGATCGAGTGGGGGATCGGGCCGGGGTTGCTGGCCGGGATCGGCGCCGGGGTGGGGTTCGGGCTGCTCCTGGCGGTCCTCGCAGTCGGGTTCGGAGTGGACCAGGCGATCGCCGGCCTGTCGCTCGGGCTCCTCGCGGCCGGCCTGACCCGGTTCCTCTCGTCGATCACCTTCGCCGTCGCTCCGGGCGGCTCGATCACGACCTCGCCGCCCGTGCCGGACATCCCGGCCGTCAGCCTCCCCGGCGCCGTAGCCCTGCTCGGACCGGCCGAGCGGACCGGCCTCCCGATCCTGAGCGATGCCGCGGCCGTGGTCCTCGGTCTGGTCACCGACGTGTCCGTCCTGACGATCGGGGTCGTCGGCCTGGTGCCGCTGACCTGGTACGTCCTGTGGCGGACGCGCCTGGGGCTCCGGATCCGGGCCGTTGGGGAGGCGCCGGGGGCGGCGGACACGCTCGGTGTCCGGCCCTGGCGCTACCGGACCATCGCTCTCGCCGTCTCGGGCGGCCTGGCCGGGCTCGGTGGCGTCTACCTCGTGACGGTTGCCTCGAGCCTGTATCGGGAAGGGCAGACCGCGGGCCGCGGGTTCATCGGCCTGGCCACGGTCATCTTCGGCAACTGGAACCCCTGGTCGGTCACGCTCGGCTCGCTGATCTTCGGGTTCACCGACGCCCTCAGGACTCGCCAGGAGCTGACGGTCGGGGTGCTGATCGTGGGACTGGCGCTGCTCTTCGCGGCCGTTGCGGTGCGGCGGGCGACCCGACGCAACCTGCGTGGGGCGTTGCTGTACGGGATCCCCGCCGCCGCGATGCTCGCCTGGTTCTGGCTGGCGCGCGTCGTCCCGAGCGAGCTGGTCAGCTTCGCCCCCCACCTGGCAACGCTTCTCGTCCTCGCCTTCGCCCGCCAGCGCGTTCGCCCGCCGGCGGCGATCGGCGAGCCATTCCGACGGGAAGATTCGACCTAGGCTTCTGCTGACCCGGGCTTCCGCTTGACCTTGCTGTGGTCGCCGCCTAGACTCGCGCCTCAACTGAAGAACGGGCCGTGAACGGGACGAGTACTCGTCGGGCGTCGGCAGAGAGATCCGGTGGCTGGTGCAAACCGGAGCGACGACGGCGGCGAATGGACCCGGGAGCCTCCGGACCGAACGGTGAGCGACAACGAAGACGTTGCTGCGATCCCAGTAGGCTCCGGCGCAGAGCGCCAGCGATACAGGGCAGCGCCGATCGATCGTCGCTCAGGCAAGCGCGACGTCCCGTCGGTCAGCGAGTGCGGCATTCGCCGAATGAGGGTGGCACCGCGGAAGG
>DASWGY010000213.1:0-5562 GCA_036393495.1 Candidatus Limnocylindrales bacterium
CCGATGTCGGCGACCCTGAACTGGCGATCGCCGTCGGTGAAGGCGATGAGGCCGTGACGGGCCGCCCCGAAGCCACTTCGCAGGGCTGCGCCGTAGCCGAGGTTGCGGGGATGGTGGACGGCCCGGACTCGCGGATCGGCCGCCGCCAGCTCGTCGGCGATCCGAGGCGTGGCGTCGCGCGAGCCGTCGTCGACGATGACGATCTCGAAGGTGTCGGCGAGGCTCGGCAGCGTCGCCAGGGCCTCCTCGACGAGGCCGCGGAGGTTGGCCTCCTCGTTGTGGGCCGGGAAGAAGTAGGAGAGGGCGGGCACCCGCTCCGGCGGGGCCTCGGTCACGAGCCGGCTCCGCGGGACCCGATGACGCGGTAGACGTTCTGCGCCGGCGCGGCCGTCAGGGGCTCCAGGACGTACTGGTCGAGGACGAGTCCCAGGTCGTAGGGATTCGCCCGGATGACGTAGACGGGCCGGGTCCCGAGGAATCGGGCGATCACGTCGGTGGCTTCTCCATAGCCCAGGTCGAGGCGGGTCCGATCGTCGACGATCTCGATGTCCGGGCGCTCGCCCTCGACGAGGGTGACATACCAGAGGACGGTCGACGTGCTCCACCAGCTGACGACCACCGCATCGCGCTCGATCTGCGACAGGGCGGCCTCGGCCCATTGCCGGGCCGACGTATCCCAGCTCCGATCGGCGGCGTGGCGGCGGGCTTCGAAGTCGCCGATCGCCGGCACCAGCAGGAGGGCGCCGAGGGCGACGCCGGCGAGGGCCGGAAGGGCCCGGCCGACCCCCGAGCCGGGCTGGCGCACCGGCGGGCCGGTGTCCTCGGGCGGGACGACCCTGGGCGCCTCAGCCGCCGCGGCTGGCGCCTCGGCCGGCGCGTCGGCCCCGACGTCGGGCGTCGTGGCTGCCGCAGGCTCGGTCGCCGGCTCCAACCCGGTCAGCTGCTGGACGATGACCCCGGCGAGGACGGCCAGCCACGTCCAGGCCCAGAGGACCGGCCCCAGGTAGTAGCGACTGATGTCGGCGTTCGAATAGGAGGCGTTGAACAGGACCGTGATCAGGAGCGCCGATCCGCTGAGGAGGGCGTACCGCGGATGCCGCAGCGCGGTGGCCAGGAAGCCCACGACGATCGCCGGGGCCACGATTCCGAACTGGCTGCCCGCCAGCTGCCAGACGTCGCCGAGCTTGCGCGGGATCTCGCCGAGCGGGTCGTTCAGCGAGCCCCGGAACTGCTCGGCGAGGGCCACGTACCAGAAGCCGTCCCAGGTGTCCGGCCTGGCGTAGACGAGCGGAGCCCGGAAGATGCCCAGGGCCCCGGCCCGGAGTGGCAGCTCGAGATAGACGATGACGAGCGACCCGACGAGGACCGCTGCGCAGGCGCCGATCAGGCGGGGCCGGGCGACGATCCCGGGATGGACGCTCAGGACGTAGAGGCCGATCGGGGCGGCCAGGAGCAGGGTCAGGGAGTGGTTGCCGGCCGCCAGCCCGAAGGCGAGCGCGGCCGCGACGAGCCAGCGATTCGCGCCTGGCTCGCCGTCGCGCCGTCCGTGCTCCCAGCGAACGAGCAGGGCGACGAGGACGGCCACGAACGCCAGGTGGAGGGTGTGTGGGTCGGCGTGGGTCGCCAGGTTCCAGGCGACCGGTGTCGTCGCGAGGGCGAGGCCGCTCGCGACCCCGATCGCCGTCGAACCGGTCAGGCGGATCGTCAGGCGAACGACCGCCCCGGCCGCGATCGCCACGCAGAGGAGCGAGAAGACGTTCATCCGGAAGGCCGGTTCGCCGATCGGTGTCAGGAGGACGTTGGCGAGGAAGCCCAGGATCACGTAGGTCGGGTAGCCCGTCGGATGGGCGGTGCCGAGGAGGGGCGCGACCGTCTGGAATTCGCCGGTGTCCCAGTAGCCGACCCCGGGCATGAGCCCCGGACCGACGATGACGATGACGGCGAGTACGGCGACGGCCGGCGGCACGAGCCAGCCGAAGACGATCTGGGGCAGCCGCGAACGCTGGTCGCGGAGGCCGATGACGGAGCTCACCATCCGAACAGGTTGCCCCAGGTCACGCCCCAGAAGTTGACGGCGACCGACGCCCCGATGAGCCAGCCGGCAACCAGGCCGACGCCGCCCCGACGGGCGATCCCCAGGGCGACGAGGGGCAGGGCGAAGACGACGAAGTCGTTGCTGAAGCGGTACCCGAACTGGACCCAGCCCTGGCTGAAATGCATCAGGTTGACGAGGGCGATCGCGGCCACGGCGAGACCGGCGCCCGCGACCAGCCGCGACCGCCCGAACCTCGCCAGGGCCGGGATGACAAAGAGATAGGCCGGGCTGGTGAGGATGAGGCTCATCCCGATCGCCCGCGGCATGGCGATCGGGCAGGACGGATCGAACAGACCCCGCGCCGCGCCCTCGGCCGTGCACAGGGCGGTGGTCGCCCCACCGAACGCGTCGAGGGCATGGCTCGGGAAGATCGCCGGCGTGGACAGCAGCATGATCCCGAGGTTCTGGGGCAGGTAGCGGATGTCCTCGATGGCCCACGACGGGTCGTAGCCGAGCGCCGGGTAGCCATTCGCCTCGAGCTGGTAGAGGTACTCGTAGCCGGGGTGGATGAGCTGGCCGGTCGTTGCCACGTTGTAAGCCAGCAGGATGCCGATCGGGATGATCGCCCCGAGGCCGGCTGAGACGGATCGGCGGGCCAGCGAACCGCCACTCCCGACGAGCATGAAGAAGGGCGCCCCGAAGACGATCGTGAGGCGGGCCGTGCAGGCCAGCCCGAACAGGAGGCCGGCCGCGAACTGGCGACCGTCGATGAAGGCGAGTGGCGACCGCAGGCCGGCCACGACCTCGGCGACGGCTCCGCGCAGGGCATCCCCGAGCGACGGCCCGGGGGCCGGCCCGAGATCGTCCTCGTCGGGCATGGCATCCTCGGCGAATGCCCGGTCTGCGCGGAGGGCCAGCCCGACGGCCACGAGGAGCGGCGCGAGGGCCACGACGTGGGCGAAGAACCAGGTGGTGCCGAGGCCAGCCGCGTACCACACCACGGTCCCGAACCCGAAGAAGACCGTGACCGCCAGGCGGACCATCCGATCGACCGGAAGCCGGCCCAGGGCCCACCAGCAGAGGCCGACGTCGATCGCCCCGATGACCACGGAGACGGCTCGCTCGTCGGTCGCCAGCCCCCACACGGCAACGAAGGGCATGAGCACGATCGCCGGCAGGGGAGGGAACGGCAGGAGACCGAATCCCGTCAGATTGCCAGCGCCGTCGGTCAGCGGGAAGAAGTCCTGGAAGTTGTTCCCGGGTACCGGCCACGGGATGGCGGCCTGGCCGTCGAGGAAGGCCGCCGCCTGCCACACGAAATGGTTGTAGATCCGGACCGACCCGGGGAGCCAGTAGGCGGCCAGGGCCGCGGCGACGAGGGCGGCCCCGATGAGCGCCGACGGGAGGAGATCGAGCCAATGCGGAGCACCTGGTGGGGTCCCGGTCGCGAGTCGGCCCTGTGCTACCCTGCCCTCCACCTCATCGCTCGTGCAGGAGGCCGAACCGGTTGAGAGGCCCCGTGTCGGGTGAGCCCGTTCGGGGCGGGAGCGCGACGCGTACCGGGGCCCGGGACGACGTCGGCGGCATCCTCATCCTCCTCGCGCTGGCGCTCACCTTCCGCGCCATCATCGCATACCTCCTGCCCGGCTCCGGCTTCGAGAACGACCTCAACGCCTTCCGGTACTGGGCCTCGAATCTCTACACCGAAGGCCTCTTCGGGTTCTACGAGCGGCCCTTCCTCCACGACTACACGCCGGGCTACCTGTACGTCCTGTGGGCGGTCGGCGCCGTGGGCTCGCTGTTCGGCGGGATCGGCGACCTGATCAAGGTCCCACCGATGCTCGCGGACCTCGCCCTGGCCTATCTCGTCTGGTCGATGGCCCTCGAGCTCGGGGCCGGACGCCGGGCGGCTCGCCTCGGTGCGGTCATCGTGGCCGTCAACCCGATCACGTGGCTGGACAGCGTCGTCTGGGGCCAGGTCGACTCGGTCGGGGTGGTGTTCCTGCTGCTCGGCCTCCGCGAGCTGTGGCGGGGCCGGCCGGAGCGGGCCGCGATCCTGACGGTCATCGGGGCGATGATCAAGCCGCAGCTCGGGATCCTCGTCCCGATCGTTGCCGCCGTCACGATCCGCCGGGCGCTGTGGCCGAGCGGCGGATACGGCGACGAGGACCCGCCGGCGCGCCGGCGGACGACGACCGGTTGGGAGGCCCGAGCTCGCGGCCCCGTTCGGATCCTGACCACGGGCCTGGCCGGCCTGTTGCCGGCGATCGCCCTCTCGCTGCCCTTCGGGCTCAGCCTGCCGTGGGGCCTCGTCGAGCAGATCTTCAACACCGCCGGCGGCTACCCCTACGTCTCGGTGAACGCCTGGAACCCCTGGGCCCTCGCGAGCCTCGACGGGAGCGGCGTCGCCGCGAACCATCTCTGGGTCTGCGATGTCGTGGACACCGGCCTTGCCGCGGTGGAGCGATGCCCCGAGGCGGTCACCTTCGGAGCCATCCCGGCCGTCGTCGTCGGGACGACGCTGACGCTCGCCATCTTCATCGCCGTGAGCCTGTTCGTCGCCCGCCGCCCCGACCGGCGGACGATCCTGGTCGCCCTCGCTGTCCTGGCCCTCGCCTTCTTCGTCGTCCCGACCCGCGTCCACGAGCGGTATCTCTTCCCGCTCGTGGCCGTCGGCGCGATCCTGGCCGCGGTCTCGCGGCGCTGGCTGGTCGCCTACGTCGCCTCGAGCCTGGCGACGATCGCCAACATGTACTACGTCCTCACCACCCTGTACCCGAACAACCCCCGGATCGAGGACTGGCTGGGGATCGGGCCGACGCTGGGCGCCTGGGGCTCGATCGCGGTGGCGTCGCTGACCCAGGCCCTGATCCTCGTCTTCGCGATCAGCGAGCTGCGGTCCTCGGCGACGGCTCGCCTCGGGCGGGAGATCGAAGCCGCCGGCCTCGAATCCGACGATGACGCCTGGCCCGACGAGGAGCCGGACGCTGCCGTCGCCAGCCGCAAGGGCTTGCCGTCTCTCGGGACGCCCTCGACCGCCGGGGGCGTCGTCGAGGCATCGACGAGGGCCGGCTCGATCGGACCTGACGGGGCTGCCGTCATGCCGGCCTGGGACAGCCGTCCATCGTCGGCCGAGGTCGGCTTCATCGGCTGGCTCCGGGCGCGCCTCGCCGAGCGTCCGATCCGACCGGACCGGACCGCCGGCCTCGAACGGGAGGCGGGCGGCCGGCTCGACCGCCTCGACCTGTGGCTGATCGTCGTCCTCGGGGCGGTCCTCCTGACCGGCCGGGTCTGGCGCCTCAGCGAGCCGTACCAGATGCACTTCGACGAGGTCTACCACCCCCGGACGGCGACGGAATTCCTCCAGCAGTGGCGCTACGGGATCTCCCACAACATCTCCGAGTGGACCCACCCGCACCTCGCGAAGTACGGGATGGCCCTCGGGATCATCGCCTGGGGTGAGGATCGGACGGCGGCGACGAGCGAGCTCGATGTCGACGTCCGGAGCGCCGCCATCGAGCCGCGCT
>DASWGY010000214.1:0-10556 GCA_036393495.1 Candidatus Limnocylindrales bacterium
GGGTGTCAGTCGCGGCCGGGTCGCCCCGGCCGCGACTGGCGAGAGGCCGGGTCTAGGCGCCTTCGAGGTCGGCCGAGAGGTCGGCCCACATGACGTCCTCCTCGTCGGCGAGGGCCATCTGCGGGAACATGTTGGCCGCGATATCGGTCGGCGGGAAGAGGAGCTCGTTCGCGGCGAGGTCCGGGTCCGTCTTGGCGATCTCGTCGCCGGCACCCTTGACCGGCGAGATGTAGTAGATCCAGGCCGCGAGACGAGCCGCGTTCGGGACGTCGTAGACGAAGTCGATCATCGCCTCGGCCGCGGCCTTGTGCTGGGCTCCCTTCGGAATCAGCATGTTGTCGGTCCAGATGATCGACCCCTCCTCGGGGAAGACGAAGCGGTCGTCGTCGCCGCCGCTGCTGGCCAGGTCGCCCGACCAGACCATTGCCGCCCAGGTGTCGCCCGAGCCGAAGTCCTGGAGGTACTCGTTGCCGGTGAACTGCCGAATGTGGCCGTCGTCGACGAACGGCTTCAGGAAGGCATGGACCTTCTGGGCATCCTCGAAGGTCATGTCCGCGGGAACATTGGCGATCTCGCCCTTGGCCTTCAGCATCAGCCCGACGAGCGAGAACGTGTCGGGGTAGCCGGACAGGAGCGTGACCTTGCCCTTGAAGGCGGCGTCGAAGAGGTCCTCGACCTTGGTCAGGTCGCGCCCGGTGGAGACGACGTTGTAGCCGACGCCGGTCGCCCCCGACTGCCACGGGAAGTGGAACTTCATGTCGGGATCCCAATCGAGGCCCCGGAGCTCGTCGCGCACGTTCGCCAGCGCCGTCGGGACGTTGGCGGCCGTGATCTCTTCCATCCAGCCGGCGCGGACGACGCGGGCGGCCATGTAGTCGGTCAGGACGATGATGTCCCAGCCGGTGTCGAGGCCGGCGCTGAGCTGCGGCGCGATCGTGGCGTAGAAGTCCTCGTTGGCCTCGATCTCCTCCTGGTAGTTGACCTCGATGCCGTACTGCGCCTCGAAGTCGTCCAGGGTCGGCGACGCGGTCTCGTCCTCGGTGAGGTCGATGTAGGCCGGCCAGTTGGCGAAGTTGAGGGGTCCCTCGATGGCGGCAGCGGTTGGCTCGCCGGTCGGGCCCTCGCTGGCCGGCGCGGACGCCTGGCCGGTCGGGCTCGGCGTGGCCCCGCCGCCGCAGGCGGCGAGGAAGGCGGCGACACCGGCCACGCTGGAGCCCTGGAGGAACACCCGTCGGGTGAGCGGTCGGCTCGGGAGATGAAGGTCGAGATCGGTCATGGGGTGGTCTCCTCCTCTCGTCGCGAGGGTGTCGCGACGGTTACGCGCTGGTGGACGCTTGATTTGGGGTGGCGCCGTCGGTTCCGACGGCGAAGGTGTGGTCGGGCGACCAGGCCAGGAGGACGTCCTCCCCCGGTCGATGGAGTGATCCATGCGAGGTTCGCTCGACGTTCTGCTCGAAGACCGTGAGTCGCTCGCCTGCCTTCGATTCGATGATGTAGCTCGTCGATGCGCCGAGGTAGGAGGCATCGATGACCCGTCCCTGGAGGCGGTTCATCCGCTCGGGGATGGCGGTCGCCTCGTTGTGGAGGCGGATCTTCTCAGGCCGAACGCCGATCCGAACGCCCGACCTGCCGTCGACGACACTTGCCGGGACGCGGATGGCGGCGCCGTCGGCGAGGGTCGCGGCGACATACTCGCCGTCGCTCGCGCCGAGGGTCGCCGGCAGGAGATTGCTGACACCCAGGAAGCCCGCCACGTATGCGGTCGCGGGGCGTTCGTAGAGCGTCTCCGGGTCGCCGAGCTGCTCGTACCGGCCCCGGTTCATGACGGCGATCCGATCCGACATCGTCATCGCCTCTTCCTGGTCGTGGGTCACGTAGATGAAGGTGATCCCGACCTCCTGCTGGATCCGCTTCAGCTCCAGCTGCATCTGCTTGCGGAGCTTCAGGTCGAGGGCCCCGAGGGGTTCGTCGAGGAGGAGCACCGCCGGCTTGTTGACGAGGGCCCGGGCGAGGGCCACGCGCTGGGCCTGGCCGCCCGAGATCTGGGCCGGCTTGCGGCGCTCGAAGCCGGGCAGCTCGACGAGGGCGAGCATCTCGCCGACGCGCTGCCGGACCTCGGGCTCCGCCACGCGCCGGCGCCGCAATCCGAAGGCGACGTTGTCGAAGATCGTCAGGTGCGGGAAGAGGGCGTAGTTCTGGAAGACGGTGTTGACGTTGCGCCGGTACGGCGGCAGCCAGGTCACGTCCTGGCCGGCCAGCTCGATCGTGCCCGACGTCGGCTGCTCGAAGCCGCCGATCATCCGGAGGGTCGTCGTCTTGCCGCAGCCCGACGGTCCGAGGAGGCTGAAGAACTCGCCGTCGTGGACCTCGAGGTCGATGTGATCGACGGCCACGATCAGACCGGCCTCCTGTGGACCGGTCTCGGCGGCCTGGCGTCCGGTCGCATCGCCACCGAAGGCCTTGTAGACCTGGGTCAGGCGAACCTCGACCTCGGGCACGGGCGTGCTGCTCTCCTCCGCTGGCGGCCGCGGCCGCCGACTGCCGCGCGTGTCCCGGTGCTGACGGGGCGGGCGTGGCCGGAGGATAGGCGCGGCCAATCGGCGGTGTCAAACGGCGGATGGCCGTGCCCACTGCCAGCGAATGGTGCGAGATTCGCACGAATCCGGGCCGCCGTGCGTCGAACTTCGGGGCGGACACGGGTGGAACGAGAGCCAGTCGGGACGGACCGGGATGACGGCGGGCCGGCCCTCGGCGCATCCCGCGGAGCCGGTCTACGATATCGACGCGTTCACCGTCGGAATCATCAGCGTACCCGCCGAGGATCCCATGCCCCAAGTCACCGAAGACGCCGTCATGGCCGCGCTCAGTCAGGTCCAGGAGCCGGAGCTCGGCGGCGACCTCGTGACCCGCCAGATGGTCAAGGACCTCCGGGTCGATGGCAGTGCGGTGGCCTTCACGATCGAGCTCACGACGCCCGCCTGTCCGCTCAAGGACGAGATCGAATCGCGGGTCCGGACGGCCCTCACGCCGATCGGCGTGGAGTCGGTCGACCTGACCTGGGGCGCCACCGTCCGTCGGGCGGCGCCACGCACCGCCGAGCAGCTTCTCCCCGGAGTCAAGAACGTCATCGCCGTCGCCTCGGGCAAGGGCGGCGTCGGCAAGAGCACGGTCGCCGTCAACCTGGCCGTCGCACTCGCCAACGACGGTGCCTCGGTCGGCCTCCTCGATGCCGACATCACCGGCCCGAACGTGCCGCTCATGCTCGGCCTCGACGGTCAGCCGGGGAAGAGCGACCAGGAGAAGATCCTGCCGCTCGAGCGGCACGGGGTGAAGGCGATCTCGATCCAGTTCTTCGTCCCGGCCGGCCAGCCGATCATCTGGCGCGGGCCGCTCGTCGGCGGCGCGATCCAGCAGTTCCTCCGGGACGTCGAATGGGGCGAGCTCGACTACCTGGTCATCGACCTCCCGCCCGGGACCTCGGATGCCCAGCTGACGCTCGCCCAGGCGGTCCCGATCTCGGGCGCCGTCCTCGTGACGACGCCCCAGGAGGTCGCGCTCCTGGACGTCGACAAGGCCCTCGCGATGTTCAAGCGGATGAGCGTCCCGGTCATCGGCGTCGTCGAGAACATGACGGCGCTCATCTGCCCCCACTGCGGCGATCCGATCGAGCTCTTCGGGCGTGGCGGCGGCGAGCGGTTCGCGCGCGAGCACGACCTGGAGTACCTCGGCGGGATCCCGCTCGACGTGACCGTCCGCCAGGGCGGCGACGTCGGCGTTCCGGCCGTGGCCCAGCGCGAGCCGGGTCCTGCCGCGCAGGCCCTCGTCCACCTGGCCCGCATCGTCGCGGCCCGGATGAGCGTGCGCGCCGCGACCGGCGGCGGTCAGCCCCTCCTGACGGTCTCCTGACCGACGGCGTCGCTGGGCGCCCCGTCGTGCGGCCCTCCGTCGTGCGGCGCTCCGCCGACCATCGCGAGTACCGGGACGGCGCCCCGTCCGACCTCGACGACCATGCCCGGAAGGGCCGGCACGACGAGGCCTTCGGTCGGGGTGCAGATCGCCGCGATGGCAGCCCGCCGATCCGACGGGTAGTGGACGAGGAGACCGCGCGGCACCCCTGAGCGGACGACATGATCGACCGCCTCCTCGGCGGTCAGGTGACCACGCTTTTCGTCATCGAACGCGCTCGTCTCCAGGGTTGCCTCGAGGATCAGGAGGTCCGCCCCGCGGGCCAGCTCGACGATGGAGTCGGCAGGGCCCATGTCGCCGGCGTAGACGATCCGCTCGCCGCCGGGCCCGCTGATGTCCATCGACCAGGCCGGCACGTAGTGGCCGATGGGGTGGGGGACGACGGTCAGCTCCCCGATCCGGATGACATCGCCGCTGGCGTACTCGTGGACGTCGAAGGCCGCATCGAAGAAGCCGGCCCGCTCGCTGATCACCGTCGCGAGGTGGTCGAGCTTGTCCTTGCCACCCGGCGGAAGGTAGACGGGAAGCGGTCGGGGCGCCGGCTCGCCCCACGGGAAGCGGTAGCGGAGCGGCGCGATGTCGATCCAGTGATCGGCGTGCATGTGGCCGATCACGAGGCCGTCGAGCCGGGCCGCCCCGATCGAGGCCTCGAGGCGCGAGGCGATGCCGCTGCCGATGTCGAACAGGACGGCCGTCCGGTCCGATTCGATGAGCAGGCCCGACGCGGCGGTGTCCGGCAGCGGTCTCGCGGTCCCGGTGCCGAGGACGGTCAGGCGCATGCGACTCCTCGCGTCGCGCCGGACGTCGGCGCGTCGGGCGGATGGTCGCAGGTCAGGCCCACCGGGGAAAGCCCGATTTGGACGCCCCGGGTGTCGCCTGGACGACAGTCACCCTCGGAGGCGTGCGTGGAGGACCGCAGCCGCGAGGAGCGCCGCGCGGGTCCGGCCCATCTGACCGCCGAGGAACGCCAGGCGTCGCTCGGCGTGGGTCCCTTCGGGATCGGCGATCGCGATGCTCACGGCGAGGTCAGCTCCGCGCGTCGTGACCCGGACCGCGAGCCCGACCTCCGCGCCGCCCGCCTGACGCACCCGCTGCGCGAGGGCAGGGAGCTGGATTCTCCCCGTGCCGGCCGGTTTATGGTCTGCCGGCAGCGCCTCGGCCAGGGCGAGCCGGTCACCCAGGCCCTCGCCGAGGAGGGTCGCCAGCGAGCCCCGGGTGCCAATCTCGACGACGGCCAGGCGCCAGTGCCGGGCCGCGAGTCGCTCGCCGATCGCGTCGGCCCACGTCAGCTCGCCTCGCCCCCAGACGTGGTCGCCGATTCGCTCCAGGACGGCCGCCTCGGCGGCCGCGACGAGTGCGGCCGCGTCTCCATTGCCGGGCCCGTCACCATTCCGCGTCTCGTCGCGTGGTCCGGTCGTCTCGCCCGGGCCGGGCCTCCCGCCTGGGCGGGCCGAGATCCGGATGTCGACGGCGTCGTGGCGGGCGTAGGTCGCCACGGTCGGGTTGGCGTCCCGGTCGAGGAGCCGCCCGAGTCGCTGGGCGATCATCGACTCGCCCAGCCCGGTCGTCCGCAGGGTGACGACCACCGCGTCCTGTCCGAGCCCGCGCTCCCGGAGCCGGGGCAGGACCCAGCCGGACCACATCGGGCGCAGCTCGCGCGGCGGCCCGGGAAGGGCCACGACGACCCGCCCGTCCGGCCGATCGACCCACCAGCCTGGGGCGGTCCCGTTGTCATTGGGGATCGACGTCGCCGACGGGATCCGCCAGGCCTGCTTCAGGTTGGCGTCGGGAAACGGCATGCCACGGCGTTCGAAGAGGCGTCGGAGCCAGGCCTCCAGGTCGGGGTCGACGGTCGGCGTCTCCGCGACCGCGGTCGCGATCGATTCGCGGGTGAGGTCGTCCGGGGTCGGCCCGAGGCCACCTGTCGTCACGATGAGATCGGACCGTCCGAGGGCGCTGCGGATCGCGTCGCTGACGATTGCCAGGTCGTCCTGGAGCGCCGTCATCCGGGCGACTTCGACGCCCTGCTCAGTGAGTGCCCGGGCGAGCTCGCCGGAGTTCGTGTCGCGCGTCTCGCCGACGGTGAGCTCCGAGCCGACGGCGACGAGCTCGGCGGTATGAATCGGGCGCATGTGATCAGCGTAGCCGAGGCGTCGCCGGGCGTAGCCGAGGCGTCGCTGGGCGTTGCCGGGCGTGTTGCCGGGCCTGTGCTGGGGCAGTATCGAGGCTGTTTCGGACCCTCGGGACCTCCGGCCCCGATCCGGGGGGCCGCTCGCCAGGTGGGTCGCCGGGAGGGCCGCTGCTACAATCGGCGCCCGCCGTGCGGACTCGCCGTGCGGCCCGAGGACCGGGAGGATTCGTGGCGACCGATCCGGAATCGACGGCGTCCGCGGCCGGGCCCAGCGACCCCGCGGGCGAGCCTGCCCCTGGCTCCGAGGCCATCGATGCGGCCACGGGGGACGCTCGCGATGACGCGGACGCGCCGGGTCTGCGCGAGCAGATCGGGGCCGTCATCGCCGCCGCCCGGCGCCTCGTCGGTGCCCACATCGCCCTGGCGAAAGCGGAGTTCGGGGCAATCATGGGCGAGGTCGGGCGCGTGGCGGCGCTCGGCGGCGTTGCCTTCGCAATGGCCTTCCTCATCGCCCTGCTGCTGCCGATCGGCCTGCTGCTCTTCCTCGGAGAGTGGATCTTCGGGTCCATCGGGTGGGGCGTGCTCCTGGGCTCGCTCCTCCTCATCGATATCGCCGTGGTCGCCGGTCTCCTCGCTGTCGGCCTGTCCGGTCGGCGCCTCGGCCTTGCCTTCCTCGTCGCTCTTGCGATCGGCGTCGTGGCCGGGATCGTCCTCGGCCTCGAGCTGACGAACCGGGCCTGGACCGCGGCCGGCGACAGCGTCCTGCCCGGCGTCGATGTTGGCTTCCGGCCGCTCGCGATCGCCGTGTTGTCGCTCGCTGCGATCGGTGCCGTCGTCGGGCTCGTCGGCGCCGTTCGGGCGCCGGGTGGGTCCGCAGCCGGCGGGCTGTTCGTGGGGGCGTTCGCGGGCATCGTCCTCGGTGCTCTGACCGCCGTCACGCTCGGCCCGCAGGTCGGGGCGGCATTCGGGACCCTCATCGCGCTCATCGCCTGGCCGGTGCTGATGGGCCTCGACGCCTCGCGGACAGGGATCGACGGCGAGGCACTCAAGGCGCGCTTCTACCCGGATCAGACCATCGAGACCACGAAGGAGACGATCGAGTGGGTGCGTCAACGGACGCCGCTCGGACCGAGGTCCTAGCGGCTCGCGCGGACGTCGTCGCGGCCCGGCCGGACGTCCTGGCGGCGCGCGACGAGGTCGTTGCCGCCCGCCAGGGGATCGAGGACGAAGTCGTCCGGCTCGAGGCGTCGGCGCGTGCCGCGGTCGATCTTCCGGCCCGCTTCCGGCGCGATCCGATGCGGGTGGGCGGCACGGCAGCGGGCGCGGCGTTCCTGCTCCTCGGCGGCCCCAAGCGGATCCTGCGCCAGGTCCGGCGGTCGATCTTCGGTCCCGACGCCGACCTGCCGAAGTCGATGCTCCCCGATGAGGTCGAGAAGACACTCCGGAGGATGGGGTCCGACGGCGACCGGGTCCGCGGCACGATCGAGCGGGAGTTCGCCCGATATCTCGACGCAACGGCGGCCGAGCGCCGCGACCGCGACCTCGTCGGGACCGCGAGCGGGCTCCTGGCGAACCTCCTGAAGCCGGCATCCGTCCGCGCCGGGCGGGCCTTCGCCGAGCGACTCTTCGATCCCGACGGACCGTCCTTCGCCGAGGGCCTGCGACGGGCTCGAACGCGGATGGATCAGATGGCCGGGGACCGGATGGACCGGAGCGCCAGAGCCGCCGACTCGCCGGAGAAACCCGGCGGCGCCTGAGCCCCGGCGCAGACGCCCCAACCTCGGCCGTGGCGGCCGGCGCGCTATCCTCGCCGCGGGCGAGTGGCGGAATGGCAGACGCGCCGGCCTTAGGAGCCGGTGCCGCGTGAGCGGCGTGTGGGTTCGAGTCCCTCCTCGCCCACCACGTTGCCGTGGCGGCTGGCCGGCCCCGTTCGCTCGTCCCGTTTCCGCCGAATATCTGCTCCCGTAATCCAGGGCAGGCTTCACGCGTCCCCGAGCGACCGCGTTGCGGCCGTCCGAGCGGGATCGCCCTGTGCGGAGGCGGGCTGACGGCCGCCAGCGGCCGCAGGCGATGCCCTGGATTACGGACCGCGATATCCGGCGCGGAATGCAGCCGCGAGGCGCTCCGACATTGCCGTGGGCGATATCCGGCAGGATCGACTCCGCCGTGGGGGCGCCGCGGCGCGACCGACGGCGCGACCCGGCGGGCGTCGACGGCGCGACCGACGGCGCGACCGACAGCGCACCACCCCGGCCGATCCCGGCCGATCCCGGCCCCGACCCTATACTTCCTGCCGATGACCAGCACCGTGACGCCCGCCCCCAAGAGCTCCCTCAAGCTCCGATTCGAGCTCCCGCCCGAAGACCTCCGGGCCGCCATCGACGAGGCCGTCCGCCACATCTCGCGGCGGACCCGGATCGCCGGCTTCCGGCCGGGCAAGGCGCCACGCCCGATCGTGGAGCGAGCCGTCGGCGCGCCGGCGATCCTCGAAGAGGCGATGGACCACCTCGTCCAGCGGGCCTACCGCGACGCCGTCACCGAGCACGACATCACGCCCCTCACGACCCCCGACATCGACGTCGACCAGGCCGAGGAAGGCAAGCCGGTCATCTTCAGCGCGTTGGTCCAGGTCCGGCCGGAGGTCCAGCTCGGTGACTACCGGAGCTTCAACTTCAAGCCCGAGATCGAGGCCATCGACGACGCCAAGGTCGACAAGGTGCTCGAGGAGCTGGCCGACCAGCACGCGACCCTCGCCCCGGTCGAGGACCGCGGTGCGAAGGCCGGCGACTATGTCGTCATCGGCTATGCCGGGACCCGCGACGGCGTCGCCTTCGAAGGCGGCTCGGCCGAGCGGATGCCGCTGATCCTGGGCCAGGAACGCCTGATCCCGGGCTTCGAGGACCACCTCATCGGCCTGGAGCCCGGAGGATCCACGGAGTTCGACATCACCTTCCCGGCCGATTACGGCGAGGCCGAGCTGGCCGGCCAGGTCGCCCACTTCTCGGCGGAGCTGCGCGAGCTCCGGGAGAAGGTCCTGCCGCCGGTCGATGATGACTTCGCCCGCTCCATCGGCGCCTACGAGGACCTCGCCTACCTTCGGACCGAGATCCGCGCCCGCCTCGAGCGGAACGCCCTGGACAAGGCCCGCCACGGGTTCTCGGACCAGATCATCGAGTACGCCGTCGCGAACGCCACCCTCGAGCTCCCGGACATCCTCGTCGACCAGGAGGTCGAGGTGATGCACGACGAGTTCCGGGGGTCGCTGGCCCGCCAGGGGATCACCGAGGAGGCCTACCTCAAGGTCGTCGAGAAGACCGAAGCGGACCTCCACGGAGACTTCCGACCCAACGCCGAGAAGCGAGTCAAGGTCCTCATGGTCCTGGCGAAGATCGCAGAGGTCGAGAAGGTCGAGATCTCCGACGCCGACGTCGAGGCCGAGGTGGCCACCGCTCGCGAGCGCTACGGGAGCGACCGCAAGACCGTGTCGTACTTCGAATCGGCCCGCGGTCGGAGCTTCATCCGGAGCACGCTCCGCCGGAGCCGGGTCGTGGAGCAGCTCGTCGACGCCTGGCTGGCCGCCCACCCCGAGCACCCGCCCATCCCGCACATCGAGGGCGACGCCCCGGGCGTCGGCGATGCCCCGGGCGTCTCCTCGGACCTCGCCGCCTCGAATGCGGCCATCGATGCCACCGACCCCGGTGCCGTCGCCGAACCCGACGCCTCCGCGACGGCGGCCCGCTGAGGAACCCGCTGAGGCCCGCTGAGCCCCCACCCAGAGACGTAACTGCCCCGCCGCACAGGAGCCCGACATGCTCGTACCGATGGTCATCGAGTCCTCAAGCCGAGGCGAGCGCGCCTACGACATCTACTCGCGCCTGCTCAAGGAGCGGATCATCTTCATCGGCGACCAGATCGAGGATCACCTCGCCAACCTGGTCATCGCCCAGCTCCTGTTCCTCGAGTCGGAGGACCCGGAGAAGGACATCAGCCTCTACATCAACTCGCCGGGCGGCGTGGTGACGGCGGGCCTCGCCATCTACGACACGATGCAGTACCTGCGGGCCCCGGTCAGCACGATCTGCATCGGCATGGCCGCCTCGATGGCGGCGGTCCTCCTCGCGGCCGGCGCGCCGGGCAAGCGCTACGGCCTGCCGAACAGCCGGATCATGATCCACCAGGGGTCCGGCGGCTTCCGCGGCAACGCCCCGGACGCGATGATCCAGATGCGCGAATGGGAGCACCTGGTGCGGGTCAATCACGAGATCCTGGCCCGCCACACGGGACAGCCGCTCGACAAGGTGATCAAGGACACCGATCGGGACTATTTCATGTCTCCCGAGCAGGCGAAGGACTATGGCATCATCGACGCCGTCTATTCGGTGCCGGGTGCCTCGCTCATCGCCCAGGCTCGTGACGCCGGCCTCGCCGGCGGCGAGGGCTCGTCGGTGACGAACGCGGG
>DASWGY010000215.1:0-2157 GCA_036393495.1 Candidatus Limnocylindrales bacterium
GCGGACGATCGCGATCTCGGTCGATGAGCTGCGCCGGATCAAGCGGGTCATGGCCGTCGCCGCGGGCTCCAACAAGCACCAATCCCTGCTCGGGGCGCTCCGGGCGGGCCTGCTGAGCCACCTCGTCACGGATCGCCCGACCGCCGAGGGGATCCTGCGTCTTGCCTCCGGAACCCGCGCCGGGTCAGGCGCCGCGGCTCCGCGCCGGTCGGGCTGAGCGCGGCAGCGTTCCGGGTCGGGCCCCGGGTCAGACCCCCGGGTCAGGCACCCGGGTCAGGCCCCGGCGGCGCCGACGACCGCCGACGCGGCGGCCCGGACCTCGGTCGCGGTGCGGGCCTGGAGCGCCACTCCGGCCAGCTCGCGAAGGTCGGCGCTCGTGACCCGACTGAGCATCAGCCGGACCGCGTCGAGGGCTCCGGCGTCCATCGACAGCTCGTCAACGCCCAGGCCCACGAGCACCGCCGCCCCGAGCGGGTCGCCGGCCAGCTCGCCGCAGACGGCGACCGGGATGCCGCTGGTCCCGGCCCCATCGACGGTCGCCCGGATCGCCCGCAGCACGGCCGGGTGGAGGGCATCGGCGGCGGCGGCGAGGCGGGCGTTCGTGCGATCCATCGCCAGGACGTACTGGGTCAGGTCGTTGCTGCCGATGCTGAAGAAATCGACCTCCAATGCCAGCTCAGGCGCGCTGAGGGCCGCGCTCGGGACCTCGACCATGATCCCGACGACGAGCCGGGCGGCCCGGGCCGTCCCCTCGGCATCGAGCGAGGCGAGGGCCTCGGCGACGATCTCGCGGAGCATCGTCACGTCCTCGAACGTGCTGACCATCGGCGCCATCAGCCGCGGCGTCGCGCCCGCAGCCGCTCCGGCCCTGGCGATCGCCCGGACCTGGGTCCGAATCAGGGCCCGGTCGTCGTAGCCCAGGCGGAGCCCCCGGACACCGAGGAACGGGTTGTCCTCTGCCGCCAGGTGGAGGTACGGGATGGCCTTGTCGCCGCCGATGTCAGCGAGACGGACGACGACCGGGCGGTCCGGCCCGAAGGCATTCAGGACCGCCGCGTAGGCCCTCACCTGCTCGTCCTCGGACGGGGCGTCGGACCGGCCGATGAACAGGAACTCGGTCCGGAACAGGCCGACGCCCTCGGCCCCGGCGTCCAGGGCCCGGGCGGCGTCCTCGGGCCGACCGATGTTCGCAAGGAGCGGGATCGCGACACCGTCGGCGGTCCGGCCGGGCCGGCCCCGGAGCGCGCGCGCCGCCTCGCCCTGCCGCCGCCGGCGTTCTCGGCGGGCCTCGATCTCGGTGAGCTGCGCGGCGGACGGGCCGAGGACGAGCGTCCCGGCCTCGCCGTCCAGGGTCACGATCAGGGTCTCCCCATCGCCCGTCTCGCCGGCTGCCTCGCGGGGGGCCTCCGCAACGTCCACGGCCGCCAGGAGCCCGCGGACGGCGACGACCGACGGGATCCCCAGCCCGCGCGAGAGGATGGCGGCGTGGCTCACCGGCGATCCGCTCTCGAGGGCGATGCCGAGGAGCGATCCCGGGGGCAGCTCGGCGGTGATCGAGGGCGGCAGGTCGTCGGCGATCGCGATCGACGGTTGCTCGGGCAGGGCGATCTCGCGTCCGGCCAGGATCCTCGCGATTCGCGCGCCGACGTCGCGGACATCGGCCGCACGGGCGGCGAGCGTCTCGTCCGGCAGCGCTGCCAGCGTCTCGGCGATGCCCCGGGCGGCGGTTTCCACGGCGGCCGCGAGGGCGTCCGGATCGGGCACGCCGATCGCCCGCGCGAGCCTCTCGGCCTCCTCGAGCAGCGTCGGGTCGGTCGCCATGAGGGCCTGGGCGTCGAAGATCGCCGCCTCGTCGGTGCGGCCCAAGCCGCGGACCCGAGCGGCCAGGGCGAGGAGATCGTTCGACGCCCGGTCGGCAGCGGCACGGAGGTCCGGCAGCGGGATTCCGCGCGCCTCGCCGCGGCGGTACCGCCAGACCGGCCCGACCGCGATGCCCGGGGCAGCCGGCAGGCCGCGCAGCTCCACGTCAGGCCCCGGCGCCGGCCGGTGGCTCGCCCAGCCCGCCGGCCACGAGCTCGGCGAGCGAACGCAGCGCGTCAGGCGCGCCGTCGCCCTCCAATCGGAGCCGGATCCGATGACCGGACGAAACGCCCAGGG
>DASWGY010000216.1:0-9504 GCA_036393495.1 Candidatus Limnocylindrales bacterium
TCAGACCTCCTTGAACTCGCCCTCGACGGTCTCCTCGCCGGCACCTGAGCCGTCGGCGGGCCCGTCGCCGCTGCCGTCCTTGCCGCTTCGGAACTCGTCGGCGCCGTCGGGGTTGAACCCGCCCTCGCCACCCTCGCTGCCCTCGCCGCCCTCGCCGGCCGCGGCGGCGGCCTGGTAGGCCGCGGCACCAACCCGCGACAGCGTCTCGGCGAGCGACTCGGCCCCGGACTTCACGGCGTCGAGGTCGTCGCCCTTCAGTGCCTCCCGAAGCGCGGTGATCTTCGTCTCCGCCTCGGCCCGGTCCTCGGCCGAGACCTTGTCGCCGAGGTCCTTGAGCGTCTTCTCGGCCTGGTAGGTGAGCTGCTCCGCCTGGTTGCGAGTCTCGACCTCCTCGCGCCGCTTCCGGTCCTCCTCGGCATGCTCCTGGGCGTCGCGGACCATCTGGTCGACGGCCGCCTTGTCGAGCATCGAGGAGGCCGTGATCCGGACCTGCTGCTCCTTGCCGGTCGCCCGGTCCTTGGCCTTCACGTCGAGGATGCCGTTGGCATCGATGTCGAAGCCGACCTCGATCTGGGGGATGCCGCGTGGGGCCGGCGGGATGCCGTCGAGGATGAATCGGCCGAGGGTCTTGTTGTCCTGGGCGAAGTCGCGCTCGCCCTGGAGGACGTGGATCTCGACCTGGCTCTGGTTGTCGGACGCGGTGGAGAAGACCTGGGACTTCGAGGTCGGGATCGTGGTGTTCCGGTCGATGAGCCGGGTCATGACCCCGCCGAGGGTCTCGATGCCGAGCGACAGCGGCGTGACGTCGAGGAGCAGGACGTCCTTGACCTCGCCGCCGAGGACGCCGGCCTGGATGGCCGCGCCGACGGCCACGACCTCGTCCGGATTGACGCCGCGGTGTGGCTCCTTGCCGAACAGCCCCTTCACCAGCTCCTGGACCGAGGGCATCCGGGTCATCCCACCGACGAGGATGACCTCGTCGATGTCGCCCGGCTTCAGCCCGGCATCCTTGAGGGCCGCCTGGACGGGGCCCTTCGTCTTCTCGACGAGGTCGCCCACGAGGTCCTCGAGCTTTGCCCGGGACAGGCTCATGACGAGGTGCTTGGGACCGGATGCGTCGGCCGTCACGTAGGGCAGGTTGATCTCGGTCGACATCGTCGAGCTGAGCTCGATCTTGGCCTTCTCGGCGGCCTCCTTGAGGCGCTGGAGCGCCTGGGGGTCCTTCGAGAGGTCGATGCCCTGGTCCTTCTTGAACTCGGCCAGCAGCCAGTCGATGACCCGCTGGTCGAAGTCGTCGCCGCCGAGGTGGGTGTCGCCGTTGGTGGCCTTGACCTCGAAGACCCCGTCGCCGAGCTCGAGGATCGAGATATCGAACGTGCCGCCGCCGAGGTCGTACACCGCGACCTTCTCGTCGTGCTTCTTGTCGAGGCCGTAGGCCAGGGCCGAGGCGGTCGGCTCGTTGATGATCCGCTTGACATCGAGGCCGGCGATCCGGCCGGCGTCCTTGGTCGCCTGGCGCTGGGTGTCGTCGAAGTAAGCCGGGACCGTGATGACCGCGTCGACCACCTTCTCGTTGAGATACGCCTCGGCGTCAGCCTTGAGCTTCTGCAGGATCATCGCGCTGATCTCGGGCGGCGAGTAGGTCTTGTCGTCGGCGACCTTGACCATGATCCCGTCGGTCTTGGCGTCCTTCTCGATCATGTAGGGCACGAGGCCCTTGCTCCGCTTGACCTCGGGGTCGTCCCAGCGGCGGCCCATGAAGCGCTTGATCGAGAAGACGGTGTTGGCCGGATTCGTGACCGCCTGGCGCTTCGCCAGCTGGCCCACGAGCCGCTCCCCGGTCTTGGTGAAGGCCACGACCGACGGGATGGTCCGGCCGCCCTCGGCCGAGGCGATGACGGTCGGCTCGCCGCCCTCCATGACGGCGACGACGGAGTTCGTCGTGCCGAGATCGATGCCGATGATCTTTCCCACGTGGTTGGCTCCTGTCGGTGATCGGTGGTCTGAGGGTCGGAAGGCTCAGTGGATGGGTTGGTCGGTGGCTTCGGTGCCGGCGGCGGAGGCGGGTGCATCGTCGTGCGCTGCGACGGCCACGAGGGCCGGCCTGAGGACGCGGTCGCGCAGCCGATAGCCGCGCCGCAGCTCGTCGACGATCGATCCGCCCGGCTGGGCCGTTCCCGGAACGGAGGCGACGGCTTCGTGCTGGCGAGGATCGAAGGGCGTGCCGGGCGCCGCCTCGATCGCCGACACGCCTTCGCTCTCGAGGAGCAGGCGGAGCTTGCGGTCGATCGCGGCGATGCCCTCGACCCAGGGGTCGTCGGCGATCGTCCCCGGCCGAGCCTCGATGGCCCGGTCGAAGTCGTCGGCGAGGGCCAGGACCTTGCTGATCAGGCCCTCGTCCGCCAGGCCGAGCATCGCTTGGCGCTCCTCGGCCGTCCGACGCTTGAAGTTGACGAACTCGGCCCGCTCACGCTGGAGCGCGGCCAGGTAGTCGTCCTTCTCCCGGGCTGCGGCGTCGCGCTCGTCGGTCAGGCGTTCGATGTCGGCGAGCAGCTTCGTCGGCGAGATGTCGATCTCGTCGGCGCGCTGCTGCGCGCGGGTGCGGCGGTCGTGGGGTTCGCGCTGGTGGGGCATCGGACGCTCAGGCGTACAGGTGGTCGACGAGCTCGTTCATGAGCCCCGACACGAAGCGAACCGTGCCGATCGCCTGGGGGTAGGCGAGGCGGGTGGGCCCCAGGACGCCGACCACGCCCACGGCCCGTCCCGGACGGCCGTACGGTGCGAGGACGAGAGCGACCTCCTGCATGTCCGCGGCCGCGTTCTCGTGGCCGATGAAGACCTTCACCCGGCCGCCGGCCGCGACGGACCCGACGAGGGCGCCGAGATAGGTCCGGTTCTCGAGCGCCGAGAAGACCCGCCGGAGCTTCTCGCTCTCGGCGAACTCGGGCGCGCCCATGACGTTGAGGAGCCCGTCGCTGAAGACTTCCTCGACCGCCTCGCCGTCGTACTCGCGAAGGGTCCGGACGATCCGCTCGCCGACGCGCCGGGCCAGCTCGGCCTGGGGATGGTCGTCAGGGATCGAGGCCAGGGCGCGCTGGATCTGGGCGGCCGTGCGGCCATCGACGAGATCGTTGAGGAGCCCGGCCGCGGCGGTGAGCGTCTCCTGGTCGGCGCTCGCGTCGAGGGTCACGAGGACCTGCTTGAGGGCACCCTCGCGGAGGACGAGCACGAGGCTGGCCAGCCGATCGTTGATCGAGACGAGGTCCATTCGCCGGACGTGGGCGGCGGCCGGCTTGGCCGGCGTCGCGAGGCCCGCGGCCCGGGTGATCGAGGCGATCGTGGATGCGGCGAGCCGGAACCAGTGCTCGCTGGCGTACTCGACCTGGCCGAACTGGTGGCGGATCATGAGCTGCTCGACGTCCGGCATCGGGGCCGCGTCGATGATCGACTCGACGTACCAGCGATAGCCCTCGTCGGTCGGGATCCGGCCGGCCGAGGTGTGCGGATGGGTCAGGAGCCCGCCGAGCTCGAGCTCGGCAAGGATGTTCCGGACGGTGGCGCTGGACACGCCGAGACGGTAGCGGTCGACGAGCGCGTGGCTGCCGACCGGCGACGCGGTGGTGACGTATTCCTCGATGACGGCCCGAAGGATCGCCTGTGCCCGGAGGTCCAGGGGGCCGGTGGAGCGGCGGATCCGTCGCACCAAGGCCTGTCTCCCGTCTGGATCGGATGGTTAGCACTCTCCATGCCAGAGTGCTAACGATTGGATTGGATGGTAGCAGCCGGGATCGGGAGCGTCAACGGGCGCCGGGCGCCAACGCGGGCGTTGAGCGTCAACCGGCGCACGATGAGCTGTGCCTACACGAGCCGGGCGAACAGCTCGTTGGCGAGAAGCCGGCCGCGAGTGGTCAGGATGATCCGCTCGTCGGGCGTGATGTCGATGAGCTCGGCGGCGAGGGCCCAGCCGAAATGGTCCGCCAGCGGTGGCTCGTGCATCGCCGCGGCAGGGACCCCGTGCGAAGTGCGAAGGCCGAGAATGACCCGTTCGGCCGCGGCCATCTGCGCGTCGAGCACCTCGTCGCCGCCCGGCGGGAGGCGGCCCGGCGTCCCGGCTCCGGGCGCGAGGGCCGCGAGGTAGCCACCCAGGCTGGCCGCGGTCCAGCGCCGGGTCATCCCGTCGAAGGCGTGCGCCCCGGGACCCACCGCCTCGTACGGGCGCCGCTCCCAGTAGGCCAGGTTGTGGCGGCTCTCGTGCCCCGGCCTCGCCCAGTTCGAGATCTCGTAGCCATCGAAGCCGGCCTCGGCGAGGCGATGGACGGCGTGGTGGTACATCGCGACGGCCCGGTCCTCGTCCTGGCCGGCCCGGGCCGCGTCGCGCCAGCGACGCGCCCCGCGGGTCGGTGGCTGGTGATCGCCGAGCGGCCCGGTGAGCCCCTCGGCGACGGGGTCATCGAGGGCCAGGGCGTACAGGGACAGATGGTCCGGGCGGAGATCGAGGGCCCACTCGAGGGTCGTCATCCAGCCGTCGACCGAGGTCCCGGGGACGTCGTACAGGAGATCCAGGCTCAGCGACCGGATCCCCGCCTCTCGCGCCTCGGCGACAGCGTCCGCGACATCAGCCGCGCGGTGCCGCCGGCCGAGTGATTTCAGGGTCGCGTCGTCGAGGGCCTGGGCGCCGAACGAGAGGCGGGTGATCCCGGCGGCGACGAGGGCCGCGACGTCGCCGCGATCATCCGGGCCAGGGTTGGCCTCCAGGGTGATCTCCGCTCCCGGCGCGAGGCCGAACCGCTCGGCGACGAGCTCGAGGATCCCGGCGACGGCGTCCGCCGGCAGCAGGGACGGGGTGCCGCCCCCGAGGTAGGCGGAGTCCAGTGGCGGGCGCCCGGCGCTCCCGACGTGGCCCCACCGGGCGTCGAGCTCGTCGGCGCGTAGCTCGATCTCACGGCGGACTGCGGCCAGGTAGGCGGCGACCCGGTTGGCCGGGCCGCGGGCCTCGGCGCCGGCGACGACCACGAAGTCGCAGTAGGGGCAGAGCGAGATGCAGAAAGGGACGTGGATGTAGAGCGCCACGGGCGGCGCCGGTGCAACGGCCCGGGCGGGGCCACGAGCCCCGGCCGCCCGGCCGGATCCCTCCTCAGCGCTCGCGGTTCGCCTCCCGGCCGGCGACCACCCGCCAGCCCTCCGGCGCCCGACGCCGGCGCTCGACCTCCTCGACCTCGGTCCCGCGCGGGGCGGGCTGGCCGGCGTGGCCCGTCGTCAGGAAGACCGCGACCCGGGTCACGGCATGGCCGAGGAACGCGGCGGTGATTCCGCCGGTGACGACGGTGGCCCAGCCGGCGACGAGCCCGATGACGAGGCTCAGGACGAACATCGCCCGGTTGCGCCCCGGCGCCCCGAGTCGCGTCGCGAGCGTGTAGGTCAGGGCCTGGGCCAGGATCGCCACGTTGGGGTCGACGCCGACGACGATCAGGAAGCCCAGGAGTGCGCCGCGGAAGACCGCTTCGTCGACGAAGGCGGTGGCGATCTCGTTGACAAGGGCGCCCGGATAGGTCGCGACGTCGGGCAGGCGGACGTGGCGGTAGCGCCACCAGGCCAGCCCGACAGCCAGCGCCACACCCACGCCGGCCAGGAGGAAGCCGAGCTGGATGCCGCCATCGCCCGAGCTGAGGAACAGCTCGAGGCCCGGCGACGGGTGGACCCAGAGGATCGTGACCACGCCGCCGATCCCGACGAGGTACCAGGCCAGCCGGCGCCAGATCGAGGGCAGGTGCCCGGCGGTCGGCTCGTCGTACTCGGCCGCTCCGAAGTGGGCCGCCTCCAGGCGGAGCATCACGAGGAGCATCGTGAGCCCGAAGGCGATGAACGTCCGGAACGTCTGGATCGTGCCCTCGTCCACGAGTCGTCAGGCCTCGTCCGTGCGGAGCATGGCGAGGAAGGCGTCCTGTGGGATCTCGACCGAGCCGACCCGCTTCATCCGGCGCTTCCCCTCCTTCTGCTTCTCGAGCAGCTTGCGCTTGCGCGTGATGTCGCCACCGTAGCACTTGGCCAGGACGTTCTTGCGGAGGGCCCGGACGGTTTCGCGGGCCACGACGTTCGAGCCGATCGAGGCCTGGATGGGGACCTCGAACAGCTGGCGCGGGATCAGCTGCTTGAGGCGCTCGGCGAGGGTCCGCCCGATCGCGACCGACTTCTCGCGGTGGACGATCATCGACAGCGCGTCCACCGGCTCGCCGGCGACGAGGACGTCGAGCTTCACGAGCTGGGCGGGCCGGTAGCCGATCTCCTCGTAGTCCATCGAGGCGTAGCCCGCCGTCCGGGTCTTGAGCTGGTCGTAGTAGTCGACGATGAGCTCGGCGAGCGGCAGCTCGAAGCGCATCAGGACCCGGACCGGGTCGATGTATTCGAGATCGACGAAGCTACCCCGTCGCTTCGTCGACAGCTCCATGAGCGGTCCGATGTAGGTCGCCGGGGTGACGACGGAAAGTCGGACCCAGGGCTCGCGGATCTCCTCGATGTCGTTGATCGCCGGCATCTGGGCCGGGTTGTCGACCTCGACGAGCCCCCGCCCGTTCGTCAGCACGACCTGGTATTCGACCGACGGGGCCGAGGCGATGAGATCGAGGTCGAACTCGCGTTCGAGGCGCTCCTGGACGATCTCCATGTGGAGGAGCCCCAGGAATCCGCACCGGAACCCGAAGCCGAGCGCGACCGAGCTCTCGGGTGCGTAGGTGAACGAGGCGTCGTTGAGGTGGAGCTTTTCGATCGCGTCGCGCAGAAGCGGGTAGTCCTCGCCCGAGACCGGGTAGATGCCGGCGAAGACGAGGCTCTTCGCCTCCTGGTAGCCGGGAACGGGCTCAGTGGCCGGCGCCGCGACCGTCGTGATCGTGTCGCCGACCTGGGCCTCCCGGACGTTCTTCAGGCCGGTGGCCACGTAGCCGACCTCGCCTGCCCGCATCGCCCTGACCGGCACGAGCTGGGGCCGGAAGAAGCCGAGCTCGAGCAGCTCTGCCTCCGCGCCCGAGGCCATGACCCGGATCCGGTCGTGGTCGTGGAGGGTGCCCTGGGCCAGGCGAACGTGGACGATGACGCCCTTGTACGGGTCGTAGTGGGAATCGAAGACGAGGGCCTTGAGGGGGGCGTTGGCGTCGCCTTTCGGCGGCGGGATGCGGGTCACGATCGCCTCGAGGATCTCGGTGATCCCGGTGCCGTCCTTGGCCGAGGCCCGGATCACCTCCTCGTGTGGGATCGCGAGGACGCTCTCGAGCTCCTCTATCACGACCTCGGGCTGGGCTGACGGGAGGTCGATCTTGTTGAGGACCGGGATGATCGTCAGGCCCTCGCGCAGGGCCAGGTGGACGTTGGCGAGCGTCTGGGCCTCGATGCCCTGGGCGGCGTCGACCACGAGGATCGCGCCCTCGCAGGCCTGGAGGCTGCGGCTGACCTCATAGCTGAAGTCGACGTGGCCGGGGGTGTCGATGAGGTTGAGGGCGTAGTGCTCGCCGTCGTTTGCCGTGTACTCGAGGCGGACGGCCCGGGCCTTGATCGTGATCCCCTTCTCCCGCTCCAGATCCATCGAATCGAGGACCTGGCTCGTCATCTGGCGGGGATCAATGGCGTGGGTCGCCTCGAGGAGGCGGTCGGCGAGCGTCGACTTCCCGTGATCGATGTGGGCGATGATCGAGAAGTTCCGGAGGCGCCCCTGGGGGATCGAGGTCGTCAAGCGGCGGGGCCGCCTGACGCGGTGTCGAGATTCATGTCGCGAATCATACGAGTGGGCTCGGGTTAGCCCCGGTCGTCGCCGGACGGTCCGGCGAAGGCCGCGAGCGCCTCATCGATCACCGCGAGGACGCCGGCGGCCGATGGATCGGACAGGGATTCGATGCGATCACGGAGGTCAGTGAGGGCCGTCCTCGCGGCATCGGTCTCGATCCGCGAGACCTCGGCCGTGAACGGACCGCGCAGGTTCGGGCGGACCCAGCCGGCGAGCGCCCGACCCGTCGGTGTCCGAGGACCGGGGCTGCCGGTCGGCGGGTCGGGGCGTGGACGGCGCGGGAGATCGGGCATGGCGGGGAGCCTGGCCTACGCCCGCAGCAGGGCCAGCGTCGCGACGCCGAGAGCGATGACGACGACCCCCGCGACCTGAACTCGCCCGAGGCGCTCGCCGAACCGGAGCCAGGCAAAGATCGCGGCGATGCCCGCGAACTGGGAGGCGAGGACCGCGGCGATCGCGGCGCTGTCGCGCGACCCGAAGGCAAACGTCGCGGTCCCGGCCACCTCGGCCACGCCAACGAGGACGACAAACGGGACTACCGGCCTCGAGATCGTCAGGCGGCGGGCCAGGAGGAGCGGGATCGTGACGCCCGCGACGCCGGCGACCCGGGCCGGGAGGAGCGTCCATGCGAGCGGCAGCTCGGCGGCGATGCGGCTCGTCGCGAAGAGGTTGATGCCGAAGAGGAGCGCCCCGCCGAGGGCCAGGAAGGCGGTGACGGTCGCGCTGACGGGCCGTGGGCCGCCCTCGGTGGCGGGCGCTGCCCGCTCGACGGCCGCGAGGACCACGCCGACCGCGATGAGGGCGAGGATCGCGGCCACCGGCCCCGCGATGGCATCCCCGGCGGCGATCGCGAAGACGGCAGCGATCGCGCCCTCGGTCGAGACGATCGGACCGACCACGCCGACCTTGCCTCGGCGCAGGGCCGTGTAGACGAGCAGCAGCCCAACCGAGTTCGCGATCCCGGCGACAGCGAGAAGGAGCAGCTCGCGCTGGCCGAGGGTCGCGGGCGGGGCCACGACGACGAACGGCACCGCCACGACGAGGCCGACGAGCATGACCCAGCCGAGGGTCGCCAATGAGCCGATCAGCCTCGCGCTCCGCTGGGAGCCGAGGAGGGTCGTAGCCCAGAGGATGGCGGTCCCGAGCCCGGCGACGATCGCGATCACCGGCGAAGTCTGACAGGAGGGTTTGGACGTCGCGGGGGCCCGACTCGCAGGCCGCGCACGTCGTGACCGGGAGTCAGCAAACCGGCCACCAGCGGCCGGCAACGCCCTCCTCCGGGCGTGCCACGTGATTTGGGGTCAACGAGAAGCGTCGAGGGCATGGTCAGGCGGCCCTTCGGGGGCTGTTTGGTGACTCCGAGTCACGGCGGCCGCCGCCCGACCCACGCCCTACCGCCCCCGCCCGACCGCCGCCCCACCGCCACGCGGCGACATCGAGTGGCAGTCCCGCGGCGCGGGCCGGAACCGCAACCCGGGTGTCGTTGACAGCCGCCCGCGAGTCGTCACCCGCCCGCCGAGTCGTCACCCGCCCGCCGACTCGGCGGGGCTCTGCTACCATCCTCGTCCGCGCCCGGCGCCTCGCGCCCGCGCCCTATCAACGCCACGAAGCACGTGAGGTTCGCACCTTGGCCAAGACGCCCCGGAAATGGACTGGCGCTCGCTCGCCGTCGGGCCTGAAGCGCGTCCGATCGTCCGAGCGCCGCCACGCGATCCTCGGCCCCCGCCGCGCCA
>DASWGY010000217.1:0-6658 GCA_036393495.1 Candidatus Limnocylindrales bacterium
CAGGACGTCGCCAACGCCATCGTCGCCCTCAGCGGTCCGGGCACGGACTTCATCAGCGGCGACATCATCAGCGTCGACGGCGGCGAGTTCATCACGGGGTCGTAGGGATCCGATGACGGCAGACAGAAGCTCGATTGCGCCGTTCTACGCCGACTGGCGCGACTACAACCTGCGGGTGGTCGAGCACCTCCGCTCGCTGTCGGCCGGGGACCTGGCGCTGAGCGCTCCGGGCATGGACCACTGGCCGATCTGGGCCCTGGCCGGGCACACCGCCGGCACCCGCGTGTACTGGCTCTGCCAGGTGTTCGGCGAGCCGGGCGCCGAGACGACGCCGTTCGCCGATCCGTCCGGGCTCGGCTGGGAGGACACGCTCGACGTCGTCCGTTCCGCGGCTGAGCTCGCCGACGCGTGGGAGTCGACATGGGCCGTCGTCCAGGGCTGCCTCGACCGCTGGACGCCGGAGACGCTCGAGGTGACGGTACAGCGCCGAAAGAAGGATGGGGTCGAGATCCACAGCCGCCAGTCGATCCTCCTTCGCATGATCACCCACGAGGCCTATCACGGCGGCGAGATCGCGCTCATCGAGGGCATCCACGGACGCCCCCAGCTCGACCTGTGGCCGCCCCGGGACTGGCTCGTGGCGCCGGGCGAGCCGACGCCAGAGCCCTAGGATCGATCCGCCTCCCCGGCGACCCAGGCAGTTTCGAGGCGGGCCGCGGCGGTCATCTCCAGCCTCCCGCCGGTTGTGACCCACCAGGCGGCGAGGCCGCGGGCGCGGGCCAGCGCCGCGATCCGATCGGCACCTTCCAGGAACAGGGCCTTCGACCAGACCTCGGCCCAGGCGGGGTCCGACGCTGCCACGGTCACGGACGCCAGGCCGTCGCCGCCCGGCGCGCCGGTCCGCGGATCGATGAGGTGGTGGACCGTCCGACCGTCGTGCTGCCAGCGCAGGCGCCGGATGGACGAGGTCGCGACCGCGGCGCGATCCTGGATCGCGACGACGGCGACGGGCTCAGGTGCTCCCCCCGGGGCTCCGGGCGCTCCCACCTGGTCGCCCGGCTCGCCGGACGGGTCCTCGATCGCGACTAGCCAGGGCGCCTCGCCGCCGGGCGAGCCCGACGCCACGATGTCGCCACCGGCATCGATGAGGTAGCCGATCCGCGGGTCCCCGGTGCCGACGACCGAGGCGTCGAGGGCATTCGCCGCCCAGCGCAGGGCGAGGCCCTTGCCGATCCCGCCGAGATCGACAGGTCGGGGAACCGCCACGTGACCGGTCCGGCCCCGGCGCTCAAATATCCGACCGTTGGCGCGTGCTCGGCCGGGGGAGGCGTCGGTCTCCGTCCCAGCCTGGGCCACGCCGAGGTACCCGATCCGCTCGAGGGCCTCGATGACCCGGGGGTCGAATCGCCCGCCGGTCATCCGCCGGGCCCGGTCCGCCGCGGACAGGGCCCGCTCCAGGGGCCGTGAGATTGGGGCCGCGTCCGGCGAGCGACGATTCAGCCCCGTCAGCTCGCTCTCTTCCTGGAACCGGGACATGGTCGCCTCGGCGACCTCGAACGTCGCCCGGACGATCGTCCACGCTGCATCCGCGGCCACGCACGCGACGTCATCGGGAAGCTCGCCCCGGGCGATCGTCAGCCGCAGCGGCGAGGCCATCGCCCGACCCTCGCGGCGGAGGAGCGGCGGCGCCGGTCCGGTGGGGGGCACCGGGACCGACGCCGCCGGGACACGAGGCGAGGACCTGCCGTTGACCGGACTCGACACGGATGGATCAGCCGCCCGACGCACCCGTGGTGGCCTGGACGGTCGGGGCCGGGACGCTCGCCACGGAGCGCGACACCGGGGGCAGGGTGACACCGGCCGGCAGTGACGCGGCCGTCCCGCTGACCTCGGCTACGGCGGTCGCGAGCTCGTTCATCCGGGCCTCGAGGTCGGCAACCTGGAGGCCGGCGTCGGCGTACACCCCGGCCGCGTCCTCGTAGGCCGCCCGCGCCGCATCGAGGCGCGCGGTCAGCCGGTCGTGGCCCGCGGCGAGCTGCTCGAGGGCAGCGACGGTCGGGGCTCGCTCGAGCCAGGCCGTTGCCTCGGATGAGGACTGGAGGCCCGTCACCGTTGCCAGGGCGAGGACGTAGCCGCCGGTCGACAGGCCGAGGATCACCCCGAGGTGCGGCGGGACCGCCAGGCGGGGACGACCGGTGTCAGTCATCACCGCCCTCGTGCTCGTCGTCGTCCTCGTCGTGCGGCTCGGGGGTGGGCCCGGCGGACGTCGTTGTCGTCGTCGTCGTTGCCCGCGCGGCAGCGGCCCTGGCGAGGGCCGCCTCGAGCTTGGTGAGCTTGTCCTGGGCCGCCGCGAGGCTGGCCCGCAGCTCATCGGCGGTCGCGGTGTCCGAGGCCACCTGGCCCCGGGCCGCCTCGAGGGCGGCGGCGAGGTCGGCAGATGCAGCCTCGAGCGTCCGGAGCTGCTCCTCGAGCGCAGCCGAGCGCGCCCGCTCGGTGTCGAGATCGGCCTGGATCGAGGCCAGCGACGCCGGAGGGGCATTGAGCGGCGCGGCCGCGGCCGTCCAGGCGGCGGCGAGCTGGATCGAGATGCCGCCGAGCAGGAGCGCACCGGCGACGCCGGCAACGACGACGGCGCGACGGATGAGCAGCTGGAGTGTCATCGAGAAGCCTCCGGGAGCGACGTCGAGAAGGTGGGTCGGCCGGCGCGCGCAACCCAGTAGCGGTAGGCCGTGGCGGCCAGGACGAGGGTGAAGGCGGCGCCGTAGACGGCGGCGAGGGCGATCGAATCGGTGCCGGTAAGGACACCGTGACCCCATGACAGGGCGAGGACGGCCAGGCTCAGCCGGTGGAGCCTGAGCCACAGGCCCTTCGGCAGGAGCTTCGTGTAGCGAGCTGTCAGGCCGGTGACGAGGAGGGCGTACAGCGCCAGCGTGCCGAGGGCAACCGGCACGGATCGGTACTCGGACAGCCCGGGGATCAGTGCCCCACCAAGGCCGACCTCCGCGTACGGGTCGGCCACGATCGTCACGACGTGCAGGGCCAGAAAGGCCATCACGAAGACCCACAGGTTCTCGTGCCACGGGAAGAGCCGCTTCGAGAGCTTCCAGGTGGTCTTGTTCGTTGGGTGGCTGAGGACGAGGCCGAGGACCACCTGGAGCGTCAGCAGGCCCAGGGCCAGGAACCCCGCCGCCCGGGCCGCGAGCCAGATCCGCATCTCGGCCTGGTGGGCCGACGTCGCCGGCACGATCTGGTCGGTCGCATACACGGCGACGAGCCCGACGATCGCCACGAGGACGACCCAGCTGCGACCCGACAGGCGGCCCCCCGTCGTTGGGCGGACCTTGGCCGCGGGCCGGGCGGTGGCGGTCGCGCCGAGCTCGATGGGCGCGCTGGAGCGAGCGGCGGACGAGAGCGACATGCATTCCCCCGGCGGTGTTGCCCGACGCTTCCCTGAGGCAAAGGGTGGCGCCGAGGTTTCAGGGGTGTGCCCCCGACCTTCGTCCCTCTCGGGGCAGGTGAATCGTCCCGGCTGGCTCGATGGTCGGCCTGACGGTCCCAGTTGAGATGGGCGATTCGGCCCTTTGGACGGACGGCTCCAGCCGGGATGCTACGGTCGCCGACGTCCGTCCGGCGTCCCGTGCCGCCCTCGAGGAGCCGACATTCGTGACCCATGAGCCGCAGCCGCCCCTGACCCGCCGCGAGCGTCGCTCGCTCGAACGTCGAGACCGCCCGATTCGGGACCGCTCCCGGGCCTCGACCCGCCGACCGCCGAAGCGCCCGGCCTGGCAGTCGCCCTTCGCCCTGATCACCGCGGCGGCCGTCGTCGTCGCCGTCGCGATCATCGTCCTCAACCAGAAGCCCGCGCCGCCGACCAACAGCGGGGGTGAGCTGTTCAACCCCGGGTTGACCTACGCCGAAGAGCTCGTCGACGGCGATTCGATGGGCCTGGCCAGCGCCCCGGTGGTGATGGAGGTCTGGTCCGATTACCAGTGCCCTGTCTGTGGCCGGCTCGTCCGCGATCAGTACCCGACGCTCAAGGCCCAGTTCGTCGAGACCGGCGTCCTCCGCATCCAGGCCCGTGACATCGCGTTCCTGAGCCGGGGCGACCGGGACGAATCGCTCGAGCTCGCGACGGGCGCGATGTGCGCCGCGAATCAGAACCGTTACTGGAACTTCCACGACTTCATCTTCTGGAACCAGGGCGGCGAGAACGTGGGCTACTACAGCGGGGCCTTCGTCGCCGCCGTTGCGAACCGCTCTGGTGTCGACCGGGCCGAATGGGACGCCTGCATGGCCTCGGACGACGTTCGCGAAGCGGTGCGGTCGGCGACGACCCAGGCGGTTGGCCGAGGGATCAACTCGACACCGACGATCGCCCTCAACGGCGGGACGCCCGTCCCGGGCCTGCCGGATGCCAGCGTGCTGATCGCCCAGATCCAGCAGCTCGCGGCGGCCGCCTCGCCGACACCGGTACCCTGACGCCGATGCTGCGACGTGCCGAGGTCCGGCCGATCTTCGGGATCCATCCCGGCCTCCTCCTCGCCGTCCTCGACGTCATCGGGCTTGCCATCGCGACATACCTGTCGGTCGTCGAGCTCGGCGGCGGCGTCCCGGCCTGCGGCCCGCTCAAGGGCTGCGAGACCGTGGCCCAGAGTGAGTACGCCTGGATCAACGGCATTCCCGTGGCGGTCTACGGGGTGGGCCTCTCGCTCATCCTGCTGACGCTGGCGATCGCCTGGTGGCGGACGAACCTGTACGGGCTGCTCCTCGCTCACTACGGCCTGTCCCTGGCCGGCGTGATCTTCGAGATCTACTTCCTGTACGTCCAGATCGCGGTCATCCGGGCCGTCTGCGTCTGGTGCACGAGCTACGGCCTGAGCCTGGTCCTGCGATTCGTGGTGGCGCTCGTCGTCTGGCTTCGCCAGCCGCGGCCGGTCGACGAGCCGGCCTAGACCTCTCGACGAGCCCGGGAACCCCCTCCGACCGGCGCTCTCCTCACCTACCAACAGGTGTGGTACGAAACATGGGATCGGGGCCCCAGCTGGTCACTCGACATGACTGATCGGGCCCGTCACCGTTCAGGGCCGGGGCTGCATCGTCGGGCCCAGGCCCGGATGCTGATCTGCGACCACACCGGTTGCTAACTGAGAACCAGCAGATCGACCCTGGCCCGAGCGTGGACACTGTGTCCGGCAATCACAGCTCGGCCTCGGCGGGAGCCCTCCGGGCGAGCCATCGACGACGTTCGGCCTGGGCCTCCCGGCCACGGATCGCAGCGATCGCCAGGAGGGCGAGCGAAGGTCCGGTTCCGAGCGCCGCGCCCGCGAGCCCGAGCCCGACGAGCGTGTCGGCCGCAGGCGCGAGCATCCCGATCGCCGCAGCCAACCATCCGACGGTGACCAGCGCCGCTCCGGCGTTCAGCAGCACGAGGCGAGGGGTCGCCCCTCGACCGAGGAGGTGGCGCTGCGCGGCGTGGCGGATCGGGTCTCCCGGACCGATCGCGGGCAGGAGGTGGCTCATCGCGCCGGCGAGGATCTGGACGACGCCGCCGATGACGAGCGGCCCGACGAGCGATGGCAGGGACCAGGCCATCGGATCAGCGCCACCGATCAGCACCGGCGCCGCGGCCGCGAGGAGGCCGATCCCGAGCCAGAGCTGGCCGGCGAGGAGCGATCCCGACGTGAACCGATGCCAGCCCGGATCCGTCGTCCAGCGGCCCGGCGCTCCGTCGCGGGCCACGGCCAGCGCGTGGAGCGCGACGCCGAGACCGCCGGCGATGATGGCTGCCGCGCCGACCCGCGCGACGAGGTCGACCTGGATGGCGTATCCGGCCGCCACGAGCGGGGCCCCGACCGCGAGGCCGCCGACCGCGACCCCCGCGGAGCGTCGCGGCCGCATTCGCGTCCCGGCGACCGTCGGGGCGAGGTGGAGGAGGCTCGCCGCGACCACAAGGCCGACGAACCCGACGAGGTTGAGCCAGGCGTGCGCCGGCTTCAGGGACGCCCACGCCGCGCCGACGACATCATTGCCGCCGACCAGGAAGGTTGCGATGGTGACGCCGACGCCGACGTTCACGAGGGCGACGGCGTAGGCGCGCTCGACGAGGCGCCGGCGCGGCCCGAGACCACGACGGAGAGGGGCGATCGCCGCCACCGCCACGAGCCCGATCCCGGCGATGAACGAGCCGCCGGCAATCGCCGCGGGCAGCGCCTCTCCTGCCGCGTGCCCGACGACGGTCATCGCCGCGACCGCGCCGCCGGCCACGAGCCCGATGCCGCCGATCCGGATCGCCGGGGGCGCTGGTGATGCGACCGCGAGCGCGGCTGCGAAGAAGGGCAGGATTGCCGCGATCGCCGTCGCCGCGGCCCCGGCCAGCGCGAGGTGGGCCGGTAGCCAGGTCCCGAGGCGGATCGCCGGCGGCAGGAGCAGCGAAGCTGCCGCGAGGCCCAGGTAGATCGCTGCCAGCGCGAGGCCGCCGTACGCGATCTGACGGTCGGTGGACCGGCTGATCCCGACGCCTGGACGGGCCGGATTGCCGAGGACCGGCAGCGGACCGCGGAACGGCGAAAGGGACGGGGCCGGTCCCGATGTCGGGGCCGGTGCCGATGTCGGATCCGATGTCGGATCCGTGGCGGGAACGGTGACGTGCGCCGCGGCC
>DASWGY010000218.1:0-3592 GCA_036393495.1 Candidatus Limnocylindrales bacterium
CCCGGCCGAGCGCGAAGCCAACGAGCGCGAGGAGGTCATCCTGCGGCGGCTCAAGGAGGGCCTCGACGCCGGCCGGCCGATCCGCGACCTGGGCCTCGACGTCGACGACGGCAAGGCCATCCGTGGCTTCCGCTTCCTGACCGAGAAGCCCGTCCTCGTCCTGCTCAACATCGGTGAGCGCGAGATCGCCGCCGGCGCGGCCCTCGTCGAGCGGATCGCAGCCGGCTACGTCCACGAGCACGCCCTCGTCGAGGCCCTCTCGGCCAAGATCGAGATGGAGCTCGGCGAGCTTGAACCCGACGAGGCGGCGGTCTTCATGGAGGAGCTCGGGATCGCCGAATCCGGGCTCGGCCGGGTGATCCACCTCTCGTACCGGCTCCTCGGCCTGATCTCGTTCCTGACCGCCGGTCCGGATGAGGTCCGGGCCTGGCCGGTGCCCAGCGGCAGCTCGGCGGTGGACGCGGCGGCGGCGATCCACACCGACCTCGCGAGGGGCTTCATCCGGGCGGAGACGGTGGCCTACGAGGACCTCCTCGCGCTCGGCTCGATGGCCGAGGCGCGGAAGCACGGCCGCCTCCGATCCGAGGGCAAGACCTACCGGGTCCGGGACGGCGACGTCCTCGAGATCCTCTTCAGCCGCTGACGACGGGCCTGGTTGGACGCCCCTCGGTTCGACGCCTCTCGGTCAGTTCGGCGGGCCGTCGGTCGGCTCGAAGTCGGCGTAGACGGCGGCGTAGTCGACCTCCTCGTCGAGCCCCTCGGGCTCGAGGTCGGCGAGGAAGTTGTCCTCCTCGACCTTCGAGACGTTCACCGCGGCGGTGAGCCGGTCGTCGGAGACGTAGACGAAGCCGTAGTCCTGCTCGAGCTCCTCGGCGATCGCCTCGACGAGCGTGTCCCCGCCGTGGCTGTCCTGGATCCGGTGACGAATCGACTGGACGACGGTGTAGAACTCCTCGGGATCCATCTCGTCCTCACGGAAGAGCAGGACGTCGAAGAAGACATCGTCGTCGCCCTCGTGGAGCTCGTAGAAGTGCACGATCGCCTCCCGCGAGGGGCCGCGGGCTGCGGCCACTCGGTCGAGTATAGGTCGGTCGCGGCGTGACACGACCCGTCACCCCCGCCGGCGGGCCGCCCGCGGCCGGCGGGCCGCTCGTCGTCGGCTCGGCGTCGCGTGACGTTGCCGACACCGACCCGCGAGGCTGGCGGCTCGGCGGCGCGGTCTCGTACGTGGGCCTGACCCTCGCCCGCCTCGGCCTCCGACCCCGGGTGCTCATGGGTGCCGACGGCGAGGCGGTGACGGCCGAGGAGCTCGACCTGCTCCGGTTCGCTGGCGCCGATGTGCAGGTCGTGCCCCTCGATCATGGCCCCGTCTTCGACAATCGGGAGGTCGACGGCGTGCGGCAGCAGCGCTGCCTCGAGCCCGGCGAGCCGCTGCCGCTCACCGCGTTGCCCGCGGACTGGCGATCGGCCGACGACTGGGTCCTCGCCCCGGTCGCCGGCGAGCTGGCGGCCGAGTGGGGGAGTGCCCCGAAACCGGGCGCTCGTGTCGCCCTCGGCTGGCAGGGGCTCCTGCGGGACGTCCAGCCGGGCGCGCCGGTGGCTCGCCGATTGCCCCGCCCATCCCCGCTCCTGGTTCGGGCCGACCTCGTCGTCGTGAGCCGGCTGGACCTGGGTCCGGAGACCAGGCTCGACGAGCTCGGGTCGCTCCTCGGTCCCGGTGTGCGGCTGGTCGTGACCGACGGTGCTGCGGGTGGGGTCGAGTGGAGATCCGACGGATCCCGGGCGGCGCCCGTCCGGCGCTACCCGGCGATCGGGGCGGCCGCCGTCGTCGACGCCACAGGAGCCGGTGATGTGTTCCTCGGGGGGCTCGTCGCCGCCCGGCTCGGGCATCCCCTGGCCGGATCGGGTCGCCGCGGCGCCGACCTTCGCCTCGCCGCCGCTCTCGGGTCCCTGACGGTCGAGGAGGCGGGGGTCCGCGGCGTGCCGACCGAGGCCGCCGTCGCGGACCGCCTGCGCGCTTCGCTCAGGCGCCGTTGAGCGCCGCGGCCTCCGTGGTGCCCGCGGCGTCCGTCCGGATCACGCCCAGATCGACTGCCCGCTGCCGGCCGGACGCGACGCGGCCCGCCGCGACGCGGTCCGCCGCGCGATCCGGCGCCGCAGCCGGAGGGTCCGCCGGGTGAGGTCACGCTCGAGGCGAGCATCGGGCCGGCCAAGGAAGCGGCGGCGCTCGACGAGGCGCAGGGCGGCGAGCGTGGCGCCAAGGGCTGCCTCAGGGTCTCGTCGGCGGTGCTCGCGGAGCTTGGCGACCTCGGTCCAGGCGAGTGCCCCGAGCGTGCCGCCCGCGTCGGCGATGCCGAGCCAGGCGGCTTCCGCCTCGGGGTAGCGGCCGAGTCGCCGGAGCAGGCGAGCCCGCTCCACGGCGAGGCGCGACGCCGTCCAGCCCGCGTCCATCCGGTCCGTGACATGGGTGCGCCAGGCCGCAGCCGCGCCCTCCCGACCGGAACGGCCCCCGAAGTCCGGCACGCGACGAGGCGACCACCACTGGTCGAGCTCCTCGCAGACGAGGTGCGGCTCGGGACGGACCATCTCAGCCGGTGCGACCCGAACCGGGACTGCCGTCGCCCCATCACTTCCGCCGACGATCGCCGCGTCGACGCAGGCCAGGGCTTCGTCGTACCGACGGTGGGCGGTGAACGCGCGAGCCAACCCGGCGAGGTCACCCGCGTGCGCGCCGTACCGAACCGCCTCATCGCCGAGCCGCGTGTCGACGTGTGCCAGGAGCCGGGCCAGGGACAGGACGTCCTCGTCGTTGTGGCGAACGATCTCGATGAGCCGGGCCGGCTCGCCGTCGCGGAGGAACTGGAGGTAGCGGGTCGGGATCTCCCAGCCCTCGACGTCCCGATGGCGGCGATGGCCGAGAAGCTCCACCTCTGCGGTCTGGAGACGGGCATCGGTCATGCGGTGCCGGAAGAGTCGTCGGACGATCGGCAGGAGGTCGAGGTGGCCGGCGTGCGCGGGGGCCCCGGACCGGGCCATCCGGTAGCGGGCGACGAGGAGCGGCCAGTCGAAGCCGCGGCCGTTGTAGGTCACGAGCCACGATCCAGCCGGGATCATTGCCCGTAGGGCATCGAGGAGGGCCGGCTCGTCGGCGTGGTCCGGAAGGAGGAGCTGGACCTGCCGAAACCGCCGGCCCTCCCACCAGCCGAGCCCGACGAGGAAGGCCAGCGTCCCGGCAGCCGTTGCCAGGCCGGTCGTCTCGGTGTCGAGGCACAGCAGCGGCACCTCGGCCGGCGGCTGTCCCGGGAGCCGGGCGAGCCGCTCGCGGTCGACCCGGACGACGTCGCCGCGGCCTTCGACCCGGACGAAGCTGCCGACCGCCGTCCGAACCAGCTCGCCGTCGACCTCGGCCGCCAGTCGCTCGGCGGCCACGCTCGACCCGCGGACTGCCGCTGACCGTGTTGCCGCCTGCTCCTGCTCGCCTGGGAACTCGTCGGGCCGAGCGAGTCCCTGCCGGAAATTCGAAAAGCGTCGTTCGAGCGAGACGGTCATCGGGTCAGGCCACCTGGGCAGGGATCCGGCCGGCCGACGGTTC
>DASWGY010000219.1:0-5603 GCA_036393495.1 Candidatus Limnocylindrales bacterium
ACGGCGGCGACCCGAACCGGCGCCGATCGTCCAGCTCGGCGTCGTAGAAGGCATTCGGCTCGCCCGTCGCCACGGCCCGGATCGCTGGGTGGTCAGGCAGGTAGGTCTGGATGATGGCGTGGCCGGGCCGGCTCCCCCGCCCCGCCCGGCCGATCGCCTGGGCGATGAGCTGGTAGGTCCGCTCCGCAGCCCGCTCGTCGGGCAGGTTCAAAGCCACGTCGGCCGAGACGATCCCGACGAGGGTCACGGCCGGGACGTCGAGTCCCTTCGTGACGAGGCTTGTCCCGACGAGGATGTCCAGGCGCCCCTCCGCGAAGGCATCGAGGACGCGAGCCGCGGCGCCGCGGCGCTCGACGACATCGCGGTCCAAGCGTCCGACCCGTGCCTCCGGGAACCGGTCGCGGACCTCGCGCTCCAGGCGCTCCGTGCCGCCGCCGAGGTACCGGATCCGGGCGGATCCGCACTGCGGGCAACGGGCCGCGAGCGGTGTCGCCCGACCGCAGTGGTGACAGCGGAGGGTGACGCCGGCCTGGTGGTAGACGAGCGGCCGCGTGCATTCGGGACAGGCCTGGACGTGGCCGCAGTCGCGGCACAGGACCACAGAAGCCGAGCCGCGGCGGTTGATCACGAGGATGGCCTGGTCGCCGAGATCCCGATCGAGAGACGCGATGGCGGCCGCGAGCGGGCGTGAGAGCATGCCGCGGACCCCGGCCTCCAGCTCCGCCCGAAGGTCCACGACCTCCACCGACGGCGGCTGCCCGGAGAGCCGATCCAACAGCCGAATTCGCCGGTAGGTCCCGTCCCGGGCCCGGCCCTCGGTCTCGACGGCGGGCGTCGCCGAGCCGAGGACGACGGCTGCTCCGGCCAAGTCGCCGAGCCGGATGGCCACGTCGCGGGCCTGGAAGCGCGGCGTCCGATCGCTCTTGTAGGCCGGGTCGTGCTCCTCGTCGACGATGATCAGGCCGACCTCGAGGAGCGGTGCCACCGCGGCGAGCCTCGTCCCGACGACGATGTCCGCCCGGCCGGAGCGGATGCGCCGCCACTCGTCGGCCCGTTCGCCGGCGCCGAGGCCGCTGTGGAGGAGAGCGATCTCGGCATCGAGATCCGCTCGGAGGCGGTCGACGATCGGCAGGGCCAGGGCGATCTCCGGGACGAGGAGCAGGGCGGGTCGTCCCTCCTCCAGGCAGGTCGCGAGGGCCTCGGCGTAGATCGCCGTCTTGCCGCCCCCGGTGACGCCGTCGAGGAGGAGTGGCGTCGCGTCGCGGCTCTGGATCGCGGTGCGAATGGCCGCCACGGCGGTGGACTGTTCGGGGCTGAGGCTCGAGGTCGCAGGGCGCGATCCGCGCCGACCTGGTGATCGGGTGGCCAGCGGCCGGCGGGGAGCTTCGATGACCTCGACCTCGACCAGCCTTCGCCGAACGAGGCTGGCCAGGACCGAGCTCCCGTGCCGGGCCCCGAGCTCGGCCGTCGGGACGCCGGACGCTCCGGCCCGGGCCAGGTCATCGAGGGCTGCCTGCTGGCGCGGCCCGAGTCGCCCGCGCGGGGTCCCCGTCCCGTCCGCCGCAGCGTCGGAGGACGTCGCCGCAAGCCTCGCCAGCCGGACATGCCGCGGCCCGGCCCCGGCCTCGAGGAGCGTCCAGTCGAGGTCGATCTGGCCCGCAGCGTGGAGGCCCCGGAGGCGGCGAAGGAGCGCCGGCCGACCTTCCGGGGCCGCAAGCCGGCGAACGACCTTGGGCCCCTCCTCGAGGAGGGCCAGGACGGCGGCATCGGCGGGTTCCGGGGAGGTGGTCACCGCACCCGGCCGGGCCTCGGCCACGAGCTCCAGCCGCTCCAGGAGCCCCGGCGGGAGCATGGCCCGCAGGACGAGCGCCGGCGGGGCGAGGTAGTGGGCCGAGATCCAGGCCGCGAGGTCCATCGCCAGCGGCGACAGGAGCGGCCCGTCGCCCCGGACGCGATCGACGATCGGCTTCGTCGCGACGCCCTCCGCGACCTCGCCCGGGCCAAGGACGATCCCGAGCGCCTGGCGCCGCCCGAACTCGACGACGACGGCCTCGCCGGCCTCGATCGGGGCCAGTCGATCCGGCACCCGATAGGTGTAGGCGTGGGTGCCCCCGGCTCCGGCGGCGTCGATCGCGACGGCGACGAGGGTATCGCCGGCCGAAGCTTCGGGCTCCAGCCCGAGGTCGGCCTGTCCGGCAGCCTCGTCCACGCTCCCTCCTGGGCCTCCCGGGTGGCTCCGGTCAGACCCGGGTCCGGCGATCCGGGTTGGCGGCCTTCTCGGCGGTGATGATGTCGTGGATTCGACGCGCGGTGCGCTCGATCTGGCCGGTCTCGTTGACCACGACGTGGTCATAGTCGGACTGCCGTGCGAGCTCCAGGGCCGCGTTCCGCTGCCGAATGTCGAGCTCGTCGGCCGATTCCGTGGCCCGCGACTGGAGCCGGCCGAAGAGGTCCTCGAGCGACGGCGGGACGAGGAAGATGAGGAGCGCCTCGGGCACCGTCTGCTTCACGACCGCCGCGCCCTGGACGTCGATCTTGAGGATCACGTCATGGCCCTGGCGGAGGGCGTCCCGGACGTCCGCTCGGGGCGTGCCGTACCAGTTGCCATGGACCTCGTTGGCCTCGAGCAGCTCGCCCTCGTCCCGGAGCCGGATGAACTCGGCCTCGGCGAGGAAGTGGTAGTGGACGTCATCGATCTCGTAGCTCCGGCGGGGCCGGGTCGTGCAGGTCACGACGTAGTGGTAGTCCGGGTCGCGCGGGACGCGCCGGATCTCCTCGATGACGCTGTCCTTGCCGACGCCGGATGGCCCCGAGACGATGACCAGGAGCGCGCCCGGGGCCCCGGGCGCGGGTCGGTCGAGCGGCGGCACCGCCGGCGAGGTCATCGTGGCGGCTCGCGCAGCGTGGCCAGGACCGCCGCGAGCTCGGCCGGCAGCGGCGCCTCGGCCCGGATGAGCTCACCGGCGGACGGCGAGGTCAGCTCCAGGCGCCAGGCGTGGAGGAAGAGGCGGCCGAGGCCATCCGGACCTCGCCGGGAGGTCCCGGTCCCGTACAGCGGGTCGCCCGCGACGGGATGGCCGATGGCATCGAGATGGACCCGGATCTGGTGGGTCCGCCCGGTGACGAGGTCGAGCTCCAGCAGCGTCCAGCCCGCGAATCGCTCGCGGACCCGGTAGCCGGTCGTGGCTGGCCGGCCGTCGGGCACGACCGCCATCCGGATCCGATGCTTCGGGTCGCGGCCGATCGGCGCCTCGATCCGACCGACCGTCGCCGCCACCGAGCCCTGGACGAGGGCGACGTACGTCTTCTTGATCCGGCGGGCCTTGAGCTGGGCCATCAGCGAGCCCTGGGCGCGGTCGGTCCGGGCGACCATGAGGAGGCCGCTCGTGTCCCGATCCAGCCGGTGGACGATCCCGGGCCGGCGGACTCCGGCGATCCCGCCGTAGGCCGCTCCTCCGCCCCGCCCGAGGAGGGCGTTCACGAGTGTCCCATCGGCGTGGCCCGGTGCCGGATGGACGACCAACCCGGCCGGCTTGTCGACGATCAGCAGGTCGTCGTCCTCGTACACGACCCGAACGTCGATCTCGGGCTGGGCGACGGGTTCCGCTGCGACCGGCTCGGGAACGTCGAGCTGGAGCTCCGTCCCGGCCTCGACGAGGGCGTTGGCCTTCAGCGGCCGGTCGCCCATCGTCAGCCGACCTTCCGTGATGAGCTTCTGGACGTGGCTCCTCGACAGGCCGGTCCGGTCGGCGACATAGCGATCGACCCTCGTCGGTGCCGTCTCGGGGGGCACCTGGAGGATCCTCAGGCCGGGAGCGGCGCTGCCGGACGGGGCCATCACGGAATCGCCTCGCGGGGCGTCGCGAGACCCGGGCGGATCGCGACGAGCAGCAGCAGCAGGATCGCCGCGCTGATGCACGAATCGGCGACGTTGAAGGTGTAGAACCGCAGGTCACCGAGCCCGGCGTCGACGAAGTCGACGACGAAGCCCAGCCGAAGCCGATCGATGGCGTTCCCGATCGCCCCACCGAGCAGCAGGCCGAGGGTCAACGTCATGACCGGGTTCCGCCCCGACCGACCGTGGTAGGCGGCGATGATCCCGATGACGACGATGGACAGCGCCGCGAAAATGGGCGCCTGCCCACGGAAGAGGCCGAACAGGGCCCCACTGTTCTGGGTGTAGATGAGCCGAAGGTAGTCGCCGACGACCTGGACTGATCGGTCCGGAGCGAGCGCGTCGGTGATCCAGGCCTTCGTGACCTGGTCGGCGACGACGATCGACGTGACCAACAGGAGGAACTGGGGCCAGAGCGGTCGTCCGATGGCCGCCGGGGTCATGCCGGCGGCTGGCTGCGGTCGCCGACGTCGCGGCGGATCGTGATCGCGGCCGGGCCGGCCTCGAGCTGGGCGACTCCCCGGACCGCCCCGTCGTCGGACAGATCGGGCGCCAGCTTGGCCAGCGCATCCGCGGCGATGCCGGCGAGGTGGCCGGCGACCGCCGGCGCGAGGCCGTCCACCCGAAGCTCGATCACGTCGTCGAGGTCCAGACCGGCCTCCTTGCGGAGGTCCTGGATGGCGCGCTGGAGCTCGCGGACGTCGCCGTCGGCCCGGAGCTCCGGCGTGAGCTCCGTGTCGATGACCACGACCAGGCCGTCGTCGTGAGCGACGGCGGTACCGGGTCGCGGCGTGGCGATGATCTCGACCTCGTCCGCGGCCAGGACGTGGCCGGCGATCTCGACCGAGCCGTCGTCGCGGACCGCGACGGCGCCGCCGCGGGCTGCGGCCATGACCGCCGGGATCGCTGGACCCAGGCGCTTGCCGACCCTCGGCAGGAGGACCTTCACCCGCCGCTCGACGAGCCCGGATTCGTCGCCGATGAGCTCGACCGCCTTGACGTTGACCTCATCGGCGATGAGCGAGACGAGCGCGTCGAGCTCGTGGAGATCGCCGCCCGGCAGGGCCAGCCACAGCCGGGCCAGCGGCTGCCGGACCTTCAGGCCCGCCTGCGCCCGGAGCGTCCGGGCGAGGTCGACGGCCCGCCGCGCGACCGCCATCGATCGCTCCAGCCGCTCGTCCCGGAGGCCGGCCATCTCGACCGCCGGCCAGCCGCTCAGGTGGACGCTCGCCGGGCTGCCGGGCACGACCTCGAGCACGAGGTTCTGGTACATCGACTCGCCCAGGAACGGCAGGATCGGGGCCATCGCCCGGGCCAGGGTGACGAGGGCGGCGTGGAGCGTCGCGAACGCGGCCGCCCGGTCGGCTGCCTCCGCCCGCGGCCGCATCCGGTCGCGGGAGCGGCGGAGGTACCAGGTCGAGAGGTCATCGATGAATGCGCCGATCACCCGGGTCGCCGCCATTGCGTCGAAGTCGGCCAGGTCCGCGCCGGCCTCGGCCGCCATCCCGGCCGCCCGCGACAGGATCCAGCGGTCGAGGGCCGGCCACGCCGCGGTGCCAGCGGCGGCGATTTCCTCGTCGATCCCCCGCGCCGGCGTCCAGCCGGCGATCCGGGCGTGGCGGACGAAGAAGTCGTAGACGCCCCACAGGACCAGCAGCTCGCGGCGGGCCTCGTCGGCGGCGTGCCAGCCGAACAGGATGTTGTCCTC
>DASWGY010000220.1:0-30859 GCA_036393495.1 Candidatus Limnocylindrales bacterium
CCAGCTCGCCGATGCCTACGTCATCGCTGAGCGGTACGAGGACGCGGTCGTCCAGTACGACGCGATCCTCGAGACCGGCAAGGCCGATGAGCTCGCCCACTTTGGGCGGGCCCGGGCCAACCTGGCACTCGGCAACCTCGATGCGGCAAAGGCCGATTACGAGGCCGTCGTGGACATCGCCAAGGAAGGCGAGATGGCCCACGTCGACCCGACCCTCAATGCAGCCTTCTATGGCCTCGGCGAGATCGCCCTGGAGCAGGGGGCGCCCGCCGACGCGGTCCAGTACCTCTCGGCCGCCGTCGCCATCAAGCGATCCGATGCCGATGCCCTGAACCTCCTGGGCACCGCCCACGTCCGCAACGGCGAGCCGGCCAAGGCGATCGAGCCGCTCCGGAGCGCGATCGCCTTCGTTCCGGTCGGCTGGAGCGAGCCGTACCTGACCCTGTCCCAGGCGTACGCGGGGACGGGCGACCAGGACAGGAGCGAATGGGCCGGCGCGATGGCGGACCTCTCGGAGGCTCGCTATGACGCCGCCCGAACCCGACTCGAGGCCCTCGTCGGCGGCGACGCGGGCGTCGAGGCGATGCTCGGCCTGGCCCTCCTGAACGAGCGCCTGAACGAGACAGCCACTGCGGCCGAGTGGTACGGGAAGGTCCTCGCGGTGGATCCAGCCAACGCCTCGGCCCTGCTGGGCCAGACCCGCGTCAGCCTGCCGGCCTCCAGCCCGGCCAGCGCGCCGAGCTCCGGCGCGGGCGAGGGGTGAGTCCGATGACTGCCGACATCACCCTCCCCGCCGGCGTTCCGCCCGCGGCGCCGCCGATCGCGGAGGCCGGCCCCGAGGCCGACCCTCAGCAGCGCCGCCGGCGCCGGAAGATCGTCGTCCTGCTGCTCCTCCTGGGCAGCCTGGCGATCCTCCTCGGCATCGCGATCTGGTACCTCCTCTTCCGCCAGCCCATCCCCCTGCCGGTCATCCCACCGCCGGCGGTCCCGACCTACTCGACCAGCCTCTACGGCGCGACCGAGCCCGCGGGCGTCGCGGTCAGCCCCTCGGGCGACCGGATCTACGTCGCCGAGACCGGGGGCGACCGGGTCGTTCGGGTGTTCGACGCCGGTGGCACCCAGCTCGGCGTGCTCCAGCCACCGGCCGACACGGGCGACGAGCACGTTCCGGTCTACGTGGCCGTTCAGCCCACGAGCGGTGACGTCTACGTCACCGACCGACCGATGGGAGCGGTCTACGTCTACAGCGCCGAGGGGATCTTCCGGAGCGAGTTCCGGCCGGCCGCCGCGATCGAGGGCTGGCAGCCTCTCGGCCTCGCCTTCGATGCCGCCGGCAACCTCTACGTCACCGACGTCGCCGCCCCGGCGAGGGTCCTCGAGTTCGACGCCACGGGCAAGCTCGTCGGCGAGTTCGGCGCGGCCGAGGGCCTGCTGTTCCCGAACGGCGTCGCCGTCGCCGGCGACGGTCGCGTCTACGTGACCGACAGCAACAACGGCCGCCTGCTCGTCTTCGGGGCCGACGGCACCGTGCTCTCGAAGGTCGGCCGCGGCGCCGGGAGCGGCAACCTCGGGCTGCCGCGGGGCATCGCGATCGATGGCCAGGGCCGGGCGTTCATCGTCGACTCGAGCGGCCAGGGCGTCCTCGTCTATGCCGTCCTCGAGGCCGGCCAGGCGCAACCCGAGCACCTCGGGTTCTTCGGCGGCCACGGGATCGCCAACGGCCAGTTCGCCTTCCCGATGGGGGTCGCGGTCGACGCCCACGGACGGGTCTACGTCGCCGACACGGCGAACGGCCGCATTCAGGTCTGGAGCTATTGAGATGAGGCGTCCATGAAGGAGGTTGGAGCCGTAGACGTCGACCGCCGGCAGGGCCGGCCAAAGCCCAATCAACAGCCGACAGGAAGAAAGGAGGTGGGGACAGTGAGACGTCTGGCGCTCGTTCTAGCGGGCGGCGCCCTCTGGCTGATCCTTGCCGCAGTTCCTGCCCTGGCCGACGGCGGACCCCACGTGATGACCGTGAACAACGGCTCGCTGGGGATCAACGCTGACGGCTGCGCCGGGTGCCACCGGGCACACACGGCCCAGGGCCCGTTCCTTATCAACGCCGCCGACGAGACGGCGCTCTGCAAGACCTGCCACGGCGCCGCCGTGACCGGGTCGACCGTGGACGTCATGACCGGCGTCCAGTACGCCCTCGCCGGGCGCGATGGCGGGACGCTCCTTGGCGCCCTCCGTGGCGGCGGTTATGACGAGGCCCGGCTCGATGCCGGGGACGTCTCTCGAGCGTCGTACCTCCGGAACGCGACGAGCGTCTCCCAGCGCCCGAAGGTGGGCGTCGGTGCGTCCGAGGACGTCACGTCCTCGCACATCGCCATGGCCGACAACGGTCTGACCAACCCGGGCGTCGCCTGGGGCAACGGCCTTGCCGGAAGCGGCGCCGGACCGGCGGTCGAGATCACCTGCGCGTCCTGCCACAACCCCCACGGTAACGGGCAGTACCGCATCCTCAACAAGGTCCCCGAGGCGACCGACAGCGATGACGTGGGCGCGGAGTTCTCCGACGCCTGGGTCGTCGACATCCGCGTCTCCTACGACGTGAACGTCGACAGCGACCCCACGACGGCACCGAACCCGGAGTACTCGGCCGACAACATCTATACCGTCACGTCGCACGCTCTCTTGGTGGGCGACGAGATCGAGATCGCCGGACATACGGGCTCGACCCCGGACCTCAACGGGACCTGGTTCGTCAAGTCCGTCGGCGCCAACAACTTCACCATTTCAGCGACGAGTGGCGGTGCCACGGTGGACATCACCGTTGCCGGCTCGGGCGGGACGGTGGAGCGGATCAGCGGTGTCGTCGTCACCGACGCCACGCTGCCGACCCCGGGCGACACCCGCAACTACACCGTGATGCAGGTCAAGGGGACCGAGGGCACGGAGTCGACGTACTTGCTCTACGCGAGCGAGGTCGCGGCGGCTACCGCCTCCGGCATCTTCAACGGCATCGCGGGCGACTACACGGCGACGGGCGGCGACTACTTCGCTCGCAACGTCCCGTGGAATCCGGTGATCAACGACCCGACGTGCGATCCGACGGTCAACGCTCAGACGCAGCCGCAATGCGCGACTGCCAACAGCGCCCCGAACGCCCGCCCGTCGACCTTCAGTGGACAGATCACCGCGTGGTGCGCCTCGTGCCACACGCGGTACTTCGCCAACAACAACCCGGTCTCCGACCCGCCAGCGGGCCCGATCGGGGCTGCCTGGGCGAACCCTCGCCCGGGTGACTCCCTCTTCATGTACCAGCACCGGACCGTCTCCGGTCGTGACTGCCTGACCTGCCATGTCTCGCATGGCTCGAACGCGGCGATGACCGGCGACTTCTCGTCGACCTACACGTACCCGGACGGGACCGCGTCGGACTCGAGCCGCCTGCTCAAGGTCGACAACCGCGGGACCTGCCAGGCCTGCCACGACCCGACGGGGACGATCACCGCCGGGACGTACATCGGTCCGGTCGGCCCGACCGTTCCGTAACGACGATCTGAAGGGCCCGGTGGCCGTGCAAACGCCACCGGGCTCACCAACCCCCAGCGTCCAACCGACGAGAAAGAGGCAGGACCCGTGAGACGCCTGGCGCTCGTGATCGCTGGCGGCGCGCTCTGGCTGATTCTTGCCGCCGCACCGACCCTTGCGGACGGTGGCCCCCACGTGATGACCGTGAACAACGGCTCGCTCGGGATCAACGCCGACAGCTGCGCCGGGTGCCACCGCGCCCACACGGCCCAGGGCCCCTTCCTCATCAACGCCGCCGACGAGACGGCCCTGTGCGTCACCTGCCACGGTCCGACCGGCGCGGGCGCCACGACCGACGTCATGAGCGGCATCCAGTACCAGCTCGCGGCCCGTGCCGGCACGCCCTTGCTCGGTGCCCTCCGAGGCGGCGGCTTCGTGAGCGCGGCCATCGACTCGGGGAACCCGGCCCGCTACCTCGTCTCGAACAACCTCGCCTCGTCCGACGACCAGTGGGCCAAGGTCGGCGTCCGCAACGACGGCAGCGGCGGCATCGACACCGCGCCCGTGACGTCGGCCCACCTCAACCTGGCCGACAACGGCCTGACGGCCCCCACCGTCGCCTGGGGCAACGGCCCGATCGGCCTCGGCCAGAACGGCCCCGGGCCGGTGGTCGAGATGGCCTGCGCGTCGTGCCACAACCCCCATGGCAACGGCCAGTACCGGATCCTGAACCCGATCCCGGACCCCGACGCGACTAGCGGCACGTTCGCGCCTGCCGCCGCGGACGCCGTCGTGGCCGACACCCCGGCGGACAACCCCGACGCGGCCGAATCGGACACCAAGAATTACACCGTCATCCAGACTCGGGGCACGCCCGGCACCCTCTCGACGTACCTCCTCTACGTCGACGATGTCCTCGACGCGGGCCACGGGCCAACGAGCGGCGACTACTGGCACGTCCGGGTGCCGTGGAACATGGCCTCAACGGGCGCCACCGGAGCCGATGCACCAAATGGCATCCCGGCCAACCGGTCGGGCGGCTTCGTCGCCTTCAACACCCAGATGACCGCCTGGTGCAGCTCGTGCCACACCAGGTACGCCTCGGCGGCCGGTGACGAGCCGACCGGGGACGACCTCTTCGCCTACCGTCATGAGACGGTCGGGAACCGGGCCTGCACAACGTGCCACGTCGCCCATGGATCCAACGCCCGGATGGAGGGGACCTTCTCCTCGACCCAGCCGTTCCCCAACGGCGACGTCACGACCTACGACATCGGCGGGACCACCGGGGACAGCCGGCTGCTCAAGGTCGACAACCGTGGGACGTGTCAGCTCTGCCACGACCCGACCGGCACCGTCGCGAACGGGACCTACACCGGCCCGCTCCCGACCCCCGGCGTTCCCTGAGCCTGGAGCGTCCTGAGCCGTGAGCCCGTCCCGGCACCGCTCCTCCCACCTGGCGGCCCGCGTCGCCAGCGCGGCGCTAAGCCTGGCGCTTGCCGCCGCCGTGTCGCCGTTCGTGCCGTTCACGAGCGCGGCCGACCCGACCGCGGAGCCCGGTGCCTCGCCGACCGCCGGCCCGACCGCCGACCCGTCGGCGTCGCCTGAGCCAAGCGCCACCCCCGACCCCGTGCCGCCTCCGTCGGCCTCGCCGGCCGCGTCGCCCAGCCCGGCTCCGTCACCATCGCCGACCCCAGCGCCGACGCCCAGCCCGACGCCGGCGCCGGCTCCCGAGCCGAGCCCCACCGACCCGCCGGCCCCGGCCGCCCCATCGATCGCGCCCGAGCCCACGCCCGAGCCGACGCCCGGCGTGATCGGGCCCCTGACGCTCGGGCCCACGGGCCTCGTCGAGGCAGCATCGCCGGTCTCGCCCCACCTCGTCGACAGCCTCGTCGCCGACGGCTGCGCGTATTGCCACCGGGCGAGCACGGCGAGCCAGGCCGGCCTGACCGTCGGCTCCTACCGGAGCGAGGCCCTCAAGCCGGCGGCTGAGGCCTACCAGGGGACGGACTTCGCGCTCTGCTTCCAGTGCCACGCCGAGGCCCCGTTCACCTCGACCGGCACGGGCGAGACGGCCTTCGATCTCCATGCCCTCCACCTGACCGCGGTCGACGACCCCGGCAGCGGCGGCCTCGACATCGGCGTTCCGGGCGACGGCCAGGGCAACGCGATCTGCGCCGAGTGCCATGTCCAGCTGCACCAGGTCTCGGCCGCGGCCGACCAGCAGCTCGTCGAGTTCGCCCCGAACGTGGTCCCGAACGGCGGCGTGCTGGAGTGGACCGGGACGGTCAACCGGTCGTGCACCCTGACCTGTCACGGCTACGCCCACGCCGACGCGGCCTACTGACCTTCGCCGCTCGCGGCTCGTTCCGGCCTGTACCCGGGGATACATCGGACCTGTCAGGGCATGCCCGATGGCCCCCTCCGATTGTGCCCGCCGGCGGATGGGTTGGGGCGGGCTCAGTCCGGACAATCGCCGCAGGTGTCAAGGACCCGGGCGTCCTCCCGGGCACAGCGCGCAGAGGGCAACGATGGCGCACCAGCAACGACGAGTCCGGCCGCGGCCGTTCGTCGCGATTCCGATCCCATGAGCGCCGGTGGCGTGATCCCCGGCGCGTTCGACGCGCGAGAGCACGATCTTCTGGAGCGGCTCGGTCTCGATGAGCGAGCCACCTCCGAGGACGTGGCCCGGACTCGTGACGAGCTCCAGGCCTTCCTCGCGGCTGCGCCGAAGTCGATCCGAGGCTGGGCTCGACGCCAGGCCTCGGCCGCCGACGAGGCGTTCGTACTCCTTTCCGACCCGACTGCGTTGCGCGGCCCTGGAGCCCTCCCGGCGTCGCGCACGCGCTCGGTTGCCCAGCCCGACGGACCGGCGACACCTCCGGTCCGTCGGGCGACTTCCGCTGCGGCGCCGGCCGCGCCGGCAGGGGCCACCGAGCCTGCGTTCGAGGGCGATGACGACGCGGCGTTCGAGGCCATGCTCGCCGAGGTCACGCCGAGCATGCATCGCGACCGGATCCCGAGCCGGCCCACAAAGGCGATCCCCGCGAAGGCGATGCCCGCAACGGCGATGAAGACCCGGGCGATGAAGGCCCAGGCAATCACCACCACCGCCCCTCGCCGACGGGCGGCCATCCCGGTCCCGGCGAGCCAGCCCCGCCGATTCCCCCGGATCCTCGCGGCGCTGGCCGGGATTTCCGTCCTCATCGTCGCCGCCGTCGCGATCTACCAGCTCGGAGCCACGCCCGCGGTCACCGGGACCCAGCCGACCGCCGCACCGACCCCCGCCCTCGACCAGGCGAAGGTCGCCACGCTCATGAGCCGGATCCAGGCCGACCCCAACGACACGGCAGCGCTGCTCGAGCTCGGGGACGCCTTCTTCAACGCCGAGGACTTCACCACGGCCGCCATCTGGCTGGAGAAGCTCGTCGACCTCGAGCCCGATCATGTCCCGGGTCGGCTGGCGCTCGGCGCGGCGAGGTACAACCTCGGCCAGGACGCCGAGGCGGAGGTCGAGTGGCTCGCGGTCCTCGAGCTCGAGCCGGACAACGTCATCGCTCACTACGACCTGGGCTTCCTGGCGCTCAACCAGGTCCCGCCGGACTACGACGCGGTCCGCCGCGAGTGGTCCGAGGTCATTCGCCTGGATCCCGATTCGGAGCTCGCCGCCTTCGTCATCCAGCACCTCGAGGCCCTGCCTGCCGCATCCGCCGACCCATCGGCCGGCCCATCGGCGGGTGCCTCCGCTGAGCCGTCGCCCGTTCCGACGGAGGCCCCGACGGACGCCCCGACATCGGCCCCGACCGTGGCCCCCAGCGCGACGCCGGCGCTATGATCGAGATCGGCGTCCTCGTCGCCTTCCTCGGCGGAGTCGTCTCGTTCGCCTCGCCGTGCTGCCTGCCGCTCGTCCCGGCATACCTCGGCTACATGGTCGGCACGTCGGCGGGCGGGCCCCATGCTCGACGAACGAGCTTCTTCCATGGCCTCGCCTTCACGGCCGGCTTCTCGGTCGTCTTCATCGGCTTCTGGGCCTCGATCGGCGTCATCGGCTACGTGTTCGCCGACCAGGTGACTCTCCTTCGACAGATTGGCGGAGCGCTCGTCATCTTCCTGGGGCTCCACGTCGCGGGCGTCATCAACGTGACGGCGCTATGGCGCGACACTCGTCCCATGCCGGCCTTCGCCGGTGCCGGTCTCAACGCCGGCGCGGCGACCGGGGCAGGAGCGCCGGCCGCGGCGCCGAGCTATCGCCGCTCACTGGCCTTCGGCACTGTGTTCGCCGCCGGGTGGAGCCCCTGCATCGGGCCGATCCTCGGCGCGATCCTGGCCCTCGCCTCGACCACGGCGAACGTGGCCCAGGGCACGCTCCTGCTCGTCGCCTACTCGGCCGGCCATGCCCTGCCGTTCCTGGCCATGGCGGTCGGCGCCGACTGGGTCGGGCAGCGCCTCGGCTGGGTCGGCCGGAACCATCGAACCATCAACCTCGTGACCGGCGCGACCCTCGTCGTCGTCGGCGTCCTGATGATCACTGGCGTCTTCGCGCGGCTCTCGACGCTCGCGGCGCCGTTCGGCGCCTAGGAGGGCCGGGCAGATGACCAACCAGACCCGCACTGGCCGGCTCCCAGCCATGGCCGTAGATCCCGCGGCCATGGTCGACGGAACCCTCGACGCCGCACGCCAGGAATCGCGCGGCATCTTCGAGGCCATCTGGGACCTCCTGACCTCGATGCGGTTCTCACTCGTGGTGACGCTCGGGATGGCCTTCCTCGGCGTCCTGGGGGCGCTCATCATCCAGGTTCCGGCCGGCGTCGCGGACGACCCGGCCGCGAAGGTCGACTGGCTGGCCGGTGTCCGGCCCCGCTACGGCGGCTGGACGGACATCCTCGATCGCCTCCAGATCTTCGATGTCTTCAACTCGGTCTGGTTCCGGGGCCTCACCGCCTTCCTCACGATCAGTCTCATCGCCTGCATGGTCCAGCGCGCACCCGGCCTGTGGCGCACGGCCACGAAACCCCGGATCACGGTCGGGGACGGCTTCTTCGCCCACGCCCGCGAGCGCGACGCGATCGTCGTTCGCGGTGAGCCGACCGACGTCGCCGCTCGCGCGACGGCCGTCCTGCGACGGCACCACTACCGCGTCGTCAGCGAGGACGACGGGGCGATCAATCTCTACGCCGATCGCTTCCGCTGGGCGCCGTTCGGGTCGCTCATCGGCCACCTCGCGATCGTCGTGATCCTGGCCGGTGTCATGGTCGGGGCGCTCTTCGGCTTCCATAACAACGCCTTCGTCATCGCCGAGGGCTCCACTGCCGCCGTCCCCAGCGGCGAGGGCCTGAGCCTCAAGCTCGTCTCGTTCGAGGATGCCTACTACACGACCACGGGCGCCCCGTCGGACTACGCCAGCGAGCTGATCCTCTACGAGAACGGCACCGAGGTCGCCCGGCACACGGCCCGGGTCAACGACCCCCTCCGCTACGGCGACCTGTCGTTCTTCCAGTCGTTCTACGGCCCGGCTGCGCTCATGACGGTCGCCACGGCCGACGGCGCCACCGAGCTCTTCTCGGACGGCGTGGCCCTGGCCTGGCAGACCCAGGCGGACGGCCGAAGCGTGGGGACGTTCACGATCCCCTCCGAGGACCTGACCGTCTGGATCGTGGGCACGCTCGGGACCGGCGACAGCCTCGTCAAGCCCGGCCAGATCCGGGTCGAGACGTACCGGGCCAGCACCGGCGATCCCATCGAGCAGGTCTCGATCGATCAGGGCGTCGCGACGACCGTGTCCGGACTCAGCTTCACGTTCGGCCGGGAGATCCAGTTCACCGGCCTGTCCGTCGCCCGAGACCCGGGGACGCTCATCGTCTGGCTCGGGTCGATCCTGCTCATCGCCGGCTTCACGATCGGCTTCAGCTTCCCCCACCGGAGGCTGTGGGCTCGCCTCGTCATCCGGCCCAATGGCGTGGGGACGCTCGCCGTCGCCACCCCCGGTCGTGCCAGCCACGACATCGACCGCGCGTTCACCAACCTCGTCACCGACCTCCGGGCGGCGTGTGCCGGCCCGAGCGCTTCCTGAGGAGAGGGCCATGGAAAAGATGTCGTACTACGCGTTCGTCGCCGCGCTGCTCGCGACGGGCCTGGCCCTCGTCCTGTACCTGGGCTACGCGATCTCGGGGCTGCGGGCGGCCCGGATGCAGACGGCCGGCAACGGCTTCGGCATGCGGAGCAGCGCGCTCGGCCTCGTCATCGAGCCGAGGACCGCGACCTTCGGCCGCTATGGCTCGATCCTGGGCTGGCTGGCCTTCGCCTTCCTGTCCGCCTGGCTCGTCTTCCGCACGCTCGCCACGGGTCACGGCCCGTTCGCCAACATGTACGAGTTCTCGGTCGCCTTCGCCTGGGGCATCCTGGGCGCGTACTACTGGTTCGAGCGGAGCTACCACCAGCGGATCCTCGGGCTCCTGGCCCTGCCGATCGCGCTGGCGATGATGCTCTACGCGTTCGTCAACCCGGCGCCGATCGACCCGCTCGTCCCGGCCCTCCAGAACAACCTCCTGCTCACCGTCCACGTCGCGGTCGCGATCGTCGCCTACGGCTCGTTCTCGATCGCCTTCGTGGCCGCCCTGCTGTTCCTCTTCCAGCAGCGTCCCGTGGAGCGCGCCTTCGCCCTCGGCTTCGTCGCCGCCCTCCTGGCCATCGTCGTCGGGGCGATCCAGTCGGCCCTCGCCCTCGGGGCCCTCGTGGCGCTCGTCGCCGGGGGGATCGTCGGTGGCGTCATCTACGCGCTCGATGGCCGCAAGGGCCTGGCCACGCTCGACACGAGCGGCGGCAGCTGGGGCCTGCCTCGACCGGCGGTCCTCGACGAGATCGGCTACAAGGCCGTCGTCATCGGCTTCCCGTTCCTGGCCGCGACCATCGTCCTCGGGGCGCTGTGGGCCGAGGTCGCGTGGGGCCGGTACTGGGCCTGGGATCCGAAGGAGACCGCCTCACTCGTCACCTGGCTGATCTACGCGACCTATCTCCACGCTCGGGTCATCCGTGGCTGGACCGGCAGTCGAGCGGCGATCCTTCTTCAGATCGGCTTCGGGGCCACGATCCTGACCTACTTCGGCAACTACTTCTTCGGCGGGCTCCACAGCTACGCCGGGCTCGGCTGATCGGCCGGCCCGGAGCGAGGTGGCCGCCATGCAGACCACGCGGGCCCGGACGTCCGTGGCGACGCCGCCGGCCGCGCCGGCTGCGCGCAGTGGCATCCGATTCCCGGGCGGGGAACGGGTCAGAACGCTCGCGATCATGGTCGTCGTCGGCGCCGCGATCGTCGTGGGGATGTTCATCCTCGACCGGTCCGGGGCCGGCGGCTACACCAGCGTCGAGCTGACCGGCGACATCTCCGGCCCTCGGCCGGTCGTCGGCGCGGCGCCGCCCGACTTCTCGGCAGCGACCGTGACCGGCGATCCATTCCGACTCGCCGACCTCGCCGGCCAGCCCATCTGGCTGACCTTCGGGGCCAGCTGGTGCGCCGACTGCCGGGCCGAGGCCCCCGATCTCCAGGCGACCTACGAACGCTACGCCCCGGCGGGCCTGGCCATCGTCAGCATCTGGATCGAGGAGACCGACGCCGAGGTCGCCGATTACACCGATCGGATCGGCCTGACGTTCACCCGGATCTCCGATCCGACGACGGCCCTGGCCAGCCGGTACCGCACCTACGGCCTGCCGACCCACTTCTTCATCGGCCGTGATGGGACGATCCGCGAGGTCCGCCTCGGCGGCCTGCCCGCCGAGGAGATGGATCGCCTGGCCCGGTCGATCGTCGAGTAGCTGCCGCGACCATGGACCGCGACGATCTCCACGCCGAGGCCGGGCCTCCCGACGTCCCGAGGCCGGCGCCTGACGATGTCGATGCTGATGAGGTCGTCGATGCCGGCGAGGTCGTGGGCGCCGCGGCGCCGGCGGAACCGTCCGGTCGAGGCCGGCTGGCGCGGCTGCGGAGCTTCATTCATCCGCCTCGAACGCGCCGCGGCCTCGCCGCGCTGCTGCTCGTCGTGGGGGCCTTCGGGACGTTCTTCGTGGTCGGCGCGACGTCGGTCATTGCCTGGACCGAGACGGCCGACTTCTGCGGCCGCTGCCACACGATGGGACCCGAGCTCGCGGCCCATGCCGCCGGTCCCCACGCCGACGTCACCTGTGGCGAGTGCCACGTCGGCCCCGGCGTCGAGGGCTGGGTCAGGTCGAAGCTGAACGGCACCCGCCAGCTCGTGGAGATCGTCCTGGGGACGTTCCCGGAGCCGATCCCGCCACCCGATCACGACAGCCTGCCGCCGCCCACCGAGACCTGCCTTCGCTGTCACAGCCTCGATCGGGTCGGGACGGCCGCCCTCGTGACGCGGACCGAGTACACCCAGGACGAGGCGAACACCCGCCAGTTCATCGGGCTCATGATCAGGCCCGGCGGTGGCGACGTGTTCGACGTCGGGCGGAGCGTCCACTGGCACGTCCTCGAGGACGTCCAGTTCCGCGCCGACGGCGAGGCGGCCCAGTCGATCCGCTGGGTCAGCGTGACCCGCGCCGACGGCAGCGTCGACGAGTACATCCGCCAGGACGAGATCCGCCTGGCCGAGGACGTCGGCCCCGACCTCGATCGGATCAAGGCCGAGAGCGATGCCCGGCCGATGGACTGCATCTCCTGCCACAACCGGATCGGCCACCCCCTGCCGAGCCCGCGCCGAGCCCTCGACCAGTCGCTGGCCGCCGGCCGCATCGACCCCGAACTGCCGTACATCAAGCGCGAGGGGATGCGGATCCTGTGGTCGGCGTTCACCTCGGTTGCCGCCGCCGACGCCGAGATCGACCGCCTCCGGGGCTTCTACGAGCTGCGCTACCCGGCCGTGGCGCGGACTCAGGCCGCGGCGGTAAACGCGGCCATCGAGGAGCTCAAGGTCCTGTACCGCGTGGCGGCGACGCCCGAGATGCGCGTCACCGCCGCGACCTATCCGGACAACCTCGGCCACACTGATTTCGCGGGCTGCTTCCGGTGCCACGACGGCGGTCACTACCTCGTCGAGAACGGCGCCGCCACGAAGCGGGCGATCCCGTCCAGCTGCGACACCTGCCACACCTTCCCCCAGATCGGTGGCGCGATCGCCAGCCTGCCCCTCGGTGTCCCGCCCGAGTCCCACGACGACACGATCTGGGTCTTCAACCACCGGCTCATCGCGGCCGGCGAGGATCCCGGCACGAACGACTGCGGGGAGTGCCACGCCCGCGACTACTGCAGCAACTGCCACGCCACCGGCGCGGTCAGCGTCGACCACGACGAGATGCTCACCAACCACGCCGCAGCGATCCGGCGAAGCGGCGCCGAGGCGTGCGCCTACTGCCACCAGCCCGTGTACTGCGCGCGCTGCCACAGCGAGCCGGTCCTGCCGGGCAGCGGTCCCGGGACGACCGGGCTCACCGAATCAACACCCGGCCTGACGTGGCCGCTCACCGCGGTCGCGGATCGCCGCTGAGCCCAGTCCAAGGAGGTCATCAGACATGTCGACCAGGACCGTGACCGCGAGACTCGATGGCGAGGGCCTCCGCCTCGTCGCCACGACCGGCAGCGGCCACGAGATCGTGATGGATACCGCCGAAGGCGACACCGGCGCCCGTCCCGCCGAGCTCCTGATGGTCGCCCAGGCCGGGTGCACCGCGATGGACGTTGCGTCGATCCTGCGCAAGAAGCGCCAGCGGTTCCTTCGCTATGAGGTCCGTGTGGCCGGCGACCAGCGTGACGAATCGCACCCCCACGTCTATGAGCGAGTCCGGATCATCCACACGGTCGAGGGCGACGTCGAGGTCGAGGCCGTCCGGCGGGCGATCGAGCTCTCGGCGACGAAGTACTGCACGGTCACCGCGAACCTCGCCTCGGGCGTGGCGGAGATCCACCACGCCTACGTCGTCCGCGACGCCGCCGGCGAGGAGCACTACGGCGAGGTCGTCATCACCGGCCCCGACGAGGACCCCGACGCCCTCGGCGCCCGCTACCAGGCCGGCGCCACATCGGCCGAGGCCGCCCGGGCCTAGGCCGCCTGGGCCTGGGCCGGCCGGGTCCAGCGATCGGGTCGAATCGACAGCCGCCCGCGATGCCGGGTTTGCAGCGCCGCCTAGAATCGAGGGTCCAACGGCCTGCCCCGGCGGGCGCTCGTCCGTCGCCCCGGGTCGAGCACGTGGAGGAGCCTCCTCGTGAATGCGTTCATCGTGGAGCTCGAGAACAAGCCCGGTGAGCTCGCTCGGGCCGCCGAGGCGATCGCCCAGAAGGGGATCAACATCCTCGGCTTTACCGGGGCCACCTGCGGCGATTCGGGGAGCATCGTGCTCCTGACCAATGACGAGGCCGGGACGAGGCGGGCCCTCGGCGACGCCGGCTGTCGATCTCGCGAGGTCGAGCTCGTCGTCGCCAGCCTGGCGAACCAGCCGGGGTCGCTGGCAATGGTGGCTCGCAAGCTGGCCGATGCGGGCGTCAACGTCGAGGCCGCCCTGCCGATCGGCATGGAGGGCGGCAACGTCAGCGTCGCTTTTGCCACGGACAACCCGACAGCGGCCCGCGAGGCGATCGGCGAGAAGGCCTCGACCGCCCCGATGATGTAGGGCGCACGCTCGCCGACACAGTGAAGCCCCGGGCCGATGGCCCGGGGCTTCGTGCTGGAAGGCGTTGGAGGAGTGGGAGGCGCGGGCGGGTCAGTGGGAGGGTCAGTGGCCGTTGTCCGGGATCACCGGGCAGAGGAACTGCTTCGCCGGTGAGGTGGCGATCGTCAGGAGCCCGGCATCGGCCCAGGCCTGGACCTCCTCGGCGCTCGTCAGCTGGGTCGGCGTCACGCCATCAGCCCAGGTGATCGGCAGGACCATCCAGCGGCCGCCGTTGTAGTCGGTGTCGCCCGGCTTCGCCTCGGCGACGTTGATCAGCCCGTCCCCGAGCGCGTAGATCGCGTCGTAGGTGAAGTCGGGCGCGCCGGTGCCGGAGAAGTCGGTCGGCGTGCCGACGGTCCGGTAGCGGGCGTCATCGACGTAGAACGACAGGCTGGGCGGGCCGCCGGCAGCGACGGCGGACGCGGCCACGGTGACGAGGAGCGCGGCACTGGTCACGGCCGCGGCGAGACGTCGGAACATGGGTTCCTCCTGTGGGCCGACTGGGGGCTGGTCGGCGAGCCGTCCCGCATCCCGGCGGGAGTGGGGCGCACTCTCGGCCGGCCAGACGACATCCCGATGACGGCCTGTCACATGGGCGTCATGGTTGTCGGCCAGCGTTCGGCGGGCGATGATCGATCTCGTGCCGCGCCTCGAAGCCGCCCCCATCCTCGTCGTCGACGACGATCCCAAGATCGTCGCCCTCGTCCGGACCTACCTCGAACGCGATCGCTTTCGGGTCGTGACCGCGGCCGACGGGCGGGCGGCCCTTCGGGCGATCGAGGAGCACATGCCCCGCCTCGTCGTCCTCGACCTCATGCTGCCCGAGGTCGACGGCCTCGCCGTAATCCGCCGAACGCGGGCCATGGGCGACATCCCGATTCTCGTCCTCTCGGCCCGCGGCTCGACCGGCGACCGGATCCAGGGCCTCACCGAGGGCGCCGACGACTACCTCCCGAAGCCCTTCTCGCCGGCGGAGCTCGTGGCCCGCGTCCGGACCATCCTCCGGCGGACCGAGCGAGATGCCCTCGAGCGCGATTCGGCGGTCGCGTATCGAAGCGGCGACCTCGAGGTCGACATCGCCCGGCACGCCGTCCGGGTGGCCGGCCGGGAGGTCGTCCTGAGCGTCCTGGAGCTGCGACTCCTCGTCGCCCTGCTCGCCGCCGATGGGCGGATTCTCAGCCGCGACCAGCTCCTCGACGCCATCCACGGGGTTGGCGAGGCCGACGTCACGGACCGGGCGATCGATGTCTACGTCAAGCGGCTTCGAGAGAAGCTGGGCGACGATCCGGCTGCCCCCCGCTTCGTGGCCACGGTCCGGGGCGCCGGCTACCGGGCCGCCGGCCCGGTCGAACGGGTGGCACCGGCGTGAACGAGCGAGGTGGGAACCGCGTGAGCGACCGAGGCGGCAACGGCGAGAGCCACCGGGGCGGCAACGCCGTGAGCGACCGAGGCGGCATCGCCGGGCGGATCGCCGTGGCGGCGCTCGTCGTCGCCGGGATCGCCGTCGCGGTCGTGACGATCGGGGTGCTCCGGGTCGGAGGGGAGTCGTTCGAGGCGCTCATGATGGCGGCCGGCGACTCGGCGGAGCATGCCCGGGCGATGTTCGACGAGAGCGTGACCGTCGTCGTCGGGGTCGCCCTCGCGGTCGCGGCGATCGTCGCCCTCGTCCTCGCCGCGGTCTTCGGGCGGATGCTGGCCCGGCCGATCCAGCATGTCGCCAGGGCCGCGGAACGGATCTCCGCCGGCGACCTCACGACCCGGGTTCCGGAGGATGGCCCGGCCGAGGTGCGGGCGCTGGCCGCTGCCTACAACGCGATGGCGGATCGCCTCGAGGAGCAGGAGATGATGCGCCGCGAGTTCGTGGTCAACGCGTCGCACGAGCTTCGAACGCCGCTCACGAACCTGCAGGGCTATCTCGAGGCGCTCCGGGACGGGGTCCTGCCGCCCGAGCCGGCGACGTTCGACTCGCTCCGCGAGGAGGTCGATCGGCTGGGTCGCCTCGCCGCCTCGCTCGACGTCCTTGCCGGAGCCGAGGGGGAGCGGCCCCGTCCATCGGCAGTGGACGTGGGCGCCCTGGTCCGCGGAGCGGCCGATCTCGTCGGCCCGGCGCTTGCCCGCCGGAGCGTGGCCCTCGCCGTGGATGCGGCCGACGGACTCGTCGTCGAGGCTCGACCGGACGAGCTCGCCCAGGTCATGGCGAACCTCCTCCAGAACGCCGTCCGCTACACGCCCGCCGGCGGGACGGTGCGGGTCGAGGCCGCCCGCGCCCCGGACGGCATCCTCGTCCGCGTCGCCAACACCGGGGCGCCCATCCCGAGCGAGGACCTGCCCCGCGTCTGGGAGCGCTTCTATCGCGTCGAGAAGTCACGCGACCGCGAGCGCGGCGGGGCAGGGATCGGCCTGGCCATCGTCAAGCGCCTCATCGAGGACGCCGGGGGTCGGGTTGGGGCCGCGTCCGATGGGGCCTGGACGACGTTCTGGTTCCGCCTCCCGGCGACGGGCTGAGCCTGGCGCACCGGCCGTTGCCGGTTTGACGAACCGCGGCGGGTTTGTGGCCCGCCGCAACCGTCCGCGGGTTACCGGCGGCGCCTGACCGGGAATCTCTCAGCTACGAACCGGCGTGGTACGTGAGCGTGAAACCGCGGCCCCGGGGCGGCAAACACACCGGAATCGGGCCCAGGTGCCACCCGGGTTCGTGCCTGACGGACTATCGAGCCGGAGCGCGATCTCGTACCACGGGGATTCGTAGGTGAGGAAGATCGCGCCCCGGGCGCGGCGCGCGGCACCCGTCGGGGCGCCGGCGCGGCGCGGACCCGTGCCCAACCCACGCGGATCCGTCATCGCGCCCAACCGAGCCCGCCGCGCGTCCCCGCCGCGTCCTCGGAGCGCCACCGTCCACGACCGGCAGGTTGCGCAAACGCGTCATCGGACTGTCACGTTTCGCCGCCAACCTGCTGCCATGACATTCCTCGGCGACCTCGAGCGCTTCATCGCGGAGAACCTGTACCCAAACCGCGTCCCGATCGGGACCGGCCTCGCGATCGCCATGGTCGTGGTGGTGATCGTCGCCTGGCGCCGGGGCTGGTTCGCCGCGGCTCGGCGGCACCCCCGCCGAACGGGGATCGCGATCGCCCTGGCCCTCGCCGTCGGCCTGCCCAGCGGCTGGTACCTGGGCTCGCCACTCTTCATCCGGACGTCGCTCAACGAGCCGGCCCCGACCGGGGCGGCCCCTGCCGCCCCCACCGCGACCGCGACCCCGGCGTCGCCCGATGATGCCCCGTCCGCCCCACCGGATGCGCCCGACGCGACCCCGGGTTCGGACCTCGCCGCTCCCCGGAGTGGCACCTTCGCCGGCGCAGACGAGTTCCATTTCGGGAGTGGCACGGCGACGCTCATCGAGACGGCACCGGGCACGTGGACCGTCCGCTTCGAGAACTTCTCCGTCCGCAACGGACCGGACCTGTTCGTCTACGTTTCGCCGGATCCCGCCGGCTATGACGACGCGGGGATCGATCTCGGCCGGCTCAAGGCGACCGACGGCAACTTCAACATGGACCTGCCGGCCGGCTCGGATCCTGGCGGAGCGGCCAGCATCGTAATCTGGTGCAAGCAGTTCGCGGTCCAGTTCGCGGTGGCGCCGCTCGAGGGCTGACAACCGCTCGAAGGAAGACCGCCTCGGCTACCCTTCCGGGGTGCCGAAGCGAACCTTCATCGTCGATACGGACACCGCCTCGGACGACGCCGTGGCCCTCGTCATGGCGCTCCGCCATCCCGGCGTCGAGGTCGCGGCGATCACCGTCGTCGCCGGTAACGTGCCGCTGCCCGAGGCCGTCCAGAACGCCCTCTACACGGTGGAGCTCTGCGGTCCGGCGGATCGCGTCCCCGTCCATGCCGGTTGCGATGCGCCCCTCGCCCGCGAGCTACGGACGGCCCAGTTCGTCCACGGCCACGATGGGCTCGGCGACATCGGGCTGCCGCTGACGGGACGAACGCCCGCGCCGGGCCATGCCGTGGACGTCCTGGTCGACGAGATCAACCGCCGGCCGCCCGGAACCGTGACCCTCGTGACCCTGGGGCCGCTGACGAACGTCGCCCGGGCGATCCAGCGGGACCCGGGGATCGCGGGCCGGCTCCGCGAGATCGTGACCATGGGCGGGACTGGCGATGCCGTCGGCAACATCACCGCGGCTGCCGAGTTCAACATCTGGGTCGATCCCGAGGCTGCGGCGATCGTCTTCGAGGCCGGTGCCCGCCTGACGATGGTCGGCTGGGACATTTCACGGAAGTACGCCGTGATCGACGCCGCTGACGCCGCCCGGCTGCGCGCCGTCGGCCCGCTCGGCGCCTTCGCCGTGGATATCCAGGCCACCCTCACCGACTTCGTGAAGGCGGAGACGCACCTCGCGGGCTTCGATCTCCCCGATCCCATCGCGATGGCCGTCGCCCTCGACCCGACGATCGCGACCCGCGTCGAGCGCCTCAACGTCCGCGTCGAGACGACCGGGGAGCACACGGCCGGCCAGACGGTCGTCGATCACCTCGGGATCGAGCACCTGGACCCCAACGTCGACGTCGTCCTGGAGGCGTCGCGCGAGCGTTTCATCGACCTTCTCCACGAGACACACCGCGCCACCTGACGGCCGCGCGCTAGCATCGAGCCGTGCCCAGCGAACGGTTCGACTACGTCATCGTCGGCGGTGGATCGGCCGGCTGCGTCCTGGCCAACCGGCTGTCCGAGGATCCGGGGACGCGCGTCCTCGTCCTCGAGGCCGGCCGCCCCGACTGGCGCTTCGACGTCTTCATCCAGATGCCCGCCGCGCTGGCCTTCCCGATCGGCAGCCGCTTCTACGACTGGCGGTACGCCTCCGAGCCCGAGCCGTTCATGCACGGCCGGCGGATCGCCCATGCCAGGGGCAAGGTCCTCGGCGGCTCGTCGTCGATCAACGGGATGATCTTCCAGCGTGGCAACCCCCTCGATTACGAACGCTGGGCGGCAGCGCCGGGCATGACGAGCTGGGACTTCGCTCATTGCCTGCCCTACTTCCGGCGACTCGAGGATAGCCTCGACGCGGCGGCCGACGATCCGTGGCGAGGCCACGACGGCCCGCTGCCGCTCGAACGCGGCCCGGCCACGAACCCGCTCTTCGAGGCCTTCTTCAAGGCCGTCGAGGAGGCCGGCTACCCGCTGACGGCCGATGTCAACGGCTACCGCCAGGAGGGCTTCGCCCGGTTCGATCGGAACATCCGGCGCGGGCGGCGGGTCTCCGCCGCCCGCGCCTACCTCCACCCGGTGATGGACCGGCGGAACCTCGCGATCCGGACCGGCGCGTTCGTCACCAGGATCTTGTTCGAAGGGTCACGCGCGGTCGGCGTGGAGCACACGACGGGTCGGGGGGCGCTTCGTCGGGTCGTCGCCGACGAGGTGATCCTGGCCGGCGGGGCGATCAACTCGCCGCAGCTGCTGCAGCTGTCGGGGGTGGGAGCGCCGGTCGAGCTCGAGGATCTCGGGATCCCGGTGGTCGCGGCGCTGCCCGGTGTCGGCGAGAACCTCCAGGACCACCTCGAGGTCTACGTCCAATACCGCTCCCGTGAGCCGGTCTCGATGCAGCCGGCCCTCCAGCGCTGGCGGCGGCCGTGGATCGGCTTCCAGTGGCTGTTCCTGCGCCGCGGCCCCGGCGCGACGAACCACTTCGAGGCCGGTGGCTTCGTCCGCTCGAACGGGGACGTCGGCTGGCCGAACGTGATGTTCCACTTCCTGCCGCTGGCCATCCGCTACGACGGCACGGCGCCACCAGCGGGCCATGGCTACCAGGTCCACGTGGGGCCGATGTACTCGGACGCGCGCGGGACGGTGAAGATTTGGTCCGCGGACCCGGCCGTTCATCCCGCGCTTCGCTTCAACTACCTCTCGACCGATCAGGATCGGCGGGAGTGGCCGGAGGCGGTCCGGGTCGCCCGGACGCTCCTCAACCAGGCGGCGATGGCGCGCTTCAACGGCGGCGAGCTCTCACCCGGCCCGCGCGTCGAGACCGATGAGGAGATCCTGGAGTGGGTCGCCCGTGACGCCGAGACGGCGCTCCACCCGTCCTGCTCAGCCCGGATGGGCACGGATGCCATGGCAGTCGTGGACCCCCTGACGATGCGGGTCCACGGTACCGAGGGACTGCGCCTCGTCGACGCGTCGGTCTTCCCGACGGTCACCAACGCCAACATCTACGCCCCGGTGATGATGGTCGCGGAGAGGGCGGCCGACCTCATCGCCGGCAATACGCCACTAGCTCCCGACCCGCGGCCGTTCTACCGGCACGGCGCCGGCATGGCCCTCATCGAGGCCGGTCGGTCGGTCCCGGGCGCCGGGCCGCGCCGGGACCCGGCTGATTGATCAGGCGGTCGCGGCCCTGGGCCGTCGCCCGCCCCGGGCGCCGGGAATCGGCGAGCGGCTGAGGTAGATCGCGCCGCCGCGGACGCCCATGTTGATCGCCGCTGGGTGGGCCTTGAGCTGGCGGGCCACCGCGGCTCGAATCGTGATCAGCTTCTCGCTCTCTTCGAGCTCGATTTTCTTGATCGTCGACATCGGTCCCACGGCGATCTCGTTGAGGAGCTTCACGAGCGCCTGGTCCCGCTTCTGGATCGCGAGCTGACGGGGGCTGAGGGCCCGCGGCTTGCGCGGCTTCGGGGCGAGGTCTTCCGGCTTCGCATCACGAATCTTCATCGATTGGGGGCTCCTCTGCATCGAGATGGCATTGCAGTCGCAGGGACACGCGCAACGATCGACCGGGTGAGGTGCTGGTCGATCCTCCGAGAACATTCTACGCACCGAAATTGCATGCGCCAGCCCCCAGTTCTTGAATCTCTTCGACCGGCATCTTGCATCCGCCGACCCGGCGAGCGGACGAGCCGGCGAGAGACAACGTCCGCGCCGGCCGGGGACAACGGCCACGCCGTCGACGTGCCACGAGGTGCCACCTGGCACCGGCGACTCCGGGCTGGGCGGTGCATTGGGCTATTCACCGCCGACGCCACGGGCTATCCTCGCGCCAACTCCGCTCGTCAGCCTGCCGCCCTGGAGGTCACTCGATGACACGCGCACCTCGCCGAGCCGCATTGGTCGCCCTCGGCCTGGCCCTCGCCATGGTCGTGCCTGGAGCCGTCTCCGCGAACCACTCGTGGGGCAGCTATCACTGGGCCCGGACCGCGAACCCGTTCACCCTGAAGCTCGGTGACAACGTCACCTCGGCCTGGGATTCGTACCTCGCCACGACCTCGAGCGACTGGTCGCAGTCGAACGTCTTGGACACGGAGATCGTGGCCGGGTCCACGAGGGCCAAGACGTGCAAGGCGACGACCGGCATGGTCCAGGTCTGCAATGCGAAGTACGGCAACAACGGCTGGCTCGGCATTGCCAGCATCAGCATCACCGGCGGGACCCACATCACCAAGGCCTACGTCAAGGTCAACGACACGTACTTCAACACGTCGACCTACAACACGTCGGCCTGGCGAAACCTCGTCATGTGCCAGGAAGTCGGGCACACGTTCGGCCTCGACCACCAGGATGAGAACTTCAACAACGCCAACCTCGGGACGTGCATGGATTACACCAGCAACCCCGGGACGAACCAGCACCCTAACCAGCACGACTACGCGCAGCTCGAGACGATCTACGCTCACCTCGACAGCACGTCGACCGTGAGCGCCTCGCCGGCAAGCGGGCCCGGCGGCGGGCGCGGCAAGGCGGCCGATGCCGCCTGGGGGAACCTGCTCAAGGTCACGAACCACGGCCACGGGGCCTGGTACGTCCGCGACCTCGGGGCCGGGAACCTGGTCCTCACCCACGTCCTCTGGGCGGATCGCTGATCCGGGCCGCCTGAGGCCCCTGGGCCCGATCCTCGACATCGATCGATCCCCGCCGGTCGCCGGCGGGGATCTTCGTTTCCGGCGCCACAGCCCGACGCACGTCGCAGCGGCGGCGCCCCGCCGGGGCTGACGGGGCTGGCGGGGCTGGCGGGCTAGCCGACGATCTGGCGAAGCGCGAAGAGGACGTTCGCCGGCCGCTCGGCGAGGCGGCGCATGTACCACGGGTACCACGCCTCGCCGTAGGCGATGAGATCGCGCACGACGTAGCCCTCGCGCGCCAGGCGACGCTGCTGGTCCATGCGGATCCCGTAGAGCATCTGGATCTCGAAGGATGTCTTGGGGAGGCCCATGGCCGCGGCGTGCTCCGCCACCTGCTCGATGAGCCGGACGTCATGCGTCCCCAGGGCGAGCCGAACGCGGGTTCCGGCTTTGATCGCATGAAGGATGAGGACGCACAGGGCCAGGTAGTTGGCGTCGACGTCGTGACGGGTCTGGTAGGCGACCGCCACCGGCTCGGCGTAGGCGCCCTTGACGAGCCGGATCTCGGGTCGCAGGGGGAGGAGCCGCTGGACATCCGTTGCCGTCCGCCTGAGGTAGGCCTGGAGGCAGACCGCCGTGTTCGGCCGGGCGGCTTTCATCCGCTCGTAGAAGCCGATCGTCGCCTCCGTGTAGGCGCTGCCCTCCATGTCGATCCAGAAGGACTTGCCGGATTCGGCGGCCTGGGCGGCGAGCGACGTCGCATGATCGAAGGTCCGTTCGACATCGAGGTCGAAGCCCAGCTGGGTGAGCTTGACGCTGATCTCGCCGTCGAGGCGGCGCTCGCGGATCTCGTCAATGACGCCGCGGTAGTGGTCCGCGACCGCGTCGGCCTCATTGATCCGGGTCAGGTTCTCCCCGAGCCGGGTGTAGAGCGTCCCGAGGCCCTCGACCTGGAAGCCGACGCCGGCCGCGAGGGCGCTCTCGAGGTCGTCGCCGGGCATGAATCGGCGGACCGCCCGCCGGGCGAACCGGAGCTTGGGAATCCGCCTCCGAAGCCAGGGGTTGGCGGCCATCCAGAGGAGGAATCGACGCATCGCGCACAGGCTATTCGGTTCGCCGGCCGCCCGTCGTGACGATTCGCGAGCGGGAACCGGGCCCACCGGCGCGGCGTCAACCCGGCATCGACGATGGTCGGGCGTCCCCCGCTCCGACCCGAACGGAGATCACGCCGATGGCTCGACGCTGGACCCTCATCCCGATGGCCGCGACCGCGGCCTTCCTCCTGTCCGCCGCCCCGGCGCTCGCCTGTGGCGGCCTCATCGGCCCGAACGGCGCCGTCAACCTCCTCCGGACGACGACGTTCGCCGGCTATCACGACGGCGTCGAGCACTACGTCACCGCCTTCGAATACGCGGGCGGCGGTGGCGCGTTCGGCTCGCTGACGCCGTTGCCCGGCGTACCCGTGAGCGTCGAGAAGGGCGGCGACTGGACCCTCCAGCGGCTGCTTCGGGAGACGGACCCGCAGCCCGAGCTCCTCTTCGATGCCGCACGTCTCGGCGCTGCCGCGTCAGCCGAGGAGCTCATGAAGGTCCGCATCGACGCCCTCGACCTGACCGTCCTCCGGGGCGGCGCCGCCGAGGTCGGCCAGTGGGCGAAGGATCACGGCTTCCGGCTGCCGCCCGACGCCCCCGAGGTCCTCGAGTTCTACGCCTCGCGCAGCCCGATCTTCCTGGCCGCCTCGTTCGACCCGACGGCGGCCGCCGAGCGCGGCCAGAACATCGGCGACGGGACGCCGGTCCACATCACCATCCCGACGCCCAACCCCTGGGTGCCGCTGCGGATCCTTGCCCTCGGCAAGACGGGCGGTGAGCGGGTCGAGGCGGACGTCTACCTCCTGACCGACCGCGAGCCGGCGCTCCTGCCGTTCGCCCGAGGCTCGAACGGGATCGATCTCGCCCACAGCCAGCCGGCCACCGAATCGCTTCTGTCCGACCTTCGCTCGGACCGGGGGATGGAGTGGGTCCCCGATGGTGGTTGGCTGACGAAGATCGAGGTCGACGCCAGCGCCGACCAACTTCGCTACGACCTCGCGATCGACGCCTCCGGCCAGGGCGCGCCGTCCCGGCACCAGGCCGGCCTCGACGTCATCGCGCCGGCGGCGTCCGCCGGGACGGTCGATGTCGGACGGCTCCTCACCACCCTGACGATCATCGCCGCCGGCACCCTGCTCCTGATCCTCCTCGTCACCAGCAGGTCCGGAGGCGGTCAGACGGCGGGGCTGCGATGAGCGCGGCCGGCCGCCGTCCCCCGGCCTGATGGCTGCGCAGCGCTGGTTCGCCGCGGTGGCGCTTCTCGGGGTCATCGCGGCGGCGATCGGCGGCGCCGCGGGCGCCGCCGAGACGAACGATCGCTCGATCGAGATCGCCGTCCGCTACTCGCAGTTCGAGCCGGCGGCGTTGCGGGTGCCGCTGGGCGTCCCGATCCGGTTCGTCCTCGTGAACCGCGACCCGATCGACCATGAGTGGATCGTCGGCGACGCGGCCGTCCATTCGCGTCACCGAGCCGGCACGGAGCCGGCCCACGGTGACCGTCCGACGGAGCAGTCGATTCCCGCGGGCACCACCGTCGAGACCGTCGTCGTCTTCGACGGGCCCGGCACATTCAGCTACATCTGCCACCTGCCGGGCCACGAGGCCTACGGGATGGTCGGGACCATCGTGGTCACGGGATGACCCGGCGCCGGGTCCGAGACCGAGGGCCGCTCGCAACGCCTCGTGGGTCAGGTCATTCAGGGTCCTCGACCGCCATCCGGCTCGCCATGCGAGTGGATCGGCGCCACGGGCCGCCTACAGGCGCCGAGTCGCTCGCCCCGCGAGGCGTTCGGCGGACGCAGGCATTGGATGACTTGGCGGGCGAGTCCGGATGAGTCAAGACGAGCCAGGACGAGGCCGAGACGAGTCAGGACGAGCCGGGATGTTGGCTGGCTCAGTCGAGTCGAGATACGCCGGCGGTCGCGCGACGGGCGCGACGTTCTGCTCGGAGCAACGCGACGATCAGGGCGACCGGGAGGACCCCGAAGAAGACCGCGATTGGGCTCCCTGTGGCAGCGATCGAGACGGCCAGGGCGGTGCTCCCCACGGCCAGGACGAGGAGCACGGCGCGCGCCCAGGGCGGCCGGGCCTCGAGGCCCACGAGCATCGCCCCGGCCCCCGGCAGGTCCGCCCTCAAGAGGGTCTCGAACGGCGCGCTGAGCCCGACGACGTCCTCGTCACCAAGCTCGTCCTCGACGACGGCGACCGCCACGGCGTCGACCACCGCCAGCCCGGTGGCCGCCCGATCCGGCGCAGTGCCGAGCGATTGCAGCCAGTTGAGCCCGAACGGTTGGGGCCGGAAGCCGCTCTCGCTGAACCGGCGGAAGACCAGCTCCCGCGCCTCGGTCTCGGCCTCGGCCAGGAGATCGAGGCGATCCGTGCGGCTCGCGACCGCCTCGACCTTCGAGCGCAGCGCAGCGCGTCGCGCCACGTCAGGTGTAGCGAGGGCGATCAGCGAGAGTGCCTCGGGATCGACCTTCTCGAAGCGCCCCAGCACCTTCGCCACACGGCGGCGGGCGTCGCGGAACTCCGACGTGGTGGCGGCCACTGATTCCATCGAGCCAGTCTACTGGTGACCGGGACCGGCACGACGAGTGCCGAAGGGCCCTGCATTGACGCACGAGTGGTCGGCGGCTGACCTGGGCCCCGACTCGGAGGGCCCGCACGTCGTGACCGGGAGTCAGCAAACCGGCCATCAGCGGCCGGCAACGCCCTCCTCCGGGCATGCCACGTGATTTGGAGTCAACGAGAAGCGTCGAGGGCATGGTCAGGCGGCCCTTCGGGGCCCGCTTGGTGACTCCGAGTCACGGCGGCCGCCGCCCGACTCCCGCCCGACCCCCCGCAAGACCGCCCCACCGCCGCCCCACCGCCGCGCGGCGACATCGACGTGGCAGTCCCGCGCGGGCCGGAACCGCAACCCGGGGGTCGTTGACGCGTCGCGCCCCGCCCCGTACCATCCGCGGCAACCGAATAGCCTATCGAGAGTGGTGGAGGGACCGGCCCTGTGAAACCACGACAACCTACCGGCGGCGACGCCGGCAAGGTGCCAAGTCCGGGCAGGACCAAACCACCTGCGAGATAGGGATCTACCCGAGCCCTTCCTCCGCAGGAAGGGTTCTTTCGTTTCCGGCCCTCTCGAGCGGCAGGCAGCACCGCCGATGACGCGTCCTGTGAGGCGCGATCGACCAGAGGGAGCCGATCATGACGACCGAGACGACCACGACCGACGCGCGCCACAACGCGCCGTCGATGATGGCCGCGCCGGTCGCGACCGGCCCCGGCGTGAACGTTCATCCGGCGAGTCCGCCTGCCGATCCCAATATCGATCCCAACATCGATCCCAACATCGACCCGGCACACAGATCCCGGGTCGTCGGCCTCCGGTGTCGGAGCTGCTTCAGGCCCGAGGAGGTCGGTCCCAGCTTCGTCTGCCCGGCCTGCTTCGGGCCGCTCGAGGTCGTCTACGACCGCGAGGCGATCCGGGCCCAGGTCAGCCGAGCCGCGATCGAGGCCCGCCAGCCGGGCATCTGGCGGTACCTCGAGCTCCTGCCGATCGACGCTGTGCCGGCACGCAGCCTGGCCGTCGGTTCGACGCCGCTCCTGCGGGCGGACCGCCTCGCGGCGGAGCTGGGCCTCGCCGCCGGCGGCCTCCGCCTGAAGGACGACACCCGGAATCCGACGCTGTCCTTCAAGGACCGGGTCGTCGCAATCGCCGCCGCTCGCGCTGTCGCCTTCGGCTTCGACACATTGGCCTGCGCCTCGACCGGCAACCTCGCCGGTGCGACCGCGGCCGCGGCCGCCGCGATCGGGCTCCGTGCCGTCGTCTTCATCCCGGCCGACCTTGAGCCAGCCAAGATCGACCACGCCCTGAGCTACGGCGCCACGGTGGTGCCGGTCAAGGGCACGTACGACGACATCAACCGCCTGAGCCTCGAGATCGCGGACGAGGAGGGTTGGGCCTTCGTCAACGTGAACCTCCGGCCGTTCTACGCCGAGGGCAGCAAGACCCTCGCGTTCGAAGTCGCCGAGCAGCTCGGCTGGCGCCTGCCCGACGTCGTCGTCGCGCCGATCGCCTCGGGCAGCCTCTTCACCAAGGTCGCGAAGGGCTTCGAGGATCTTGTCGCCGCCGGCCTCGTCGAGGATCGGCTCGTCCGCTTCATCGGAGCCCAGGCCGACGGCTGCTCGCCCGTCGCCCAGGCGTTCGCCACCGGCGCCGACGAGATCCGGCCGGTTCGGTCGCCCGACACGATCGTCCGGTCGCTGGCCATCGGATCGCCGGCCGACGGGCGCTACGCGCTGGCGCTCGCCCGGCGGACCGGAGGCTCGATCGAGGCGGTGCCCGACACCGCCACCGCGGCGGCCATTCGCCGGCTCGGACGGACGGAGGGCGTCTTCGCGGAGACCGCTGGTGGCGTCACCGTGGCAGGCCTCGAGCAGGCCATCAGGCGCGGCCTCGTGGGCCCCGACGACGAGGTCGTGGCCCTGATCACCGGCAACGGCGTGAAGACGCCCGACGCGAAGTGGTTCGGCGTCGAGCCCGACGCGGGGATCGAGGGCGGCGGGCTGATTCCGGCGATCGAGCCCTCGTATGCGGCGTTCAGCGCCGCGGGACTGGCCGGATGAGCCCCCGATGCGTCCCCCTCGACTGATCCGCCGATCGGCCGTATCCTCCACCGTGATGACGCGTCCCACGGGTATCACGGGCCGCTGCTCCTGTCCCGGGCGGGCCTGAGCCCGACGGCCGACACCGGCCGTCCTTCGGTCCGCACCCCAGCGTCCACCTCGGCACCCTGACCGTCGCCGCCAGAGTTCGCGCGGCGCGCGTGTGTGGCCGAGCCGGTCTGTCGTCCCCTGAGGTTTCCCGTGTCATCCGTCCTTCGCGTTCGCACCATCGATCCCCGCGGCCAGCGCTTCGGCGCCGGCCTGTCGGCCATCACCCTGATCGTCGGGATCGCCCTCGACCTCCCGGTCGTGGCCGCCCTGGTCGGCGTGGCCCTCGCCGTGAGTGCCGCGCTCGGCACGCAGTGGTTCCTGTTCGGACGGCCTTGGCCGGCGGTCCGACGGACCCTCGGCCTGGGCCCGCCTCGTGACCCGGAGCCGGAGCTCGGGCCTCGCTTCGCCCAGGCCCTCGGCGCGCTCTTCGTCGCGATCGGGCTCGTCCTGCTTGCCGCCGGCGTGACGCCGTGGTTCTGGGCCCCGATCGCCGCGGTCGCCGCGCTCCAGACACTCCTCGCGGTCTCGGGCTATTGCCTGGGCTGCAAGCTGTACGGCCTCCACTGGTTCCTGCCGGAGCTGTTCGACCGCGTCGTCCTGCGCGTCCCGGTCGAGCCGAGGACGCCGCTCCGGAGCCCGAGCGCTCGCTGAGGCTGGCACCATGTCCGGGTGATCAGTCGCCCGGGCCCTGAACGTTGACGGCCACGGCCGACGCCGTCGTCGTCGGCGGCGGGGCCATGGGCACGAGCATCGCCTATCACCTCGCCGCGGCGGGTGTGGGCCGGGTCGTGATCCTGGAGCGCGAGGATGCCCTCGGGACGGGCTCGACCGGGCGCTGCGCGGGCGGCTTCCGGACCCAGTTCTCGAGTGAGATCAACGTCCGCCTCTCGCTGGCGAGCGTGGCGATGATCCGTCGGTTCAGCGAGGAGCACGGGCTGCCACTCGACGTCGACGTCGATGGCTACCTGTTCCTCGTCCGCGACGAGGCTGCCTGGGCTGGCTATCGGGGGGCCGCGGCGATGCAGCGGTCGCTCGGCGCCCGCGTCGACGAGCTCGACGCCGAGGCGGCTGCGGCCCTCATCCCCGGGCTGAACGTTGACGGGGTGGTCGGGGCGACGTTCGGGCCGGAGGACGGGATCGCCGATCCCTCGGGACTCACGAACGGCTATGCGACCCTGGCGCGCCGGCACGGAACGGAGATCCGGCTCGGGACCGAGGTCACCGCGATCCGCACCTCGGCCGATGGCAGCCGCGTCACGGGGGCCTCGACACGGGACGGCGACATCGATGCCCCCGTCGTCGTCAACGCGGCCGGCGTCTGGGCCACGGCCCTGGCCGCGACCTGCGGCCTGGAGCTGCCGATCCACCCCGAGCCGCGCCACGTCGTCACGACTTCGGGCTTCCCGAGCCGGCCCGAGCGCCGGACGCTCGTGATCGACACCGCGACGATGTTCTACTTCCACCGCGAGGGCGCGGGCGTGCTCATGGGGATGCCGCGGCTGGCCGACGCGGCGCCGACGTTCGAGACCGTCGTCGACGACCCCTGGGTCGCCGAGGAGCTCCTGCCGGTGGCGGTTGGCGTGTTACCGGCACTGGCCGACGCGGGTCTCGCCCGCTCGTGGGTCGGTCTGTACGAGATGACGCCCGACCACCACGCGATCCTCGGCCCCGTCGAGGGCCTCGGCGGGCTGTGGCTGGCCAACGGCTTCTCCGGCCATGGCTTCCAGCACGCCCCGATCGTCGGCCAGGTCATAGCGCAGCTGGCGACGGGCACCCCGCCGACGGTCGATGTCTCCGCGCTCCGCCTGGAGCGCTTCGCCCGCGGCGAGCTCATCGGCGAGTCGCACGTCGTCTGATCCCGGGCGCGTGTGTCAGGCCCGGTTCGACACCATGTCCTGACCGCGCCGGCGCGCTCGCTGGGCATCGGTGGTTGCCAGATGGCAGGCGTGGCACAGGACCTCGAGGTTCTCGAGGTGGTTGCTGCAGGTGACGCCGCGGTACGCGCCCGCGAGCGGCTCGATGTGGTTGACCTCGAGCCGCATTGCGGATCTCGGGAGGGACCGGCGTGCCGCAGGGTCGCGACGGGCCTCCGAGGGCTTGAAGCCGCAGCGCTGGCAGGCCCAGCCGGCGCGGCGCCGCGCGGCCCGGCGCGCGTGGATCCAGACGTGATTGCGCTCGAACGCCCGGGCGTGGCGGTCGCTGCAGAAGGCCGTCCGGCGCGGCGGCAGAGGCTGTCGGCACTCGGAGAAGCGGCAGAGCGGCTCGGTCACGTCGACGCACGTCACGTGGGCCAGCCAGGCCTGCGGGTCGGTGCCCGGTGCGCGCTCGCCCGACACCGCCTTCCGGCTCGGCGCGGAGCTCGCCGTCACGCCGGTGAGCAGCAGGCGCAGCCGCCTTCGGCGATGCCGGTCACGGCGGCAGCGGCGTCACAGCACGGAGCGGCGGATGAGAGGACGTTCAGCGTGCGGGCGCGGGGCCGTGACTCGGCGACGTGGCGCTCGAGGTCGGCGAGGCGGGCGTCGAGCTCTCGGAGCCGCCCCAGCCGCTCGGCCAGCTCGGTCCGGCGGGCGGCGATCAGGGCCGGGAGCGCGGCCGAGGTGTCGGCGCAGTGGCCTGAGTGGCAGTACGAGGCGAGGCGGGCGGCCTCATCGAGCGGCAGCTCGAGGCGCCGCAGGTCGATGAGCAGGCGGAGGTGCTCGACATCGGCCTCGGCGTACTCGCGGTAGCCGTTGTCCTGGCGCGGCGGCCGGGGGAGCCAGCCCTCCCGCTCGTAGAACCGGACCGTGTCGGCCTGGACCCCGACCCGATCCGCAAGCTCGCCGATCCGCATGCCGCCACTCAACCTTGGAGTGGCTCGAATGTCAAGCAGGTGTTGGCGCGACGGCCTCTGCCTCGAGCAAGGCCTTGAGCTTGAGCGCCTCGCCGGCCTCGCCGCGCGCGACCTCGCCCCGCATGAACGGCTCGAGCAACCGCATGGCGCCGCGCAGCGACATCTCGCCGGCGTACGTCAGGCGCGTCCCGTCGCCCTCGGGTCGGAG
>DASWGY010000221.1:0-1742 GCA_036393495.1 Candidatus Limnocylindrales bacterium
GGGACGCCGGTGGCTGCAGCCGGCGACCCGCTCTCGCCGAGGACCTGGAGGCTCCCGAGGGCCACTGCGGCGAGGACGCAGGCCCCGATGGCCCAGGTCGCGGGACCGTCCACGAAGCGCGACAGCAGGATCGCCGCGGCCGCGGCGAGGACCAGCTCCCGGGAAGCGCCGCGGGTGACCATCGGATCGATGGTACGACGCAGCGCACCGATCACGACACGTCTCGACCGACGTAGGCCAGCAGGTCGGCGCGGGAGCTGGTGTTCAGCACGACCCCGGGTTCGACCCAGGCCCGGCGGGCCTGCGAGACCCCCCACGCGAGGTGCTCGAACTCGGACGTCCGGTGGGCGTCCGAATCGATCGCCAGGAGGCAGCCGCGCGCGACGGCGTGGCGAGCCCGCTCGACGGCCAGGTCGAGCCGGTGGGGCGAGCCGTTCATCTCCAGGACGGTGCCGGTCCGGGCCGCTTCCGCGTACACCGCCTCCCAGTCGAGGTCGAGGTCGTCGCGAGTGCCGATCATCCGGCCCGAGGGGTGGGCGATGACGTCGACGTGCCGATTCCGGACGGCGTTGAGGGTCCGTGCCGTGAGCTCGGCCCGCGGCTGGCGGCGCCCGACGTGGAGCGAGGCGACGACGACGTCGAACGTCGCGAGGAGCTCGTCCTCGTAGTCGAGGCGGCCATCGGCCCGGATCTCGAGCTCGCAGCCGTGGAGCAGGCGGAACCCCTCCGCTGGAGTCTCCGGGGGCGCCGTTCCGGCGTCCTCCTCGGCGGCGAAGCGACGGTTGAGCCCAGCGATCACCGCCCGCTGCTGCTCGACCCGTTCCGGCGACAGGCCGCGGGCGATGGCCAGCGAGATCGAGTGGTCGGTCAGGACCTGGTAGGCGTGGCCCCGCCGGCGGGCCGCCTCGGCCATGACCTCGATCGAGTGCGAGCCGTCCGACCAGTCGGAGTGAGAATGGAGGTCGCCGCGGAGATCGTCGACGGCCACCAGGCGCGGCAGCCGGCCCGCGAGGGCCGCCTCGATCTCGCCGCGGTCCTCGCGCAGCTCGGGCTCGATGAACGGCAGATCGAGGAAGGCGTAGGCCTCGGCCTCCGTCTTGAACGTGCGGAGCTCCGCTGCGTCACCGGACAGGGGCTGGCCGTCCTCGCCGATCCGCAGAAAGCCCTTCTCCGACAGGCTCCAGCCTCGGTCCCTGGCCCGGGCCCGGAGCCGGACGTTGTGGTCCTTCGATCCCGTGAAGTGGATGAGGTACGTCCCGGCGGCGCCCGGCGTCATGAGCATGAGGTCGATCTGGGGGCCGCGCCCGCCGAGCTCGACGCTGGCCTTCGCCGTGCCCTGGTTGATGACCGCGGCAACGCTCGGCCAGGCGGTGAATCGATCGGCGACCTCGGCCGGCACGTCGGCTTCGGCGAGGAAGTCGAGATCGCCGATCGTCTCCCGGCGGCGCCGGTAGGAGCCGGCGGGGACGACCCGGCGGACGCCATCGATCCCGGCGACCATGCCGGCAACCTGGTCGACGATGTCCCGGGCCTGGTTGAGCAACAGCCGCCGCTCGCGACGCTCGAGGCCCGCGATGCCTTCGAGGATGGCCTGCTCGGTCCTCGTCGAGAGGCCCCGGAGGCCTCGCAGCCGGCCGGACTCGGCCGCCACCCTGAGCTCGTCCAGCGTGGCGATGCCGAGCGTGGTGTAGATCTGCCGGACGGTCTTGGGTCCGAGGCCCGGAACGCGCAGGACCTCGAGC
>DASWGY010000222.1:0-7697 GCA_036393495.1 Candidatus Limnocylindrales bacterium
CGACGTCGGCGAGGCCGGGACCGCCGCGGGAGCAGACTCCGCCGCCCCCGGAGTAGTCACACAGTCCGGGGCCCTCGATCGCCTGGCCGCCCTCGGCCTGCCGGTCAACCCGGATCGGGCGACCGGTCTCGACATCGAGGGCGTCATCGAGTTCCTCGAGCGCTGGCGCGACGAGCGCCACCACCTGCCCTACGAGACCGACGGTGTCGTCGTCAAGGTCGACCGCTTCGACCAGCAGGAGCGGCTCGGGATCGTGTCCCGGGCACCGCGCTGGGCGATCGCCTACAAGTTCCCGGCCGAGCAGGTCGAGACCGTCCTCGAGGACATCGTCCCGTACGTCGGCCGGATCGGGACGCTGACCCCGGTGGCCTGGCTGCGGCCGGTCAAGGTCGCCGGCTCGACGGTCGCCCGGGCGACCCTCCACAACCTCGACGAGGTCCGCCGGCTCGACGTCCGGATCGGTGACTGGATCGTCCTCCAGAAGGCCGGCGACGTCATCCCCGAGGTCGTTCGCTCGATCCCAGAGCGGCGGACCGGCGAGGAGCGCGTCTTCGACATGCCCGAGCGCTGCCCGGTCTGCGACACGAAGGTCGTCCGGGACGAGGGCGCCGTCCGCCACTACTGCCCGAACCTGGCCTGTCCCGCTCGCGTGTCGCAGGAGTACGGCCACTTCGCCGGCCGCGGCGGGATGGACATCGAAGGCAGCGGCTGGAAGACGATGGAGCAGCTCCTCCAGACCGGCCTGGTGAAGCGCCGCGGCGACTTCTTCCGGCTGACCGTCGAGGACCTCGAGGGTCTCGAACGGTTCGGGCGGAAGAGCGCCGAGAACCTCCACGCCGCGATCCAGAAGGCGCGTCGGCGCCCGCTGGAGCGGCTCATCGCAGCCCTCGGCATCCCCCAGGTTGGCTGGACCACGGCGATCGAGCTGGCTCACTGGCTCGCCGCCGAGATCCCCGGCGGCGAGGGTCCGAATCGCGTTGCCGGCGACGACTGGCTCCGGAGAGCGGCCGCCCATCTCGAGCGGGTCTCGACCGACCAGCCGGATCGGTTCGAGGAGATCGAGGGCGTCGGCCCGACCGTCGCCGCGGCGCTCGGCGCCTGGTTCGCCGAGGGCGGGCCGGGTCGCGCGGTCCTCGACGACCTCGCCGACGCGGGCGTCGAGGTCGAGCTCCCGGCCCTTCGCCCGGCGGGGGGTGGGGGAGCGGAGGCGCAGGGGCCGCTCGTCGGCAAGTCCGTCGTCGTGACCGGCACGATCGAGGGCTTCAGCCGCGAGGAGGCCGAGGCCGCCGTCCGCGCCGCCGGTGGAAAACCTGCCGGATCCGTGTCGAAGAAGACCGATTATGTCGTTGCCGGCCCGGGCGCCGGTTCGAAGCTGGCGAGGGCCGAGGAGCTGGGGCTCTCGATCCTCGACGCCGACGGCTTCCGGTCCCTGCTCGCCGGCAACCCGCCGCCCACCACGAACGGAGGCACGGAATGACCCTCACGCCGGACCCGGTCCACGAGGCCGAGGCCTATCGCCAGCTGCTCCTCGGAGCCCTCGGCGACGACGACCCGGCCGCGGCGCAGGCGGCGACCCCGGGCTTGATCCGGACGCTCGTCCACGAGGCCGGTCCCGCCCTGCGGGCGCGGCCCGAACCGGGTGAGTGGTCGGCGCTCGAATGCCTCGGCCACATGACCGACGCCGAGCTGGTCGTGTCGGGGCGGTACCGCTGGATCCTGGCTCACGATGAGCCGCAGATCATCGGCTATGACCAGGACCTGTGGGTCGATCGCCTGGGCCACGCCGAGGACGACGTCGATCGGCTCATCGACTTCTTCGAAGCCCTCCGGACCGCGAATCTCGAGCTCTGGTCTCGGATCTCGCCGGCTGATCGGGCCCGGGTCGGCGTCCACAGTGAGCGCGGCCGCGAGAGCCTCGAGCTGACGTTCCGCCTCGCTGCCGGCCACGACCGGGTCCACTTGGCCCAGGCGCGCCGCGCGCTGGCGTCGGCCACGCGCTGACGCCCCGAGCCGGGCCGGTAACTGCGGTCAGTGGCTCGGGCGCCTCGCCCGCGGCCGGTGATAGCGCTCCAGGAGCGCCGACACGGCGTCCCGAGCCGCTCGCCACTCCGGCTGGTCGCCGAGGATCACGGCGTCGGGTCCGAAGCGGGCCAGCTGGGTCATCGCCGTCACGATCAGGTCGTGCTCGTACTGCCGGCGCCGGCCGCCGTCGAGGGCGCCCGTCACGAGATAGCGGCGGACCAGGTCGTACGGCGCCGTCCAGCGCTCGATCCGGATCCGGGTGCCCTCGCGCAGGGTCTCGAGGTACTCGTCGTCGCCGACGGGATGCTGGTCGTGCTCGCCGGTGTGGCGCGGCAGGTCGAGCCGCAGGCCCGGCAGCGCCGCGCTCGGGAAGCGGCCGTCGTCGTCGGCCGAGCGGTAGCAGACGGGGCAGACGGGCAGCTCGACGTGGGCCGGTGGGGGTGCCCCGAAGGGTCGGCCGCAACGGCCACAGAACGTGCTGCTGGCGGAGCGTGCGGGCGTGCCGCAGGAGAGACAGGCCGTGAGGATCGTCACCTGAGCCTCGGGGATCGATTCGATACGGGGTCGACCTGGCCAGCATCGAGGCCGGCGCAGCGTGGCACCATCACCCGGCCGGTGCACCGGGGCAGGACTTTTGTCGCCGCTCGGGTTTGGTTTTCGAAACCTCGGGTCGGGCCCCGCGGAGCCGCCACGATCGAGCGAGGAGGGCAGGTATGGAGGTCGGGCCGGGGATCCACGTCGCATCGAGCTCGTCGGACGGCTGGGTGCCGGACCCGGAGGTCCCGGGGACAGAGATGCTCGAGCTCGTCAGGCGGGACGGCGTCTGGGCCGGGATGACGCGAATGACCGAGGTCGCCGCCCCGATCGAGTTCACGCCGGAGCAGCGCGAGACGTTCTGCGTCATCGAGGGTCGAGCCCGGATCGAGCTCGAGGGCGGGGCGGTCATCGAGGTCGGGCCGGGCGACGTCGCTTCGCTGCCGCCGGGCGTCGCCACGACGTGGCACATCACCGTGCCGTATCGGGAGCTGTGGGTGTTCGCACCCGTCGAGGACTGATCGCCTGACAGCCGCCGGGACGGCCCCGGAAGCGAGGAGGCAACGACGAACGGCCGGCCCCGCTGGTGGGACCGGCCGCTGGCGCGCGCGCTCGCGGGCACCGACTCGTGGGGCGTCGCCGAGGCCTACGCCGCGACCGCTTCCGCCTCGAATGCGCGGCGCTCGTCGCCGACGATCAGGCCGTCGCGCATCCGGATGATCCGGTCGCACGCGTCGCCGACCTCCCGGTCATGGGTCACGAGCACGATCGTCTGACCCTGCTCTCGGTTGAACTGCCGCAGGAGCGCCAGCACCTCGGCCGCGCGATGCGAGTCGAGATTGCCGGTCGGCTCGTCGGCCAGGATCACCCGCGGCCGATTGACCAGGGCCCGGGCAATCGCAGCGCGCTGCTGCTGACCGCCGGACAGTTCGGACGGTCGATGCCCCGCCCGGTCGGACAGCCCCACGAGGGCCAGGGCGTCGGCGGCCGCCGCCCGAGCTGCACGCCCGCCCATGCCGGCGTACTCACCGGCCAGGGCGACGTTCTCGAGCGCGGTCAGGGTCGGGACCAGGTTGAACGACTGGAACACGAAGCCCATCACGGCGGCGCGGACCCGGGTCCGGGCCCCGTCGCCGAGGGACGTCACGTCGCGCCCATCGATCGACAGGCTCGGCCCTGCCAGCGCGGCCGCGCCATCAGCCTCGTCCGGCGCATGGAGCAGGCCGAGGATGTGCATGAGGGTGGATTTGCCGGAACCGGATGGGCCCATGATCGCCACCATCTCGCCGGCGTCGATCGAGACGTCGACACCGCGTAGGGCCTCGATGACATTGGTGCGGGACAGTCGATAGGTCTTGCGCAGGTCTCGCGCTTCGAGCATGGCCATGGTTCGGGTCTCCTCGTGGATGTCGGATTCGGGGTGGGTCGGGACGGTCGCAGTCGCGGTCACGGCGCTCATTCGTAGCGCAGCGCTTGGACGGGATCCAGCCGGGCGGCGTGCCAGGCAGGAATGACCCCGGCCACGACGCCGAGCACGGTCGCGAACCCGACAGAGAAGATGGCAGTGGACGCCGTCAGCTCGAACAGGATCGTCCCGCCGGCGCGCCCGGCCTCATTGGCCAGGACGACGATGCCGGCGCCCAGCGCCAGCCCGATGAGCCCGCCGACGAGCCCGATGAGCCCTGCCTCGACCATCAGCTCGCGGACGATCCGCCGGCGGCCGGCACCGATGGCCCGCTTGATGCCGATCTCGCGCGTCCGCTCGGCGACAGACATCGCCATCGTGTTGATGACCGACAGGCCACCGACGATCAGGCTGATGAGCGCGACCCCGGTGATGATCGCGTTGAAGATGGCCGTCGTCGACCCGATGACCTCGTCGAAGTCCTCCCCGGTCATGGTCGAGGTATTGGGCACGGCGGCCTCGATGGCCGCGGCAACCGCAGCGATATCCGACCCAACCGCCGGGTAGACGACGATCGAGGATGCGAGGGCGGTCGTTTCGATCTGCCCCCGAACGAACGGCGGCAGCTGCTCGATGAGCATCGACTGCGCGGGCGCGAAGGGCATGAAGATCGAGGTGTCCGGCGCGGTCAGCGTCGGCTCGAGGATGCCGACGATCTCGAATGTTCGGCCGTACAGCTCGATCGAGCCGCCGATTTCGGCGTCGCGCGACCGGGCGATATCGGAGCCGAGGACGACGACGTCGGCCCTCTCGTCATCGGCGGTCAGCAATCGACCCTGCGCGGCGTTGAGCTCGAAGTCCTCGAGGCCGCGGTCGGCCCCGGCGACCTCGGCGAGGACCTGTTCGGGCTGGGTGAAGCTCACGCCGGCCTCGGGATCGGCCAGGAACGAGATCTGCGGGATGGCGACATCGACGCCCGGCAGGGCCTCGATGACGGCGACGGAATCGATCGAGACGGGGAGCGTCGAGAACCCGCCGCCCGACGCATCGGTTACGACGATCTTGTTGCCGTAGTACTCGCGCCCGCCGTCGACGAGGCTGTTGATCTTGTTGGCCATCGAGCTGAAGACGACGAGCGCCCAGATCCCGATGGTGATGCCGGCGATGGTCAGGCCGGTCCGCAACTTGCGGCGGCCGAGGTTCCGAAGGAGCTGCATGGGGGCGATACCTGTGCGGGTGGGTTGACCGCCAGACCGTATCGGTGGGGAGGGGCCGGTCGCGTCCGTCGCAGCGGCGATTTCGACGTCCCCCGCGAGGACGACGGTGGTGCAGGCGGGTCCGACGGAGGGAGGAGTGCCGCGGTTGGCCGCGGGCCGCGATTGGCGGCCGCGGGTCGCGGTTCAGCCGCCGGCGTCGCCCGGGCGGACGACGCCGAGCTCATAGGCCAACACGACCGCCTGGACCCGGTCGCGGACGTCCAGCTTCATCAGCACCCGGCTGACGTGCGTCTTGACCGTCGTCTCGCCCAGGACGAGCGTGCCCGCGATCTCCTGGTTGGACAAGCCGCGGGCCATGAGCCGCCAGACCTCGAGCTCGCGCCCGGTCAGGTCGGGGGCGGCCGCGGGTGGACCGTCGCTCGCCTGGCCGACCGGTGCGAACCCGGCGGCGTAGCGATCGAGCAGGCGGCGCGTGACGGTCGGCGCGAGCAGTGCCTCGCCGGCCGCGACGATTCGGATGGCGGCGACGAGCTGGTCCGGTGGCACGTCCTTGAGCAGGAACCCGGACGCGCCCGCTCGCAGCGCCTCGACGACGTACTCGTCGAGGTCGAAGGTCGTCAGGATGAGCACGCGCGGCCCGCCGGTCGCCGCACGACCGACGATCTGACGGGTCGCCTCGACGCCGTCCATCACCGGCATCCGGATGTCCATCAGGACCACGTCCGCGCGGAGGGCCGGGGCCGCAGTCACCGCCTCGGCTCCGTTGCCGACATCACCGACGACCTCGAGGTCGGGTTCTGCCGTGAGGATCATCCGGAAGCCGGCACGAAGCAGCGGCTGGTCGTCCACGAGCAGCACGCGAATCCGCTGCGTCGCCGGGCCTTGGGTCGCGGGGTCGGGGCTCATGGCTCTCGATCGAAGGGGATCCGCGCGTGGACCAGGTAACCACCCTCTGCTCGTGGTCCCGCTTCCAGCTCACCGCCGTACAGCGCAATCCGTTCGCGCATGCCGATCAGACCGTGTCGCGCGCCGCGATGATCGCCGTCGCCGCTCCCCGATGCGAGCGTCGCGGCGGCACCCCGACCGTCGTCGGTGACGCGGATGTCGAGCGCGCCCGGCTCGTAGCCAAGGTGCACGGTGGCGCGGGCTCGACCGGCGTGCTTGAGACTGTTCGTGAGCGCCTCCTGCACGATCCGATAGGCCGCCAGGTCCACGCCGGATGGCAGTGGCCGCTGGTCGCCATCGATCTCGAGGTCGATCGGCAGGCCCGCCGCCCTCGACAGTGTGACGAGATCATCGATCCGGTCCAGACCCGGCTGCGGGTCGAGGTCGCTGCCCGGGGCGTCGGTCCGCAGGACGCCGAGCAAGCGACGCATCTCCGCCAGCGCGTCGCGCCCGGTGGACTCGACGGCGGCCAGCGCGGTGTCGGCGTCGTCGGGCGAGGCTCGCAGGACCCGGCGGGCGGCGGAGGCCTGCACCGTCATCACGGTCACGCTGTGGGTGACGACGTCATGGAGCTCGCGGGCGATCCGGCCGCGCTCCTCCTGGACAGCGCGGGCAGCCTCGGCTTCGCGGTCGCGCTCCAGGCGTTCGGCGCGCGCCTCGAGCTCGCGGGTGTAGGCGCGCCGAACGCGCCGGTTGTCGCCAACGAGCCAGGCCGAGCCGTAGAGGAGCAGGTTCCCGATGTACACGTTCAGCCCGACGATCCGGTCCACGCTCGCGAGCACGGCCACGCCCAGCGCGACGGCGGTGACGCCGAGGGCCATCGCCGACGTCCTTCGATCCGTGTGGGCCGCCACGCTGTACAGCGCGATCAGGACGGCGAAGCCGCCGAGCGCCGAATCGAAGCCGAGGGCACTCGACGCCACGGTCGCGCCGCCGGTGATGGCCAGGACCGGAATCGGGGCGGTTCGACGACTGGCGATCGGGACCGTCTGCAGCAGGGCCAGCCCGAGGCCGAGAAGATCGATCGGGGCGAGCCCGGCGGCGGGGATGATCGTGGGCGTGTGGGGGGCCCCGTCCGGGCGTACCAAACCCCAGATCCGCGGGATGAGGTGGGCGAACACGGCGATCGTGCCGAGGACGGTCGCCATGGCAAGATCGAGCGTCGTCTGGTTCAGCCACCGACGCTGGAGCTCCAGCGCCCGATCGAGGACGCGGACGCTCGACCCTGATCGCGTTCGGTCTAGGGATCGCGGTGCCGCCGGCTGCCGCGTCGGGTCGAGCATGCGCGAACCGTAGCGCGCGCGGGTGGGTGGGCGCATCCTGCCGGGGGAGGTCCAACGGTCATCCCCGAGGAGGAGGCGTTTGGCCTCGAGGAATAGGGCGTGGCCTCCGAGGTATGGCCCGGCTCCGCGTTTCCGGCGGGCCCGGCCACCAGGGCGGTCTCGGGTCAGCCCATCGCGTGGTTGAACTGGCCCCAGATCCAGGCCGGCCGCCAGGCGAGCGGCTCACCCCGGATGAGGCGCGGCGCCGACCAGATCGGCACGAGCCCGGCCGCCTCGAGCGCGGCGAGACCC
>DASWGY010000223.1:0-14598 GCA_036393495.1 Candidatus Limnocylindrales bacterium
GCCGGCCCGGTCCTGGACCCGGATCCGGGTTGCCTCGGGCTGGACGTACCACGAGATCTCGCGCCAGAAGTAGTCGAAGCTGGCGTCGCTCGGCTTGTCGTTCCGGAGGGTCACGGCATCGGCGACATGGACCGTGGCGGCCTCCACGTCGACGCGGTAGACGGCCGACGACGATACGAGGAGGCGCCCGGTGGCCGCAACGGCGGGTCCGGCGGTGGGCGGTGCCAGGGTCAGGCCGATGGCCACGAGGAGCGCCGTCGCGACGGCCGCAAACCGTCGCGAAGCGACCCCGGCCCGGCGATCCGTGGCGGTCGTCAGCGGGCGCCACGGGCCGCTCGGGACCGAGCGCCCGAAGCCCGTCGAATCAGCCGCGATGCCCTGCCCCGTCACGTTCCCAACCCTGCCGCTGTGCCTTCATTCATGCCGATCCCCGGCTCGCCGCCCGTCAGGCCGCTGACCAGCCGCGCCGGCGGCGGACCCGGCGCTGGCTCACGAGCCAGGCCAGGAGGATCGCCGCCGCGAGGAGCAGCGTGCCACCGATCAGCCGTCCGCGGGCGACGTCGGGGACAGCCCGCCAGTCCGCCAGGGCGGTCGAGGCCGCGGCAAGCGCTGCGTCCTGGTCGCCGGCCTCGAAGGCCGCCCGGGCGACGGCAAGGGCCTTCTCGGGCTCGACCCCGATGAGCCCCAGCCGGTCCACGAGCCCCGGTTCCGCGATCCGGGCGTCCTCGGCGGCCTGGATCCGGCCCAGGGCCGCCAGCTCGGCGGCCGCCTCTGCCGGGGCCTGCACGAACGGATCCTCGCCCTCGAACGCGTCACGGAGGGCCGGCGGGGGCGTCAGGCCGAGGGCCGCGGCGGCCTCGGCGATCGCAACACGCTGACGGATCACGCTCGCGGTGTCGGCCATGAGTCGGTCGGCCGCCTCGAACTGCCAGGCCCGCAGCGCCTCCCGAACCGACAGCGGCAGCGGCCACGGGGCCGCGGCCGCGACGGTCGCCGCGTACGCCTCCCGGGCGGCGGCCCGCTCGACGAGGAGCGGCGCGTCGGACGGGCGGAGGACCCAGCGGCGCCAGAGGCGCTCGAGGTCGGCGGCAACCGCCGGATCTGCATGGGCTTCGAGGAGATCGAGCAGGCCCCGCCAGTCCGGTGGCGCCGCCCCCGTCTCGGGTGGCGGCGTGATGGCACCCGTGGCACCCGTGGCATCCGTGGCATCCGCGGCACCCTGACCCGATCCCGGCGGGGGCTGGTAGGCGGGCTCCCCGGCCGCGGCTGCTCGGAACGCGGCGCGAAGCGCGTCGTCACCGACGAGCTCGGCGATCTGGCGGGCGAGACCCAGGGACGCGGCGAAGCCGAAGGCATCCTCGGCCGGCGTCGCCACGCCCGAGGGGTCCCAGGAGTTGAGCTGGAAGGCCAGGCCGAGCGGCGCGTCGGCGAGCTCCGGCGATTCGATCTCGATGCCCAGGCGGGCAGCCGCCCGTTCGGCGTAGAGCGAAGCGAACGCCTCGGCGATCCAGCGGTCGCCGACGAGCCGGCCGTTGAACCAGGCATGGGCGGCCTCGTGAAGGACGATGCCGGGGCCGGCGGCGTAGCCGATCTGGGCGACCCCCTCGAGCGGGTCGAACTGCGCTTCGTACCCGCTGCCCGCCGCCACGAACGTCTCGCTGAATGTGAGCGAGAGGTCGTACGGCCAGGGCAGGCCGGTGTCCTTGGCCATGACCGGCAGCCCCGCGAGGACGAGGTCCCGGACCCGCGCCAGCCACTCGGGGTCATCGGGCCAGGCCCGGAAGCGGAGGATCGCGCTCTCGAGGCCGGGCGGTCCAGCGCGGACGTCGTCGACGTAACCGCCGGGACGATCCGCGGTGACGTCGGCCACGAACGCCAGGGGCGACGGCAGCGGCTCGCTCGAGTAGACCTGCCAGCCGTCGGGGTCCTCGATCGGCCCGGCCAGCGGACCCCGGCCGAGGGCTACGCTGTAGCCGGCGGGGATCCGGACCTCGATCGACGAGCCGGGCGTCTCGGGGCTGGCGTAGGCCCAGGCCTGGAAGATGACCAGCGAGGGCGTAATCCGGATTGGTCGATCGGGGGCGCCACCAGGGTCGGCGAGGTCGTAGGTCAGGGTCAAGCCGAGCGCCCGTCCGGCGGCGATCCTGGACCCGAAGCGGATCCGGAGGAGGACGCCGTCCTCGGACTGCGAGGACACGCTCACCCGGGGCGACCCGCTGTCCGCAGTGATGGCGAAGCCTGACGCCCCTGGCTGGACCGAGAGATAGGCCTGGTCGAAGAAGTAGCGTCGGGTCAGGGTGTCCTTGAGCGTGTTCGTCGCGGTGATCCGGACGGTCACCGCCACCCGGCCCTCGTCGGGGCGGACCTCGTAGCTGGTCGCCGTGACGAGGGTCAGGCTCGGCGCCGCGGCCAGGACCTCGGGGGGTGCCATGGCCGGCCCCAGCCCGATCGCCGATATGGCCACCACGGCGGCGGCCACGAGCCTCCGCAGGCGCGTTGCGGCGCCCGCGCCCCCGGCGCCCGCGCCCCCGGCGTCCGCGGCCCTGATCGCGACGGGCCTCATCCCTCGAACAGCTCCGGCAGGTGCGGCCCGAACCGCTCGAGCAGGGCCATCGTCCGGACGGGTCCATCGCCGTAGCCTGCCGGGACACGCCCCCCGATCCACAGCCAGCTCCGGGTTTCGTCGAAGAGGCGATCCGCGATGCCGGCGATCCGGGCCAGGGCCAGGCCCAGCTCATCGGCATCGAGCCAGCGGGTCGGGAGCTCGACGGCCAGGATCGGGCGGCCATCCTCGGCGATCGAGAACTTCGCCAGCGGGAACTCGTCATTCCAGCGCAGGAGCGTGCGATAGGCCTTCCGGAGACCGTCGCCGATCGGCGGGGCGAGATGGGCCCAGGCGATGAGCCCGATCTCGCGATCGAGGATCAGCGTCGTCCGGAGGTCACGCCGCAGCCGCCCATCGAGGACCACGTCCCAGGCGACCACTCCGTCGCGTTCGACCCGCGGCCCGGGCGTGATTCCAACGTCGGCGAGCCAGCTCTCGAGCTGGGCCGCGGATGGGGTCGTCGGCGGGGGCGGGGCTGCGGTGGGGAGCGCCTCGCGGCGGGGCGTGCGGGCAGCCCCGTTCGGTTCCATGGGCACCGCGGCAGTCTAGCCCGCCGAGCGCGCAGCTTCCTCCTGGACCTCCCGCCCCGAGCCGCCGCGGCGGCCAGGACGCGGGTCCACCGAACCACCGCCCCGGATCACCTTCTTAACGAAGTCGGCGATCCGGACTGCTTCGCCGATCCGGACGTTCCGCCCGACGCGCGCCCCGCGCGGAATCGTCGCCTGCTTGCCGACGACCGTGATGCCGGTGTTGAGCCGGCCGGGCTCGGCCTGGTTCGGCGTGTCGTCGGGGCCCTCGCCGACGATCGCCCCGGCGCCAACCTTGACCTCCTTGTCCAGGATCGCCCGGTCGATGACCGCCCGCGACCCGATGACCGAGTCGAACATGACGATCGAATCGCGGACGACGGCCCCCATCCCGACCCGGACGCCCGGCGACAGGACGCTGTTGACGACGGTTCCCTCGATGACGCAGCCGTGGCTGATGAGGCTCCGATGGACCTGGGCGGTCGGCCCGAGCTTGGCCGGTGCCCGCTCCTCCGACTTGGTGTGGATGACCCAGCCCTGGTCGTAGAGGTCCAGCTCGGGGTGATCGACCAGGAGAGCCATGTTGGCCTCCCAGAACGACTGGATCGTCCCGACGTCCTGCCAGTACCCGGCGAAGTGGTAGCCAAAGACCCTGGCGCCGCCGTCGAGCATGGCCGGGATGACGTGCCGCCCGAAGTCGACTCGCTCCTCGTCCATCCACCTGAGCAGGGCCTTCCGGGAGAAGACGTAGACGCCCATCGAGGCGAGGTCGCTCTTTGGCTGCTTCGGCTTCTCCTGCCACTCGACGATGCGATCGGCTTCGTCGAGGGCCAGGATGCCCATCCGCGAGGCCTCGGCGAGCGGCACGCGGCGGACGGCGATCGTCACGTCGGCGCGGTGCCGGCGATGGGCGGCGAGGAACGGCTGGTAGTCCATCTTGTAGATGTGATCGCCGGCGAGGATCAGGATCGTGTCGGCGTCGGAGTGCTCGAGGATGCTGCGATTGCGGAGGACCGCGTCGGCCGTGCCGCGATACCACTCCGCCACGCGGCCGCGAGCGATGTACGGCTGGAGCAGCTTCACCCCGCCCCGGGCACGGTCAAGGTCCCACGGCCGCCCCAGGCCGATGTGATCGTTGAGCGAGCGCGGGTTGTACTGGGTCAGGACGACGACGTCGTTGATGTCCGAGTTGACGCAGTTGGACAGGGTGAAGTCGATGATCCGGTACTTGCCCCCGAACGGGACCGCGGGCTTGGCCCGCACGGACGAGAGGATCGACAGGCGCTCGCCTTCACCGCCGGCCAGGATCATCGCCATCGTCCGCTTCACCGGTGGTCCTCCTCGGGCTGGGTCGGCGGGGGTCCTGCCGCGATCCTAGCATTCGGCCGGTCGACGCCAGTTTGTCGAGCGGTGAACGCTCGGCCCGGCGCGACCCCTACAGGAAGAGGCGCGGGTTCACGAACTGGCCGTTGAGCTCGACCATCCAGTGGAGGTGGGGCCCGGTCGTCCGGCCCGTCATCCCCTCGTAGGCCAGGATCTGGCCGGTCACGACGCGATCGCCGGCCCGGACCCGTGGGGGATGCGAGTAGTTGTCGACGTGGGCATACCAGGTCACGAGGTTCTCGGCGTGGGCGACGATCACGATCCAGGCCTTCGGCTTCGGGTCGTACGGGTTCGCCCCGGCGAACAGGACGACGCCGGGTCCGGCGGCGCGGATCGGCGTGTAGAGCGCGGCGGCGATGTCGATGCCGCTGTGGAAGTGGGCGCAGCTTCCCTTGCGCGGCTCCCAGGCGAAGCCCGTGCAGCCGTACTCCTGGGTGATCCGGCCGGCCATCGGCCATTCGAGCGTGCCGTTGTAGACCGACGGGATGGCCCCGCCCCGGGACTGTTCGGCGACGAGGCGGTCGATCTCCTTCTGGAGCGCCTCCTCGGCTTTCTCGCTGGCGGCGATCGCCGCCGTCAGGGCGGCCTTGTCCTTGGCCATCCGGGCGTAGGCGGCCTGCTGCTCGGCGAGGAGCCGCTGGGTCTCGGCCTCGAGCTCGGCCAGGCGATCCCGGGCGGCGGCCAGGTCGGCGAGCTGGGCGTCCAGCACCGTCCGCTGGGCATCGGCGGCCGATCGCATCGATTCGGCCTGCTCGCGCGTCGAGACCACCGTGGCGTGGAGGATGCCGAGGACTTCCTGGTCGGCGACGATCTGCTCGGCCAGGGCCTTGTCCTGCTCCGCCAGGTCGAGGTGATAGGAGACCTCGGCCAGGACGTCGGTGAAGGTCCCGCTCGAGAGCATCGTCTCGAGGAGCGTCGTCCGGTCGGTGTCGTAGGCGATCCGGATGCGCTCGGCGAGGATCGCCTTCCGCTCGGTGAGCTCGGCCAGCTTGGCCGTCTCGCGGGCTTCGATATCCGCCAGCTGGCCATCGAGCTTCGCGACCTGGGCATCCAGCGCATCGACCTCGCCCTGGGCGCGGGCGACGTCGACGGTCATCTCGACGACCTGGGTCTTGACCGCGGTCAGGTCGGCGTTGATCTCGGCCAGCGACGATTTCGTCCTGGCGAGCTCGCCGCTGAGCGTGGCCTGCCGCTTCGAGAGGGCGGCGACCTCGGCCTTCTGCTTGGCGATCTGGTCCTCGATCGCCTGCTGCCGGGCGATCGCGTCGGCCAGGTCGTCGGCCCGGGCCACGGGTGGCGGGGTCGCCACGAAAAGGCCGCCGAGGAGCGAGGTCAGGAGGAGGGCAAGGACGGGGCCACGACCGGCGCGCCGGCGCGGCTGGGTCCAGCCCCGGGCGTCAGGTATCGAGCGGCGCATCGAGAGGCGTCGTCATCGCGAACGATCTCCACACGTGCTGGGGCGCGTCGGGGTTTCGCTCGCCGGGCGACCGCCGCTCCCCGTTGGGCACCACGCAGGAACGACTTTCCGGCTGGCGGGATCATACGCCAGCGTGTCCAGCCACTCCCCGAGGACGGTGCCGCGCCCCTGGTTCAGGCCGGCGTGGACCGGTCGCGAGCATCGGGCCTGGGCTGCAGGTCGCGGCGTCGGGCGGGGCGGACCGGTCAGGCGAACCGAGTGCCCAGCATCGCCCACAGCGCCCCGGCGATCAGGAACGGTCCATACGGGACGTAGCTCTTGAGCGTGATCCGGCGCGCCGCGATGAGGATCACGATGGCGACGGCCGCGACAAGGGCCCCCACGACCACCGTCACGACCAGCCGCGACGCGCCGACGATGAGGCCGACGCCGAGGAGCAGCTTGAGGTCGCCCATCCCGATCGCCCCGGCGCCGAACGGGATCGAGACGACGAGCAGGCCCGCCGGCAGGGCCAGCCCGACGACGGCGGCCCAGAGGAGGTCGCTTGGCGTCTTCACGAACGGCCCGATCCCGGTCACGAAGCCCACGACCGCGTAGCCTACGAGAGGCAGGGTGACGACGTCCGGCAGCAGCCGCTGGTCGAGATCCGTGGCGAAGAGGAGGATGAGGAGGACCACCACGACCCCGATGAAGACGAAGGCCCGTGGGTCGTTTCCCAGGCGGTCGGCGAGAAGCGCGAATGCGGCCGCTCCAACGAGCGCCACGACCGGGCTCCGCCAGTCGATCGGCCTGACCGATCCGTCGTCGTGGGCCGGCCAGCGGGCGGCGATGCGGTCGGCCACGGCACCCCAGGCGAGGCCCGCGGCCGCGGCCAGGCCGATGAAGACGAGGTCGGCCTGCTGGCTGGTCAGCACGCGGGTCGGTGTCTCGGGCGCTCGGCGCTGTGGCGGACCGGCCTCAGGCCGGCGCGGCCCCGGCTGCCCCCGCGGCCCCAGCCGCGCCTGCCAGGGCCAGCTCGACCAGCGTCGCATGTGATGCGCCGCTCGCACCCCGGGCAGCCCATGGCTTGGCCTTGCGGTAGTAGGCCGTGCCGGCGATGTCGAGGTGGACCCACGGCTTCGTCACGAACTCGCGCAGGAACAGGCCGCTCTTCACCAGCCCGCCCTCGGCCCCGCCGGTGTTGACGACGTCGCCGTACCAGGACTCCATGTCGATCGTGTATTCGTCGACGAGCGGCAGCTGCCAGTAGCGCTCGCCGGCCCGGGCGCCGGCGTCGAGGACCTGGCCGGTCCAGGCCGGATCCGACCCGAAGGCCCCCGTGACGAGGTCGCCGAGCGCTCGTGACACGGCGCCGGTGAGAGTCGCCACGTCCACGAGGTGGGTCGCTCCGAGGCGCTCGGCGTAGGTCATCGCGTCACCCAGGATCAGCCGTCCCTCGGCGTCCGTGTTGATGATGTCGACCCACTTCCCGTTGAGCGCCCGGACAATGTCACCCGGCCTCGACGAGTGCGGGCCGGGCATGTTCTCGACCGCCGGTGCGACCGCCAGGAGCGGGGTGCCCGGCGCCAGCCGGGCGACGGTGGCGATGGCTGCGATCACGGTGCAGGCACCGGTCTTGTCCATCTTCATCTCTTCCATCCGGTCGGACGGCTTGATGCTGATCCCGCCGGAGTCGAAGCAGACGCCCTTGCCGACGATCGCCAGGTGGCGGCCGGCGGCGTCGAGCTCGCCCTTCTTGCCGGAACGCATGACGATCATCCGGGGCGGGTTGTCGCTCCCCTTCCCGACCGCCATGAACATGCCCATCCCGAGCTCGGTGGCCTTCTCGGGACCGATGACATCGATCCACAGGCCATGTTTCCGGGCCAGGGTGTAGGCCTCTTCGGCAAGGACCTCGGGGCTGACGTCGTTGGCCGATCGATTGGAGAGGCTGCGGGCCAGGTTGGCGCCTTCGCCCATGATCACGCCTCGCTCCGCTCCGGTCGTCATCGCCGTGACGTCGGCGGTGGCGGGGGCCACGAGGACGAGCTCGTCGATCGCCGGCGGTGCCGTCGGGACATCGTCGGAGTAGATCGTCTTTGGGTCGAAGGAACCCTCGACGATGCCCCGGGCGACGAGGCCGGCGACGATATCCGCACCGTCATCGAGCGACGCCACCAGCGGCTCGAGCCAGACCGCCACCGAGGTGACGTGGCGACCCGCCAGCCGATGCATGGTCGCCGAGGCGAGCCGCACGACGAGCTCCCGGTCGACGTCACCGCCCGGCCCGGCGCTGATCGTCAGGAGGCGTGCGGCGCGGACGCCGCCCGAGGCCGCGAGCGAGGAGGTGAACCGCTTGGCTCGAAGCTCGCCGAACGCGAGGAGGGACTTCAGCTCGCCATCGGCCCGTCGATCGATCTCCCCGAGCGGCCCGTCGAAGACAGGTTCGCCGACGATCGGGATGACCAGGACGTCGGCAGCGACATCCCAGGGCTGGTCGGTCGTGACACGCAGGCGCACGGAAACAGCTCCTTTGGGAGGGCCTTGTCCGCGCGCTCTCGGACGGCCCGGGATTGAGGGCCTGAGTGTACGTCAGGAACCGGCGGGCTAACCGGGCCCGAGGGGCTCGACGGGCTCGAGGGCCTCGATGATCAGCCTGAGGCGGCCACGAGCCTGCTCGATCGCGATGACCGCCTGGTTGAGTCCGCCCCGGCCGACCTCGGCGACGATGACGACGAGACCGCGGGCGTCGGAGGGCAACGCGGCCCGGGCCTCGCCTTCCGCGCGGTAGGCCTCCCGGACGGCGTCGTTGACCAGCCCCCCGGAATCGCGCAGCGCCGTGTACAGCGCGACCAGGGCCTCGTCGTAGCGGCGATTCAGGCGGATCCACGTGTCGAGCGTCTCGACGTCGGAGGTGTTTCGGAGATCGTCCCGGATATCCGCCGCGTCGTCGAGGGTCCGGATGGCCGCGCTCAGCGTCACGAGGGCGGCCAGGTAGTCGGCATCGCGGCCCTGGGCCGCCGCCTCCGCAACCGTCTGATCGTGACCGGTGAGGTCGGCGATGAGGTTCGAGGCCGCGAGGCTGCCGACCGTCAGCGTCGCCCAGGAGCGAGCCAGGCCGACCGTCGCCTCGAGCGCGGTCAGCATCGTCGCCCGGCGGGCCCGAGCGTCGCTGCCGTAGCGGATCGCGTCGGCCGGGTCGTCGCCGGGCAGGGTGTTGAGCTCCCCACGCAAGGCCGTCGAAGCGGTCTCGATCTCGCGGGCAAGCGTGCCGCCCGCGGTGAGGGCGTCCTGGAACGGCTCCTGGTCGTCGGCCGTGAGCGCTCCCAGCGCGCCCCGGGCCAGGACCGAGAGCCGATCGACCTCGTCGCCGATGGCCCCGAGCGCGTCCTGTGCGGCATCGAGGGCCGGTCCGGTTTCCTGGTCTCCGTCCCAGGTCAGCTCGGCGCGGGTCGATGTCCCAGGCGCGTGCGACCACTGGGCGACCACGCCGGCGCCGGCGACCGCCATGACCACGATCACGACGAGCCAGACAAGCGCCAGGACGGCGCGACGCAGGAGCCGACCCACGGCAGCGATCACCCGCGGAGCGTACCGCGGCGGTAGGCGGCCTCGCGCTCGCCGTCGCGGGGCAGCCCAGCTCCGCCCGTTTCGTTATGACCCGAATCCGGGCCTCATAAGCACCTTGTCGGATGTATGACTCTCGGCGTCATATCCCGGGAATGACTGACGTCCCGCGCGCGACCGGCGGCCGACCCGCGGACGAATCGGAGGCGACGAGCGGGCGATCGTGCGGCCGACCCGCGGGCGATTGGCGGGCGACTCACGAGCGACCCGCGGCCGTCCCGCGGGCGACTCGCGACCGTCCCGCGGGCGACTGCGTATGACGCCGAGAGTCATGAAGAAAACGAAGGGGCGACCTCGAGGCCGAGATCTGGTCATAACGAGGCGACGAGCGGAGGAGTCCAGCCACCCCCATCGTCGCCCGCGGGCGATGACCACCATCGGTGCCGTAGCATCGCCGGCGATGGCTCACCAGAGCGCCGGCCCCAGTCGAGAGGACGTCCGCGGCCCATTCGCGACATCGCCCGGCGGGCCGCTCCCGGATGCGATCGTCCGCCTCATGGAGCGGATGCCGAAGGCGGAGCTCCACCTCCATCTCGATGGCTCGGTCCGGGTCGACACCGCGCTCGAGATCGCGAGGACGAGAGGCATCGATGCCCCGTCGAGCTGGGCGGGCATGTCGGCGGCGCTCGTCGGACCGCCCCAGGGCCCCAACCAGGCCGAGCTCCTCCGAGCGTTCGACCTCCCGATCGCCCTGATGCAGGACGCCGAGGCCCTGGAGCAGGTCACGGCGGACCTGGTCCAGGCAAAGGCCGCCGACAACGTCCGGTACGTCGAGATTCGGTGGGGCCCGCTCCTCCACACCGCTCGCGGGCTGTCCCTCGCCGATGGGATCGGGGCGGTCGTCGCGGGCGCCGGGCGGGCGGGTCACGAGCACCGCATCGAGGTTCGCCTCATCTGCACGGCGATCAGGTCCCACGAGCCGCGCGACAACGTGGTCCTGGCCGAGACGGCGGCGCGCTTCCGCGATCGCGGCCTGACGGGCTGGGACCTGGCCGGGCAGGAAGCGCGCTTTCCGGATCCCATGACCCACACCCGGGCTTTCGAGGCCGCCCACGCCGGCGGACTTCGGACCACGATCCACGCCGGCGAGTGGGGTGGCGCCGACCAGGTCCGCCGGGCCCTGGCGGTGAATCCGGAGCGGATCGCCCACGGCCCGGGAGCGGCCGATGATCCGGACCTCATGGCCGAGCTCCGGGCACGTCGCGTCGTCCTCGATCTGTGCCCGACCTCGAACGCCCAAGCGACGATCGTCCCGACGGTCGCGGAGCATCCGCTCGCCCGCCTCCACCGGGCCGGCAACCCGGTGACGCTCTCGACCGACGACCAGACGGTCAGCGACCTGACCCTCTCGGAGGAGTACCGCAACGCCGTCGAGCGGATCGGGCTCACCCTCCGGGAGCTGTGGGCCATCGATCGCTTCGCCCTCGATGTGGCGTTCGCCGACGAGGCGACGCTCGGGCCGCTCCGGGCGGCGTTCGATGCCTGGGCGGCCGGCATCCCGGAGTTGGGCGACCAGCGATAGCGCGGGCTGGTCTCGTGGGCGCGTGGCCGGTCGGGCGGGCCAGGCCAGCCGGGCCGGGGGCGAGGCCAGCCGGCGTCAGCCGGCCGCGGCCAGGTCCCGGAGCGCCGCCTCGAGCTCCGCGGCATCGGCGGCCACCGCGGTCGGTCGCAGCTCGGGGGCAAGCGCCTCGACCTCGGCCCGCGTCGAGACGCCGGTCAGGATGAGGACGCTCCGAGCCTTCACGGCCCGGGCCGCGGCGATGTCCGTGCCCAGCCCGTCGCCGATGACCACGGCCTCGCGCGGGTCCGCGCCGGCGACCCGGGCCGCCTCCTCGAGGAGCGCCGGTTGCGGCTTGCCGATGATGAGGGGCACCACGCCGGCGGTCGCCTCGATCGCGGCAACGACGCTCCCGGCCCCGGGTCGGAGCCCGCGCTCGGTCGGGTAGACCGGATCTCGGTTCGTGGCGATGAACCGCGCGCCGGCCCGGATGCAGTCGGCCGCAGCCGCGATCCGGAGATACGTGAGCTGCGGGTCGAGCCCGGCTACCACCGCGTCCGGATGGCCCGCGGCCGCCCAGCCGTCGAGACCCTCCTTCGCCATCCGCTCCGCAACGTGGGCGGCAGCGACCACGTCCAGCCCGACGTCGCGGAGCTCGCGATCCAGCCCCGACGCGCCGACGGTCAGGACTCGCCGCACCCCCGGCTCCCGCTCGACGAGGTAGAGGGCCGTGGCCCGCGGCGAGCTGACCACCCGGTCGGCCGTGACCGGTGCGCCCATCGACGCCAGGCGGGTGACGTAGTCGGCCCGGTAGTGCATCGAGTTGTTCGTGACGTACACGACGTCGTCGCCGGCCGCCACCCGGGCGGTGAGCAGCGCGGCGATCCCCGGGACGGGGTCTGCGCCGCGATAGACGACGCCATCGAGGTCGACGAGGAGGAGCATGCCCGCCGATGCTAGCCGGAACCAGGGGCTACCATCCGCAGCGATGCCAACCACGATTCGCACGGTGCCCGTTCCGGGCGGACAGCTCAACGCCGTCGCCGATGGCGACGGTCCGGCGATCCTCCTGTTCCATGCCTGGGTCGCCGATCTCCGGGCCTGGGACCCCGTCGTGCCGCTCCTCGTCGACGCCGGCTACCGGGCCATTCGCTTCGACGCTCGCGGCTTCGGGCGCTCGACGACCGACGACGTCGTGGTCTCGCACCAGCTAGACGGGCGTGCCGTCCTCGATGCCTTCGGCGTCCGGCAGGCGGCCCTCGTCGGTAACTCGCGAGGCGCGCGGACCGCCCTGGACCTGCTCATCGAGACACCCGAGCGCGCGGTCGCGCTCGTCTGGGTCGGCGGCGGCATCGGTGGCTTCGAGGGCGGCGAGACGCCGGAGGAGCTCGCCCTCTGGGAACGGATCGAGGCCGTCGAGAAGACTGGCGACCTCGACGCCCTGACCGAGCTCGAGGTCCAGCTCTGGGTCGACGGCCCGGGCCAGCGCCCCGGCCGCGCCGCCGGCTGGATCCGCGAGGCGGTCCGCGAGATGGACCGGCCGCTCCTGGAACCCGATCACGTCTGGGGCAGCCCGGTCGCGCTCGATCCGCCAGCCAACGAGCGGCTCGACGAGGTCAGGATCCCCGTGCTGGCCGTTGTCGGCGGCCTCGACACGAGCGGGACGCTGGCGGCCGCGGTTCGGCTGGAGCAGGCGGTCCCCGGGGCGCAACGGGTCGTCATCCCGGACGCTGCCCACTTGGTCGGGATGGAGGCGCCCGAGACGCTCGCCGGGCTGATCGTCGATCTCATCCGGCCCCTCGGGACGTGGTCCTGAAGGGCAGCCGCCGGCACTCCCGGGCGACCGCTGCCGCCGGCCCGAGTGGCGATCCGCTGGCCGGCGTCGAGCGCGTCTTCGTCGACGGATCGAACCTCGTCCACGCGCTGGCCCGCGGCCGCGGCGCCGCCACGGCACCACCGAGCGCGATCATCGCCAGGATCCGGGCCTCGTTCCCGCCCTCAGTCGTGGTCGACCTGGTCTTCGACGGCCCGCCGGTCGGCGGAGTCAAGGGCCGGCTGGCCACCGGGTTGCGGGTCGGCTACTCGGGACGCCTGACCGCCGACCAGGTCATCGACGACGGCGTCGCCGCCCAGCTCGCGGCCGACGGCCCGGCTGGAACGTGGCCCATCCTCGTCGTCACCGACGATCGAGGCCTGCGCGACGCGGTCGCGGCGAAGGGAGCTCGAACCGCCGGGACCGCCTGGCTCGCCGGCCGAATCGGGCGGCTGGCGATCGATGCGCCGGGGCGTGGCTCCGGCGGGGCATCCTCGCTGCGGCCCGGCAACGCAGGGCGCCGCGGACACCCGGCGTCGATGGCCCTCCCGAAGGCCGGCACGACGTTCGGCCATCGGCGGCCGCCGCGCGGCCCCACGCCCGAGGTGGACTGACTGCTAGGATCTCGACGTGATCGAAGCGCTCGAGCAGCTGTGGCAGGGCATCATCGATGCCGTCACGCCGTTCATCATTCCCGACTGGGGCGAGCTCATCGGCCTGATGCCGATCTTCCTCCTGATCGGCGCCGCGGGCCCGATCCTGACGCTCATCGTGATCGGCTGGCTCATCTATCTCGTGCGGGCGCCGCGAGCGAAGGTCAGCCTCGAGATCGCGCCCCGCCCGGCGCTGCTCGTGGACGGTCGCCCCGAGTACCCCGCGGGCGAGCCGTACTGCCCGGTCGACCAGCTCGTCTTCCCGTTCGGTCTGACCCGCTGCGACGTCGGGGGCCACGACCTCCTCGTCCGCTGCCCCAAGTGCGCCACCGGCCGGCCGGCCCAGGTCTCGACCTGCGGCAACTGCGGGCTGGTCCTCAAGATCGAGAACCGCGCACGGGCGCTGCGGCCTGCCGGCCCGCCGCCCGGAGGCGCCGCCGCCGCCTGACTGGCCGGCGGGTGACGCGAGCCCGCATCGGCGGGCCCGTCGGAACCGCGTCGGCCGGACCCGCGTCCCGGAGGACACCATGGCCGCCGTCTCGCAGCTCCTCTTCGCCGCCGGCACCGTGCTCCTCGTCGTCGCCTTCGCCGCCTATGTCGGCCATGCGGTGCTCCTTGCCAATGGCCGGCGAGTGGCGGCCGCGGCTGCCGCCGCGGCCGCATTCTCGGCGGCTCGCGCAGGCGCCTCGCCGGCCTGGGCCGGCATCGCCAGCGGCTCATTCGTCCGGGCCCGGGCCGCCGCCGACGCCGCGGGCCCCGCCCCGTCTGCCTCCGGGACGGGCCTGTCGGGGATCGCCCGATGGCTGACGGTCGCGGCGTTCGCCGTCCTCGTCACCTCGGCAACGCTCCGAGGGATCGAGGTCGGGCGGGGGCCGTGGGGCAACCTCTTCGAGTTCTCGGTCGCCTTCGCGACCTCGATCGTGGGCGGCTACCTCGTCCTGGCCCGCCGCTACCCGATCGCATCGATCGCCGCGATCCCCCTCGGGGTCGCCGCCTTCCTCGTCCTCTACGCCTCGTCGCTGCCGTCCGAGATCGAGGCCCTCGTGCCGGCCCTCCAGAACGCGCCGCTCCTCACGATCCACGTCGGGATGGCGGT
>DASWGY010000224.1:0-8309 GCA_036393495.1 Candidatus Limnocylindrales bacterium
CGTGAGGATTCCCGTGGCAGCGTAGAGGGCCGAGACACCGAACAGCGACGTCACCGACCGGCCGTTGACGTGGGTCACGCGGTACCAGCCGGATCCCGCCTTCGACGTCGGGCAGGCCGTGCTCCAGGCGGCACCGGTGACTGTTCCGGCGACAGTGAGTGTGTTGTTCAGGCCCAGTCGGACCTTGATCGTCGATGTCGTCGATGCGGCGGTGCGGATGTTGATCCCGTCACAGGCCGGGACGAGCACGATGTCCGACGATGCCAGGGTCGGTGCCGGGCTCGGCGTCGCCGTCGGTGTTGGCGTCGGTGTAGGCGCAGGCATCGCCGTCGGCGTCGGCGCGGGCGTCGGCGTCGGCGCGACAGTCGGCGTGGGCGCGACAGTCGGCGTGGGCGCGGCCGTTGACGCCGGAGAGGCGGTCGGAGCCAGCGATGCGGGGCCGGTCAAGCCCGACGCCTTGAGGATCCCGGTGGCCGCGTAGAGCGCCGCGACACCGTAGAGCGAGCTTACCGAGCGGCCGTTGATGGCGGTGATCCGGTACCAGCCCGAGCCGGATTTCCAGGTCGGGCAGCTCGTCCCCCAGGCGGCCCCGGTCACGGTGCCCGACGCCGTCAACGTGCTGGTGATTCCGAGGCGGACCTTGATCGTCGAGCGGGTCGTCGCGGACGTCCGGATGTTGATCCCGTCACAGGCCGGGGCCAGTGCCAGCGCCGTCGTGCCGGGAGCGCTTGGCCCCGGTGTCGGGGGCGAGGTCGGCGCTGCCGATGGCGCGACTGACGGGTGGGTCGTCGGCGCCGTTGATGGCACCGACGTTGGCTTCGCCGTCGGCGCCGCCGTCAGGATGCCGGTCGCGGCATAGAGAGCCGGGACGCCGTACCGGGAGCTCACGGTGACCCCGTTGACGTGGGTGACCTTGTACCAGGCTGAGCCGGACTTCCACGTCGGGCAGCTCGTGCCCCATGACCCCCCGCTGACCGTGCCGGACACCGTCAGTGTGTTGTCGAGCCCCAGGCGGACCTTGATCGTCGAGCTCGTCGAGGCCGACGTCCGGAGATTGATGCCATTGCAGGCCGGGACGAGTGACTGAGCCGCGGCGGTCGTCGACCCGACGGGCGCGAGGCCGACGAGCAGGACCGCGGCGATGATCGCCGTCAGCCATGCGCCTGGAAGCAGGACGAGCTGGAGTCGGCGCGAGGTCGATCGACGAGTGTTCACGAGCCACCGCAGCGTGGACTCGGCGCACCACCCCGGCCACGACCCAAGAGGCCCACCCTGCTCCCGACCCGAACGTCCTATGCCGGGCGGCCGGTACCGAAACACAACCGACGGAATGGTTGCATGAAGACGCCTCGGCATGGAAGAATTGCAATGCGATGTGCAACTTCAGCCGAGCGACGTGGATGAAGAAGCCCTGGCGGCCCGACCGGGAGGGACGGGCGCCGGGGTTCTGACGGGCGCGCATCGACGACCGACAGGAGCCTCACGGCGCGGAGGCTCCAGGGGCCGCGGACACCACCGGTGACCGCGGTTTCTTCATGTCTGGAGCCTCCACCAATGACGAGTGGAGGACAGGCAGATGACGACAGTGGTCTTCGGAGACGGCAACCTCGGCCGCGCGATCGCGGCCGGGATCGCAGCGCGCGACGGCGAGACACCGCGGTTGCTGGGCCGCCCGGTGGCGGGCGCCGGGCACCGTCCGATCGACCTCGAGGGGGTCGACCTCGCGTTCGAGGCCAGCCGCGGCGACGCTGTCGTGGCCAACGTCCGGGCCGCCGCGTCGGCCGGCTGTCGCCGCTTCGTCGTCGCGACGACGGGCTGGGATGCGGCACGATCGGAGGTCGACGAGATCCTCTGGGCTCACGGCGCCTCGGCGGTCGTCGGGGCGAACCTGAGCATCGGCGTCGCCCACTTCCTCCTTCTCGTCGAGGCGGCTGCGAAGATCTTCGGCCCCCTCGCCGGGTATGACCCGTACGTCGTCGAGTGGCATCGCCGGGACAAGCGGGACCGACCGTCCGGCACGGCCCGTGAGATCGCGGACCGCGTGCTGGCGGCCCATCCCTCGAAGGACCGCGTCGCCGCGCTCGATGGCCCGCCCGGCGACCGCGAGCTGGAGGTCGTCTCGGTCCGCGCCGGCGCCTCGCCCGGGATGCACGTCGTCGGCTTCGATGCCCCCGGCGAGTCGGTCGAGCTCCGGCTGACCGCCCGGGATCGGTCGGCCTACGTCGCCGGCGCCCTGGCGGCCGCCGACTGGCTGGATCGAGAGCCTCGAACGCCCGGCATCCACTCGTTCTCGACAGTCGTCCAGGACCTCGCCGTCGAGGACCTCGCCGTCGAGGACCTCGTCGCCGCTCCCAGCCGCGAGGCCGCCGTTGCGACGCTCTGAGCCAGCCGCCCCGATCCCCATCACCCGAGCAGGAGATCCCGACATGAATCACACCAACCGCACCAACCCTCCCCGGCTTCGCGGCGCCCTGACCGCGCTCGTCACGCCGTTCACGCCCGATGGCTCGCTCGACGAGCCGACGCTCCGCAGCCTCGTCGCCTGGCAGGTCCTGGCCGGCATCGACGGGCTCGTCCCGTGCGGGACGACCGGCGAGTCCCCGACCCTCAGTCCGGCCGAGCGCGACCGCGTCATCGCCCTGACGATCGAGGTCGTCGCCGAGCGGCCGTCCTCGGCCCGTGTCGCGATCGTCGCCGGGACCGGCTCCAATGACACTCGGGCGACGATCGAGGCGACCCGGCGCGCGGCAGCCCTGGGCGCCGATGCAGCCCTCGTCGTCGCGCCCTATTACAACCGGCCCGACGGTCGGATGCTGGAATCCCACTACCGCGCCGTCGCCGACGAGGGTGACCTGCCGGTCGTCGTCTACAACGTCCCGTCGCGGACCGGGACGAACGTCCCGGCCGACGTCTTCCTGCGGCTCGCCGAGCACCCCCGGATCGTGGCCATCAAGGAGGCGTCGGGCAACCTCGAGCAGATCGCTGTGATCTGCCGCGACCGACCCCGCGACGTGGCCGTCCTCGCCGGCGACGACGCCTGGGCCCTGCCCGTGCTGGCCCTCGGTGGCGACGGCGTGATCTCGGTCGCGAGCAACGAGATCCCGGGCGAGATGGTCTCGCTGTGCGCCGCCGCCCGGGCCGGCGACTGGGAGACCGCCCGACGGACGCACGACCGCTGGCTGCCGCTCTTCCTCGTCAACTTCCGCGGCGGCCCGAACCCGGTGCCCGCGAAGGCGGCCCTGGCGGCGATGGGCGTCCTGCGGGCGGACACCCTCCGGTTGCCCCTTCAGCCGCTCGTCGAGGCCGACCGCACCCGTCTGCACGGCGTCCTCAGGGACGTCGGGCTCATCGACGGCGGCGGCCGGGAGCCGGCCCGGAGCCTCATCCAGCGGACGGGAGTCCAGGCATGAGCGCGCTCGTTACGGCGCCCGCGCCGGACCGTGACCCCGCTCGGGCCGTCAATCCCCGACAGATCCTCGATCTCCTCGACGGCGGCGTCGTCCGGGCGGCGCAGCCTGATCCGGTGGCACCGGGAGGCTGGCGCGTCGACGCGACTGTCAAGGCTGCGATCCTCGCGCTCTTCGCCGAGCGTGGAGAGCGACGCTGGGAGGTCGGCCCGTTCGCCTTCGCGGATCGGGCGGCACTGCCACCCAAGCGCCTCGGGGATGGACCCGACGCCCGGGCCGCGGCCGAGGCCGGGCGGCCCTGGCGGATCGTCCCCGGCGGCACGAGCCTGCGGGCCGGCGCGCACCTGGAGCCGGGGGTCGTCATCATGCCGCCGTCATTCGTCAACGTCGGAGCCTGGATCGGCGAGGCCACGATGATCGATTCCCACGTGCTCGTGGGCTCGTGCGCCCAGATCGGGGCTCGGGTCCACCTGGCGGCCGGAGTCATCGTCGGTGGGGTCCTCGAGCCGCCCGGGGCACGGCCTGTGATCGTCGAGGATGAGGCCTTCATCGGCGCTGGCTGCGGACTCTACGAGGGCGTTCTCGTCGGCCGTGGCGCCGTCCTCGCCGCCGGCGTCGTCCTGACCGGCACGTCGCGACTGTATGACGTGGTTCGCGAGCAGCTGATCGAGGGCACGCCCGACGCCCCGCTGGCCATCCCGGAGTGGGCGGTCGTCGTCCCCGGGACTCGTGGCGTGGCGTCCGAATTCGGCCGCGCCCACGGCCTCGGGATCTCGACGGCGGTCATCGTGAAGGACCGCGACGCGCGGACCGACGCCCGGGCCGCGCTCGAAGAGGCGCTCCGATGACCGCGACAGCCAGGGGGAGTCGGGGGCCGCAGGGTCTCCGACCGCCCGATCCATCCGACCCACCCGTCGACCGCCCGCGTCGGGGCCGGCCGCCGGCTCGGAACGAGATCATCCGCAACGGACGCCTCGGCGGCGTCGAACCTGAGACGCTCGCCACCGAGTTCGGGACGCCGTTATACGCGTACGACTTCGATGTCATCCACCGCCAGGTCGCGACGCTCCGGGCGATCCTGCCCCCGGCCTTCGAGCTGGCATACGCGACCAAGGCCAACCCGGCCCTCGCGATCGTGAATCACCTGGGGCGCCTCGGGCTCGGGGCCGATGTGGCCTCCGGCGGCGAGCTCGAGGTCGCGACCCGGGCTGGAATCTCACCCGGATCGATCGTGTTCACCGGGCCCGGCAAGCGCGACGATGAGCTCGCCGCGGCGGTCGGGCTCGGGATCCGCGCGATCACCCTCGAATCGCTCGGCGAGCTGGCGCGGCTCGAGCGAATCGCGGCCGCCGCCGGCCGAATCGTGCCCGTGCTGCTGCGAGCTGCCGTGCCAGCGGCGGTGGGGCTCGAGCGGGTTCGGCTCGTCGGTGACGACGGGGCCGGCAAGTTCGGCATGGCCGAGGAAGACCTCGAGCGGGCGGCCCGCGTGGCGCTCCGATCGCCCCAACTGGATCTCCTCGGGCTCCACGCCTTCGGGGCCTCGAACGTGGTCGATGCCGACGTCATCGGCGATCACGTGGAACGCACCGTCGACCAGGCGACGCGCCTGGCGACCCGGGTCGGCTTCCGGCTGCGCCTGGTCGACGTCGGGGGCGGACTCGGGATCCCCTACGACCTCGACGACCGATCGCTCGACCTGGCGGCCCTGGGCACTCGCCTCGAAGCGCTCGCCGCCGGTCTCGCCTCGGACCCCACGACTCGCGAGGCCCGGATCCTGCTGGAGCCGGGCCGATTCCTCGTGGGCCCTGCGGGCGCCTACCTCGCCCGGGTCGTCGACCGCAAGTCGGTCGACGGCACCCACGTCGTCGTCCTCGACGGCGGCATCCACCACGTCCTGCGACCCGTGCTCGTCGGCCAGGAGCACCGGATCCGGGTCTTCGGCGCCAGCGCCGCCTCGAGCACGCGGTCGTTCCCGGTGACGATCGCCGGCCCGCTCTGCTCGGGGCTCGACATCCTCGCTGCGCAGGCCGCGATGCCGGTGCCGGCGGTCGGCGAGCTCGTCGCCGTCCTCGATGTCGGGGCCTACGGCTACACGGAGTCGATGCCCTTCTTCCTGTCCCATCCCGTGCCGCCCGAGGTCGCGATCAACGCCGGCCAGGCAGCGCTGATTCGGCGCCGGATCGAGCCCGGCCGGTGGCTGGAGGGACAGGCCCTCCCCGACTGGCGGATCCGTCAGGCGTCGCGCACCGGAACGGGGACGAACGGCCGAAGCCCGTCGGCGGCGGGCACGTGACCATTGCGCTCCGCACCCCGTGAACGGGCGCCGCGCGGCGCCGTCCGGCCGATCGTCGCCGTCGCCTCGATCGAGATGCCGCCGCGCGGCGCCTCGAGGACCGTGACCGTCACCGACGTTGCCTTCGTCGCCAGGGCCACGTCCTGGGCCACGAGCGTCGAGAGACGCTCCATCGAGGCGCCCCGGCCGCGCCACCAGCGCCAGTAGGCCTTGAGCGACTTCGTGTCGACGAGGCGATCGACGGGGACGTAGACGATCTCGACGGTCTCGAAGTCCGGCTGTCCGTTGAGCGGGTCGGTTGTGGTGACCTCGGTCGAGACGAGGCGCACCCGCTCGAGCGGCGGCCCGGGAGCCGGGATCGTTGCGATCGCCGGCCGGTCGGTCGGCCACAGTCGCCCCCGTCCGTCGTCGGGCGAGGCGCCGACGACCAGCCGGCAGCCGCACACGGCCGCCGCTTCGCCGGTCCGGACGATCTCCTCGCAGAAGGCGTAGCCGACGCCACCGTGCGAGCCGGCGAACTCGTCCACGGCCGAGCCCTCGTGCTTGGAGCTGAGATGCCCGCAGTCTGCGCAGAACCGCTTCATGCCTGTCCCTTCCAGGTATCGCCGGGGCGCCGCCTCGAGGTGAGCGCAGGGCTCGCCTCGACGTCAGTCGCACCGAGCGACATCGACGAAGGGACCGGAAAAAGGAACACCCCTCCGGGTCCGGAAGGGTGACGAGTCGTTCCCTTATCTCGCAGGCGGAGGGCCTGCTCGGACTTGGCACCTTGCCGGCGTCGCGCCGGTAGGTTGTCGTGGCTTCATCGGGCCGGTCCCTCCGCCACTCTTGATAAGTCGTCTTCAGTTGTGGGCGGAGCATACGGGACGATCCCGATCCCGGCAACCATTCGTCGGGTTGCCGTTCGGTGACGCGGGCCCGCATCCGCTATCGTCGGGCCATGGCGACAACCTATCGAGTCCCCGGCGCGGTCCTGACCGAGCGGGATCACCGCGTGCCCCTGGACCACGCCCGCCCGGACGGCCCGGCAGTCAGCGTCTTCACCCGCGAGGTTGCCGATCCCGACGGCCTCGACCGCCCGTACCTCGTCTTCCTCCAGGGCGGCCCCGGCTTCGAGGCGGCCCGGCCCACGAGCCCACCGACGGGCTGGATGAAGCGTGCCCTCAAGGACTACCGGGTGCTGCTCCTGGATCAGCGAGGGACGGGTCGCTCGACACCCGTCGGAAGCGCCATCCCGGGCGACACGCCCGCGGACCAGGCCGAGTACCTGGGCCACTTCCGGGCGGATTCGATCGTCCGCGACGCGGAGCTCGTGCGGCAGGAGCTCGAGGTCGAGCGCTGGAGCATCCTGGGCCAGAGCTTCGGCGGCTTCACCTCGATGACCTACCTCTCGATCGCCCCGGAGGGCCTCCGCGAAGCCTTCATCACCGGCGGCCTTGCGCCGATCGGGCGCCCGGTCGACGAGATCTACGCCGCGACCTACGTTCGACTGCTCGAGCGAAATCGGGCCTACTTCGAGCGCTACCCGGACGACCGTTCGCGCGCGCGCGCGACCTTCGATCGGCTCGAGGCGGAGGACGTCCGCCTGCCCTCCGGCGATCGGCTGACGGCGCGCCGCTTCCGGCAGCTGGGCCTGTGGCTCGGCGACAGCGCCGGCTTCGAGCTCCTCCACCACGTCCTCGAGCTGCCGTTCGGGTCGAGTGCCTTCCTCCACGACGCCGAGGCCGGGGTGCGATTCGGGCGCAACCCGATCTCCGCCACGCTTCATGAGTCGTGCTACGCGGACGGCGGCGCCACGCGCTGGTCGTCGGACCGCCTGCTGCCGGCCGAGATCGAGGCCGAGGGACTCTTCACCGCCGAGCACATCTTCCGCTGGATGTGGGAGGACTACGGCGACCTCCGACCGCATCGGGCGGCGGCCGACATCCTGGCCGACCGCGTCTGGCCGCGGCTCTACGACGCGGACGTCCTGGCCCACAACGAGGTGCCGGTCGCGGCGACGATCTACGTCAACGACCTGTACGTCGAGCGGGCCTTCGCCGAAGAGACGGCCGCCGCGATTCGCGGCCTCCGGCCTTGGATCACCAACGAATACGAGCACAACGGCCTGCGGGCCGACGGCGAGCGGGTCCTCGGTCGCCTCATCGACCTGGTCCGCGGCCGGGCCTGACCCTGACCACCCCCGACGCAACGGCCTCGCCGTTGGCGAGGCCATCGGCGGCCGCTACAATGCGGTCCTGCCGAGCGGGAGTAACTCAGCTGGCAGAGTGTCTGCTTCCCAAGCAGAATGTCGCGGGTTCGAACCCCGTCTCCCGCTCCAAATCCCGATTCTGAGCTCAGGGCGACACGCTAACTGTTCACCGGCTAGCACCGGCCCGTGGCCCGGCAGCAGAGGGTCGCGGCGAGCAGTGCCACAGCGCTGTCAGGCACACTAACTGGGCAAGCGGGGTGACCCCGCCCACAGGGCTGATCCTGCTGGAGCGCCTTCAATCGGTCCGAGCGACACCCTAACTGGACATGGAGTCCAGGCAGATGGTGGGTCGGTCGCCATCATTCGGCGAGGCCTCGGAGAGTCCCGGTCGCCCGCGCCACGAGGCGGCCTCCTCGACGTC
>DASWGY010000225.1:0-25270 GCA_036393495.1 Candidatus Limnocylindrales bacterium
AGCGGCTCGTACTTGGTGTGCTGCTTGCCCCCGAACCCACCGCCCGGGTCGGGCGACAGCACCCGGACCCGCGAGAGCGGCATGCCGAGCAGCTTGGCAAGGACCTTCTGGAGCCAGTTCGGGTGCTGGATCGAGCTCCAGACCGCGATCCCGTCGCCGTCGGGAGCGGCCACGAACGCGTGGGGCTCGATGGCGAAATGGGTGACCATCGGGAACGTGTAGCGGTTCTCGACGACGAGATCGGCGGTCGCGGCGTCGACGTCGCCCCAGGCGACGCGGTGCTCGCGCAGGACGTTCGTCGCGGCGAGTGGGTCATTGGGCCGGATAGACGGGTCCTGGACGAGCGGCGCGTCGGCCGCCAGGGCCCCTGCGACGGTGAAGACGGCCGGCAGCTCCTCGTACTCGACCCGGACGAGGGCGGCGGCCTCGGCCACGACGTCGCGCGTCTCGGCCGCCACCGCGGCCACCGGGTCGCCGTGGTACTTCGTCTCGCCCGTCGCGATGACCGGACGATCCTGGAACTGGGGTCCGAAGCGGGGCATCGGTTGCGGCAGGTCGGCGGCGCTCATGACGAAGCGGACGCCGGGGAGCCGTTCCGCGGCGCTGGCGTCGATCGCCACGATCCGGGCGCGGGCGACGGGCACGGTCACGAGCCCGGCGTGGAGCTCGTCCGGCAGGTGGAAGTCGGCCACGTAGCGCTGGAGGCCGGTGACGCGGTCGGGCCCGCCCACCCGACGCGGCGAGTCGCCGACGCGGCCGGCGCTAGCCTCGGCGTGTCCGGCGCGGACCGTGGCGCGATCGTCGGCGCCGAGGACACTCACGGCGCGCTCTCCCCGGAGGCGGCGATCACCGCGGCCCGGATCTGCTCGTAGCAGCCGCAGCGGCAGAGGTTGCCGGCGAGACCGTCATTGATCTCCTCGGGCGTCGGCCGGCTGACGCGGTCGAGAAGATCGGTGGCCGCCATCACCTGGCCGGGAATGCAGAAGCCGCACTGGACGGCGCCCTCGTCGAGGAACGCCCCCTGGAGCCGATTCAGACGGCCGTTGGGGGCCAGGCCCTCGACGGTCGTCACCTCGCCACCGTCGGCCTCGACCGCGAGGACGAGGCACGAATCGACGATCCGGCCGTCGAGCCGCACGGTGCAGGCCCCGCATTCGCCGACGAGACAGCACTCCTTGGTGCCGGTCAGCCCGAGATCGTCCCGAAGGACCTCGAGGAGGGTGTGGTGGGCGGCGACCTCGAAGGCGCGGGCGCGGCCGTTGACCGTCACCTGGATCGGGATCCCCTGGCGGACGCTGCTCATGCGGCCGGCCCCACCGCGGGCGGCGTCGCGAGCCGGCGGATGGCGATGTCGAGGCCCCGGCGGGCGAGGACGCCAAGCATCGCGAGGCGGTATTCGGGGCTGGCCCGCATCGAGCGTGCCGACGGGCTGGCCTCGGCCAGCATCCGCGCGAGGAGCTCGGCCTTCGCCTCGGCTCGTGCGGTCGGGTCGGCGAGGACGCCCGTCGCGTCGACCGACAGGAACGGCCGCGGGCCGACGCTGCCGAATGCCAGGCGCGTCACCCCGGCTTCGTCGACGCCGCAGCACAGCGTCACCGAGGCGAGGTCGTGGCCACGGCGCCGGGTCCGGCGGAGATGGACCGAGGCGGCGCGCGCGGCGGGGATCGGCAGCTCGATCGCCGTCACCAGCTCACCCGCGCCCAGGACCGTGACGCCCGAGCGGACGAACCACTCGTCGATGGGGATGCGCCGGCGGCCGCCCGGGCCGGTGACGGCGACGACGGCGCCGTGGACGAGGAGCGCCGGGGCGGTGTCGGCCGCCGGCGAGGCGTTGCAGATGTTGCCGCCGAGGGTCGCCCGGTTCCGTATCTGGACCGATCCGACGACCGCGGCCGCCTCGGCCAGCGCCTCGAATCGCCGTCGGATGCGGGGCTCGGCGGCGATGTCGGTCATGACCGTCGTGGCGGCGATGACGAGCCGGCCGTCGACCTCGGCGATCCCCGGCCGCATCTCGGCGATTCGCTTGACGTCGACCACGATGCTCGGGGTCCGGCTGCCGTCCCGAAGCTGGATGATCAGGTCCGTGCCGCCGGCCATGGCGCGAGCGTCCGGCCCGTGCGCCTCGAGCAGCGCGACGGCCTCGGCGATCGAGGTCGGGCGAAGGTAACCGAATGGTCGCATCGATCGGGCCTACAGGACCTACTCGACCCCGTCGAGGACCTTCTCGACCTCGTCGAGCAGGACCTGGGGCGTCGCCGCGCGGATGAAGTAGAACGGCCGCTCGCAGAACTTGGCGACGAAAGCGGCCCGGCGGCGGCGAAGCGCGTCCGTGTCGACGAGCGGCATCGCCTGCCCGGGCGCCAGCAGCTCGTTCGTGAGGAAGTAGTTCTGGAGCGAGTGGAGGAACTGGAACTGGGCCTCGAACGGGATCAGGCGGTTCGTCGCCGGATCGAAGTTGCCGTCGATCGCCGGCACGATCACGAGCTCGATCTCGGGCGTCCCGTCGTACCTGCCCCAGGACGGCATCTCGCCCCAGAACTTCTCGACGCCACGGTTCGGGGCCGCCTTGTCGGACCGCTCGGTCCCTTCGGTCCGCTTCACGAGGAACGGCTCGACCGAGCCCATCGCGGCTCGACCGGCCTCGTCGATGACCGTCGTCTCGGACGCGACCTGGAGGCCGCCCCGAACGCCGGCTTCGATGAGCCCCATGCTCTTGCCGTGGTTCGACTCGCCGCCGAGGAACAGGAAGGTCCGGCCGCGATAGTTGACCGCGGCGCTGTGCGACGCGTGCAGCCCGACGTCCTCCATCCGCAGCGCCAGCATCGCCACGACGACCTTCTGGATCGGCCCCGCCGGCCACGGCCCGGCGAACCGGATCGTCCGCCCGTCGTAGGTCACGGCCTTCTCGCCGTCCTGGCGCCAGACGATGTCCGGCTCGGACAGTGTCACCGCCGGCGAGATCCGGACGTCGGCCAGCCGGTAGTTGAGGAAGGTCAGGTCATCTAGGACGTGGTCACGCGGCTCGCCGCCGTAGACGTCGACTCGCAGACTGGCCGCCCCGGCCGACATCTGCTCGGAGAGCTGGAGCTGCTGGTTCATGTGTTCCTTTCGAAGGCTGATCGCCACGCCGCTCACTCGCCGGCCACCGCAGCCGGGGTGAGCCGTCCCGTGGCGGGCGACGCGGCGGCGCTGGCCGCGACGGGCTTCGGCGGCGTGCTCGGCCAGAGGCTGCCGAGCATCGCCGCCGCGTTGGCAAAGTGGGTGTGGAGGACGGGACCCACGAGCTCCGGATCTCGCCGCCGGAGGGCGTCGAGGACCGGCAGATGCTCATCGGCGATCCGCCGTCGATCGGCGCCGGGGGCGACGATCGTGATGTAGGTCCGGGAGAACGGCTCGAGGGTCCGCCAGACGCGGCCCAGCGTCGCGTTTCCGGCCAGCTCGACGATGCGGCCGTGGAACGACGCGTCGGCGGTGGCCTCGGCCCGGGTGTCACCGGCCACGGCCGCCGCCTGCATCTGGTCGACGTAGCCGGCGAGCTCGTCGAGATCGGCGTCCGTCAGGCGGCTGACCGCGAGGCGAGCGCCGAGGGACTCGAGCTCGGCTCGGATCTCGAAGGCCTCCAGGAGCTCGGCCGCCGACGGGCGGCGGACGCGAGCTCCCCGGAAGGCGGTGGTCTCGACGACCCCGAGGGCCTCGAGATCTCGCAGAGCCTCCCGCACGGGCGCCTGGCTGGTGCCGAGCTCCCGGGCGACCCGGGTCTCGACGATTCGAGCTCCGGGCGGATACCGCCCGTCGAGGATCGCCTCGAGGAGGCGCTCCTTGACCTGGGCGCTGAGGACGCTCCGCGAGATCGCGGCGTCGCGGGTCATGGCGGTTCGCTCAGTCCTTCATGCCGACGGCGGCGGGCACGGCAGACAGGATCTCGACGACCCCGGCATTGCCATCGACCCGCAACCGGTCGCCGGTCTTGATCCGGGTCGTGGCCACGGACGACCCGACCACCGCCGGGATGCCGTACTCGCGGGCCAGGACGGCCGGGTGGGAGACGGTCCCGCCGGCATCCGTGACGACCGCGACGATCTTCCCGTACAGGACCTGCCAGGCGGGGTTCGTCATCTCGCAGACGAGGACCTCGCCCTCGAGGAGGCTGTCGAACTCGGCCTCGGACATCACGACCCGGGCGGTGGCCTCCACCACGCCGGGCGAGCCGGCGATGCCCTTGACCACCCCGAACTCCTGCTCCTTCGAGCGGTAGAACTTGTCGGGGAAGCCCCACAGGTTCAGGTACGGGAAGGCCAGCTGGGTGGCGGTCACGGTGCCGACCCAGTCCTTCGGCCGGATCTTCTCGGCCTCGGCCCGCCTCGATCGGGCCGCAGCGACGATCGCCCGGCCGTCGATGCCGGTCGGGTTGCCGATGAAGGCCCGCAGCTCGTTGTAGTGGAACAGGATCACGTCGTCGGGGCGATCCAGGACGCCCATCGCGACGAGCTTCTCGCCGAGGGCCATGAGGACGAGGCGGACGTGGGCGTTGGCGCCCTGGTCGATGTAGAAGTGATGGTCCGGGGTGAGCGGGGCCATCTTGAGGTTGATCTCGTTGGCGGCCCGCATCTCCTCGAGCGCCTCGCCTTCGAGGCCCTGGAGGATCTCAACGGCGGCGCCGTCGATGTCGGCCTTGAGGGCGGCGATCTTGGTTGGGTAGTCGTAGTCGGAGGCGTACTGGTCGCGAACGAGCTGGATGACCGGGATCATGTCCTCCCGGAAGCTCGGGAAGATGAACTCGTGGCTCCAGACGGCGTGCCAGCCGAACTCCTTCTGGTAGGGCACGACCCGTTCGTCGACGAAGCGTCGGCCGCGCTCGGTGGCCTGGAGGGCCGGCAGGATCGCGACGGCCGAGGGGCTGTCGAAGGCGCGCGCCAGCTCGGCGTCGGCCTTGACCTCCTCCTTCATCTCCCAGAGGGCCCGGATCTTGTCCCAGTTTCGGTCGTTGGCCGAGTTCTGGAGCCGCCCCAGGAGGACCTCGTCGATCTTGCCGTGGGTCTTCTCCATGACCGCCCGGAGGTTGAGTGTCGCCGACAGCTGGGCGAAGTTCAGCATCCAGTGGATCTTCCAGTGGCGGTCGTGCATGTCGATGGCGTCCTCGAGCAGGACCGCCGTCTCGGCGAGGCTCAGGTCGGCCTTCTTCTCGAGCAGCCCCTCGAGGTAGTCGAAGTTCCGCTGCATCTCGGGCACGAACCGGGTGCGCCACCAGTCGGTGAAGTTCTGGCCGTAGACGGGCAGGACGGCGCCGAGGTAGGCCCCGATCTTTCCGGCGTAGGCGGCATCGTGGCCCTGCGGGACGACGGGTCGCGTCGCCAGGTCATATTCCTGGGTCACGACCTCGAGACCGGCCTCGGCGGGGATCGCCGCCGTGTACAGGTAGCCGTTGATGTTCTTGTAGATCCAGTCCGTCGCGAACGGCGTCCCGAAGCGGCGGAACATGTGGTCGCACGACAGCCACCAGCCGCCGATGTCCTCGTACATCGGGCTGAGCGGCTTGGGGCAATGGAGGTCGTCGTAGACCCAGAAGAGGAGCTTCTCGGTCTCCGAGGTCCAGTCGACCGGGAACGTCTCGTCCCCGAGGAACTGGTCCAGGACTTCTTCCCTGAGGGGCACCGCTGGTTCCTCCTTCGTTACCTGCTGCTCGGCATCGCCGCTCGGGCCGCCCGGCCCGCGGCGTCGCCCTGTCGGATTCGCCCGGGACGCGTCATGGCCACGTCGGTCGCGGCATCGGTGGGGAGCGCCGCATGCACGTCCTCCTGTGCTCGTTCGATCGCCACCCTCGCGTCGGCCCAGGCGCGGTAGGCCGCGTCGAGCCGCTCGGCCATCGCTGTGGCGAAGGCGGGATCATTGATATCGGCGGCCAGCTCGACCACCTCCACGTCGGGCCGCAGGGCGGCCTTCAGCTCCCGGATGAGGGCCGCGTCCGCGGCCGGGTCGTGGAATCGGCCGCCCGGCGTCGCCATGGCCGAGATCCCGCCGAGCGGGATGAAGACGGCCAGCGGGCCGGTGGCCCGATTCAGCTTGCGGGCGATGAGCCGCCCGAGCTCGGCGCATTCGGCCTCGGTCGTCCGCATCAGGGTGACCGCGGCGTTGTGGACATGAAGGCTGCGGCCAGCGAACCGCTCCGGAACCGTGTCCTTCGGCCCGAAGTTGCACATGTCGAGCGCGCCAAGCGAGACGACCTGCGGCAGGCCCAGGGCTCCGGCGACCTCGAGTCGGTCCCGGCCCGCCGACAGCACCCCGCCGATGAGCTCATCCGCCAGCTCCGTGGTGGTGACATCGAGGGCGCCGGTGATGACGCCCGCCCGCATGAGTGCTTCCATGGCCCGGCCGCCGGCGCCGTTGGCGTGGAACACGAGGACCTCGTAGCCCCTGGCCTCGAGGAGCTCGCGGGCGGCGGTCACCCCCGGCGTCGTGACGCCGAACATCGTCGCCCCGATGACGGGGCGCCGCGGGATCCTCGACTCGAACGCGGCCGAGGCCCGGGCCATGCCGGTCGCCGCCGCGGCGGCGTTGGCGAGGACCCGTTCCGAGATGCGATTGATCCCGGCCAGGTCCACGACCGGGTTCAGGAGGGCAATGTCGCTCGAGCCGACATACGGCCGGGTATCTCCCGAGGTCATCGTCGAAACGAGCAGCTTCGGGACGCCCAGCGGCAGGGCCTGCATGGCCGCCGACACGAGTGACGACCCGCCGGACCCGCCGATCCCGAGGATCGCGTCGAGGCGGCCGGCGGCATGGAGCCGGTGCACGATCTCGGTGGCCCCGCGGGTCATCGCCTCGACGGCCGAGCCGCGGTTACCGGCGGCGGCCAGCCCGGCGCGATCCTCGCCCGCGGCCGCCGCGACCTCGTCCGCCGAGATGTCGGCGAGAGGCGATTCGCTCCTGACCCCGGCGTCGACGAGGACGGCCTCGCAGCCATTGACGACGACGCACTCCCGAAGGAAGGCGAGCTCGTCGGCCTTGGTATCGAGCGTGCCGAGGAGGACGACGGTGGCCACAGGCGCCCGCCTACGCCCGACCCGACGCCATCGACAGCCACCCTGGAGCGGACGGGGCTGCGCCGACGCATCCGATGCGTTCGCCGGTGACCAGTTCGGCCATGCACGTCTCCAGGGACGCTTCGCGATGGGTTCGTGAGCGGTGGAGCTTGCCGCTACATCGATAATCGATTGTCGATAACAGTAGGCTTCGCGCGGGCCGCAGTCAAGGGAACCGGGCGACCCTTGCGGACTGACAATCGATGATCGATGATACTGCGGACGGAACCGAAGGAGAGATCCATCATGGTCAGCATCGCCCTCGACAGCCCCCTCCTCCGGATGGTTCGGGCCACGCCAACCCAGTACTGGAATGACTCGTGTGCCGTCGAGGAGCTGACCTACGCCGTCGAGCGCGGGGCGACCGGCGCGACCTCCAACCCGAGCATCGTCCTCGAGGTCCTGAAGAAGGAGAGCAGCCACTGGGTTCCGCGCGTCCACGAGCTGGCCGCGGCGAACCCTGACTGGTCCGAGGTCGATCTGACCTGGGCCATCGTCGAGGAGATGGCGGCCCGCGGCGCCGCCGTCCTTGAGCCGGCCTTCGATCGGGCCAACGGGCTCGCCGGCCGGCTGTCGCTCCAGACGAACCCGGCCAACCATCGCAACCCCGCCCGGATGGTGGAGCAGGCGGTCCGGTTCCACGCCCTGGGCCCGAACATGCAGGTGAAGTTCCCGTGCACGGCGGCCGGCCTCGCCGGGATCGAGGAGGCCACGGCGCTCGGGATCAGCATCAACTCGACGGTCAGCTTCTCGGTGCCCCAGGCCATCGCCGCTGCCGAGGCGGTCGAGCGCGGCCTCGCCCGGCGGGTCGCCGGCGGCGGCGACACGGCCTCGATGTCGCCGATCGTGACGATCATGATCGGCCGTCTCGATGACTGGATGAAGGTCCTCGTCGAGCGGGACGACGTCGCCGTCCACCCCGATGCGCCCAACTGGGCCGGCATCGCGGCCTTCAAGCGCGCCTACGGCATCTTCCGGGAGCGCGGCTATCGCTCGCGCCTCCTCGCCGCGGCCTACCGTCACCGGCTTCATTGGACCGAGCTCGTCGGCGGCGACGTCAGCATGACCATGCCCCATGCCTGGCAGGTCCGGTTCAACGCCAGCGGCATCGACCCTGAGCCCCGGATGGACGAGCCCGTCGATCCGGCGTTGATCGCCGACATGCTCGACCGGATCCCGGACTTTCGCCGGGCCTACGAGCCGGATGGCCTGGCGCCGGACGAGTTCGAGGCCTTCGGCCCGAGCGCGCGGACGCTCCGCTCGTTCATCAAGTCGTATCACGACCTCCAGGCGGCGATCCGAGACCTTGTCCTTCCGGATCCGGACCTCCGGCCCCGCTGAGCCCAGACCACAACCCGGCACCGGGCGCGGACGCGGGCGGTTGGCCATGACGCCTCCTTGCCACTCGCGGTTGGGTGGCTCGCCGGTGCGTCGCCATGGTGACCTTCGGCCCTTCCCCTCGGCGCCGGGGGTCCCGGATTCTCACTTGCGTCGCCGGAAGCAGGCGTCTACTATCCTCGATAATCGATCATTGTTCAATCGATTATCAATCGGAGCGGTCGCGCCCCGCTGTCTCCTTCCCGAAGGCGGACGATGACCAGAGCGGCATGGCTGGCGGACACAGCGGACCACGTCCTCGGCACCGCCGTGGCCGGTGATCGTCGGCGCGCCCGTGGGCCGGGCAGGCGGTGATGGAGTTCATCACCCAGAGCCTGGTCATCGGGCTCACCGAGCATGCGCCGCTCGTACTCGCCGCGATCGGCTTCGCCCTGCTCTACCGCCTCACCGGCCTCATCAACGTCGCCTACTCCGAGACGATCACCCTGGGGGCGTACTTCGGGATGTGGGCCAACACGACCTTCGAGCTGAACTTCTACACCGTTCTGATCCCTGCGGGGCTGCTGGCGGGACTTGTCAGCGTGGCCAGCTACCTGCTGGTCTTCCGGCCTGCCAGGCAACGAGGCGTGGGCGTGCTGGAGCTGATCATCATCTCGTTCGGGTTGTCAATCTTCCTGCGGCATGGCCTCCAGTTCGTCTTCGGCTATCCGGTCCGGTTCTACGACGTCCCGCCGCCCGACACGATCCTGGTCCTCGGCGTCGGCGTCAGCTCGTTCCGTCTGCTCGCCCTTGCCAGCGTCGCCGTGCTCGCCCTGCTGCTATACCTGTTCATCCAACGCTCCAACCTCGGCCTGAAGATCCGGGCCCTGGCAAGCGACGAGGGGCTGGCCCAGGTAAGCGGGATCCGGCCGCTCGTGGTGACCGTGCTCATCTGGTTCATCGCCGGTGTGGCCGGCGGGCTGGCGGGCGCGTTCTACGGCGTCGGGTCGAACGTTGCGCCGCTGCTCGGGTGGCGCCAGTTCCTCATGATCCTGATGGTGGCCCTCGTGGGCGGAAGCTGGGGGCTGGGCGGCGTCATCCTCGTCGGCGTCGGCACGAGCGTGGCGCTGGCCGCCATGGCGCTCACGTTCGACCAGGTCCTGTACGCGCAGCTGGTCTTGATCGTCGCCTTCATCGTCGTCCTGAGGGTTCGCGGCCAGCGGGTCGCCGAGACGGCGAAGGTGTAGCCAGGTGAACCTCGACTGGCTCGATGCCTTCCTGATCACGGGCCTGTTCGAGGTCGTGATGGTGATCGGCCTCGGCCTGCTCCTCCACCTCCAGCTGGGGCTCGCCCGGATCGCCAACTTCGGCGTCGTCGGGTTCTGGGGCCTCGGGATGTACACCTTCGGCGTGCTGTATGTCCGAGTCGACTGGCCATTCGCGGATCCGTGGCAGTTCCTCGTCTGCGCCGCCGCCGCGACGCTGGTCGCCGGTGTCGCGGGGCTCATCGTCGGCTGGCTGATCGCCGAACTCGACACCGACGGAGTGCTCGTGGTCACGCTCGGATTCGCCACCGCCATCCAGCTCCTGGCGACGACCGAGGACGATCTCACCGGCGGCGCGCGGGGCATGGGAGGACTCGGCTTCCCGTTCGACATCGGCCGCGTCAAGGAGAACGAGCTCCTGTGGCTGATGATCACGGCCGTCGTCGTCACCGCGATCCTCGTCTACGGCTGGCGGGTCCACCGCTCGCCATACGGGCGCCTCCTGATCGCCGTGGGCGGCAACGAGGCCCTGACCCGAAGCCTGGGGAAGTCGACGTTCCGGGCCAAGCTCTGGCTGTTCACCGTGACGTCAGCCGCGATGGGACTCCTCGGGGCGATGAACGGGGTCATGGTGCGCTTCCTCGACATCGGCAACATCGGGGTCAACGTCACCCTCGCCGCGATGGTCGGGCTGGTGCTGGGCGGCACGGCCCGCGTCTGGGGAGCGGTCGTGGGCGTGATCCTCTCCGTGGGGCTGTTCGACATCGTCGTCCAGTCCTACCTGCCGCTCCCCCTGGACTGGTACACGCAGGCGATCCCGGTCCTGCGAGAGGCCGCGTTCGGGCTGACCCTGATCATCGTTTTGCTGTTCCGGCCACTTGGTCTGCTCGGCGACATGCGACGCGACAAGCTGATGAGGCGGCTGCATGGTCGCTGACGTCATCGACGCCGTCGCCGTGACCCGTCCCCGGATCCGCGTCCAGGGGTCCGTGAAGAGCTTCTCCGGCCGCGTGGTCGTGGACGTCGACGACCTCGTCCTGGGCAACCGGCCGATCGAGGGTCTCATCGGGCCTAACGGCGCCGGCAAGACGACGCTGATGCGAATGATCATGCACTCCACCCCGCTCGACCGTGGGACGATCTCCCTCGTTCCACCGGATGGACGCGAGGTGGCGCTCTCGAGCCTGCCCGCCCACCGGATGGCGCAGCACGGCGTGGTGAAGAGCAACCAGGTGATCATGGACTTCGCCGAGCTGACCATCTGGGACTCGCTCCTGCTCGCCGTCGCCGAGTCCCGGTACGAGCAGCCGCATCGGATCTTCAGCGAGCGGACGGTCTTCGAGCGGCACGAGGCCGAGATCCGGCGCCACCTCGACTACTTCGGCTTCGACGACCCGCCCAGCTTCGCGCTGTCGGCTGGTGAGAAGAAGCTCCTCGACATCGTCCGCTGCCTGCTCCTGAAGCCCCGGTTCCTGCTGCTCGACGAGCCGACGGCCGGCCTGCCCGCCGACCTGACCGACAAGGTCATGACCGTGATCAGGGACCTGGCCGCGGGCGGCACCTCGGTCGTGATCGTCGAGCACGACCTCAACGTCATCTGGAACCTCTGCGACGAGGTCCTCTTCATGGCCGAAGGGAGCGTGATCCTGCGCGGCGCCCCGCAGACGATCCGCGAGAACCGGACCGTCGTAGAGAAGTACCTGGGAGAGGGCCATGTCTGAGACAGCCCGCCCGGTCACGCTCGAGATCCAGGGCCTGCGCAGCGGCTACCACGGGGTCACCGTCCTCAAGGGCCTCGACTTCTCGGTCGGTGACGAGATCTTCGCGGTCCTGGGAGCCAACGGAGCCGGAAAGACGACCCTGCTGGCGACGCTGGCGCGCCTCATTCCCCTCATGACCGGGACGATCCGGTTCCAGGGCGAGGACGTGTCGACGCTGCCCCCCCACGAGACCGCCGGTCGAGGGATCGGCTACGTGCCCCAGGAGAAGGGCACGTTCGTCGATCTCACCGTGCTCGAAAACCTCAACGTCGGCGGGATGATCGGCCGACGCTCGCGCGACGAGCGGCTGGCCGAGATCTTCGGGCTGTTCCCCGCACTCAAGGAGCGGCAGGCCCAGTCGGCGGGGACCCTGAGCGGCGGTGAGTCACGGATGCTGGCCTGCGCGCGGGCCCTCATGCAGGACCCCAGGGTGCTGCTCCTCGACGAGCCGACGGCCGGGCTGTCGCCGCTCTACGTCGACCAGTTCTTCGACAAGGTCAGGGAGATCCACGAGTCCCGGGGCGTCGCCATCGTCCTCGCAGAGCAGAACGCCACCAAGGCGCTCCAGGTCGCCGACCGGGTGATGGTCCTGAGCCTTGGCGAGGCGTTCGCCGTGATGCAGGCAGCTGATCTGACAACCCAGCAGCTCAAGGAGGGATACCGGATCTGACGAACCGCGCGTGTGGGGTAAGCAACACGAGGAGGAACGCAATGACGGTCGGTAGAACGGAATGGGCCCGCACCACGATCGGCATCACGGTGCTCGCCCTGGCCGCCGCCGCGTGCGGCGGCGGCAGCACTCCGTCGCCCAGCACACCGGCGGCAGCCACGAGCACCCCGAGCACCAGCGAGCCGCCCTCGACCGAGCCCGTCGTGGTCTGCGAGCTGGCGTACTACACGGGATCGTTCGCGGCGTACGGCAAGTCACTCACCGAGGACGTGGCCTTCCCGATCAACGAGGTCATCAACGACGACCCGCCGCTGGGCCGTCCCTGGACCCTCGTGTCCGAGGACATCGGGGATGACCACGAGGGCCAGGCGGCGAAGACCTGCCTCGAGCAGCGCGGCGCCGAGATCGTGGTGAGCATCGCCCATCAGTACCGGACCTACCGCGAGTACATGATGGAGTACTGGGAGGAGAACGATTCGCCGCTCGGACCTTCGGTCCATGGCGGGGCCATCCCCGGCAACCTCGGCGGGAAGGCGGCGGAGCCGATCTTCCGCGCACAGGGCCTCGACGAGGCGCTCGGCATGTCCGGGATCCTGTACGCCGAGACGATCAACGCCAAGAAGATCGTCATCTTCGCCACGCAGGTCGAGGGCTTCCAGCTCGCGGCAGACGCGGCGGTGAAGGCCGCGAATGCCGTCGGCATCGAGGTCCTGGCACGAATCGACGTTCAGGCTGAGCAGGCGTCCTACGGCGCCGAAGCCCAGCGAATCGCCGCCCTCGCCCCGGACGCGGTCATCGTCCAGGCCGGGTCGGTCGAGTCGGCCGCGCTGATCAAGGCGGCGGCGGAAGCCGGCCTGTCGCTCAACTGGATCGGCGAGACCGGCTGGATCCAGACCGAGTTCATCGGGACGCTGGGCACTGCCCCGATCGCCTCGCAGAAGGGGATCGGCTTCGCGGCCTTCTCGTACAACGAGACCACCCCGGCCTGGGACTTCTTCTCTGAGGCGTGGAGGAACGCGACCCACACGGCCCCAGAGGATGCGGACCCCACGGGCCTCTACCACTTCTCGACCTACGACCTGCTCGTCCAGACGGCCCTGGCCGTCGAGGCCGGCGGTTCGTACAAGGCGAGTGACTGGGCGGTTGCCATGCACGAGGTCGGTGAGGCGCCGGGCGAGACCTGCTACACGTACGCCGAGTGCCTGGCCCTCATCCGCGAGGGCAAGGACATCGACTACGAGGGCATCACCGGCACGGGCGCGTACAGCGACGGGGGCGTGAACAACGTCGTCCAGTCGTACACCCCGTTCGGAGCCGATGGGACGGCCGGCACGCCGGTCATCCTCGACGCCGACCGGGCGGCCGAGATCATCGAGCTGATCAAGACCGAGGCTTCCTGCGAGCCTGGAGACCCGCCCAACGAGTGTGAGTGGTAACCAGCCAGCGGCCCGTCTGAGACAGGTCGAAGAGGCCCTCCGCCAACGGCGGAGGGCCTCTTCTCATGGTCACGGGCCCTTGACCCAGGTGCTGACTGGCACTACTCTCGATAATCGATTATTCTGTCGGTGACTGCCGCCGCGCTTCGCGAGGTTGTGTTGATGATCAAACGCGTCGCCCGCTCCGAGGCCGAGATCGTCCCCCTCCCCGGCCGCACCTGGCACTCGTATTTCGGTCCCACCAACAGCGCGGCCAGGAACGTCTCGATGGGCGTCTCGGTCTTCCCGCCCGGCTCGCGACCCGAGGGCCACGTCCACCCGGCCGAGGAGGAGACGATCTATTGCGCGGCCGGCCGTGGCCGGATCGTGACCCCCGACGGGGTCGCGGAGGTGGAGCCGGGGGTCGTCGTCCACGTCTCGCCGGGCACGTTCCACGCGACAGAGGCCGATGGCCCCGAGCCGCTCGAGCTCGTCTGCCTGTTCTCCCCGCCCGTCGTCCCGGGCTCGTACGAATCGAAGTCGTCGTCGTGACGGCCGCGATCGGCGTCGCGCCGCCCGACCTGGACCGCCTCCGGGAGGCCGCCCGGCGGATCCGGGTCGAGGTGATCCGGACCGTGAACCACGCCCGGGCCGGCCACATCGGTGGACCCCTGTCCGCGGCCGACATCCTGGCGGTCCTGTACTTCCACCTCCTCCGGATCCGGCCGGACGAGCCCGGCTGGGCGGACCGCGACCGGTTCATCCTGTCGAAGGGCCACTCGTCCATCGGCCTGTACGCGGCGATGGCCCTCCGCGGCTACTTCCCGGTCGAGGAGCTGCTGACCTTCGACGCGGCCCGGTCCCGGCTCCAGGGCCACCCCGACATGACCCGTCTGCCCGGGCTCGACATGTCGACCGGCTCGCTGGGGATGGGCATCTCGGCCGCGATGGGCATCGCCCTCGGTGCCCGCCTGACCAATCGCGACGTCCGCTCGTTCGTCATGCTCGGGGACGGCGAATGCCAGGAGGGTGAGGTCTGGGAGGCGGCCATGGCGGCGCCCCGCTACCACCTCGACAACCTCATCGCCATCGTGGACGCCAACAGGCTCCAGCAATACGGCTGGCCGGGTGACGGCACTGACGGCCGCATCCCCCCGCAGCGCGAGGGCGAGCTCGCGGCCAAGTGGGCCGCCTTCGGCTGGCGCGTCCTCGAGGTCGACGGCCACGATGTCGGCGAGCTCGTCCGTGTCCTCGGCGAGGCGATCCTCGGCGATGGCCGGCCGGTCGTCGTCATCGCCCACACGGTGAAGGGCAAGGGCGTGTCGTTCATGGAGGGTCACTACTTCTGGCATACCCGGGCGATCAAGCCCGAGGAATTCGACGGGGCGATGGCCGAGCTCGGGGAGCTCCCCGAGGGGTCCGGCAGCGAGGCGAACGGAGGCTCCCGATGACCCTCGCCCCGCCGCTTCCCCAGGGCCGGCCGATGCGTGAGCTGTTCGGCGAGACCGTCGCCGAGCTCGCCACCGAGGACCCGCGGGTCTACATGCTCGATGGCGACGTCGGCAGCTCGACCCGGGCCGATCTCTTCGAGAAGGTCCATCCGGACCGCTATCTCCAGATGGGCATCGCCGAGCAGAACATGCTCGGCGTCGCGGCCGGAATGGCGACGATGGGCCTGGTGCCGTTCATCAGCACGTTCGTGTCATTCGCCGTCGTCCGACCGCTCGACCAGATCCGGGTCCTGATCGCCCAGCCCCGCCTCAACGTCAAGATCACCCCGAGCTACGGCGGGATGTTCACCGGCCAGACCGGGATGAGCCACATCATCGTCGACGACCTGGCGATCATGCGCACCCTGCCGAACATGGTCTGCGTCGCCCCGGCCGACCATGTCGAGGCTCGGCTCGCGTTGCGCTGGGCCGCCGAGTACGACGGGCCGTGCTATGTCCGCCTGGGCCGCGACGCGACCGCCCAGCTGTTCGACGACGATCACCGGTTCGAGCTCGGGAAGGCGACCTGGGTTCGCGACGGCGCCGACGTGACGCTCATCTCGACCGGTGCCCAGACCCCCCGGACGGTCGAGGCGGCGGCGCTCCTGGCAAGCGCGGGGATCTCCGCCGGCGTCCTCCACGTGGCCACGGTCAAGCCGCTCGACGTCGCCGCGATCGTGGAGGCGGCCGAGCGGACGAACCGGGTCGTGACGGTCGAGGAGCACACGATCCTGGGCGGCCTCGGAGGGGCCGTCGCCGAGGTCCTCTCCGAGCACCGGCCAACGCGGGTCGACCGGATCGGGCTCCGGGACGTCGACGTCGAGTCGGGGTCGAACGAGGCCCTCCTCGACATCTACGGCCTGTCGGCCGCCCGGGTCGCAGAACAGGTCGAGGCGATCCTTCGACGCGCCTGACGGCGCGGCAGATCTGCTAGCGACCAGCCCGAGCCGAGGCGCGGGCGACCTGCGATCGACCCGCCTCGTCGTCTGGCCAGCCCTCGGCGAGGTGGGCGCTGGCCCGATCGAAATGGTCCCGCAGGGCGGCCACGACGCGGTCAGGCTCTCGAGTCCGGAGGGCCTCGACGATGCCTGGATGGAGGCCCGCGGTCCAATGCGTGTCTGCGCCCGGGGCGACGAGGGTGATGTACGTCCGGGAGAACGGCTCGAGCGAGCGCCACACCCGCTCGAGGGTCGCGTTGCCGGCCAGCCGCAGGAGCCGCCCGTGGAAGGTCGCATCGGCCAGGGCGACCTCGTGCCGATCGCCGCGATCGGCGGCCAGCTCCATCGCCGCGAGGAGACCCTCGATCTCGGCCAGGTCGGCATCGGTCATGCGTGGCACGCCGAGGCGGGCCCCGAGGGCTTCGAGCTCGGCCCGGACGGCGTAGGCCTCGAGGAGCTCGGCTCTCGACGGGTGGCGCACCCGTGCCCCGCGGAACGGCAGGATCTCGATGACGCCGAGGGCCTCGAGGCCGCGGAGCGCCTCCCGAACCGGCGCCTGGCTCGTCCCGAGCTCGCGGGCAACCCGGGTCTCGACGATCCTCGAGTGCGACGGGTAGCGGCCCGACAGGATGTCCTGCAGGAGGCGATCTTTCACCTGCTCCGCGAGGACGCTGCGCGAGATGCCACCGTCGTCGGTCATGTGAGCTCCTCGGGGGCCAAGCCTGGCGAGCAGAGCATAGCGCTGTGCCGCGGTCCCTCGCGGGTCAGATCTTCGATGATCGATTGTGCACGATTGTGATAGAGTCTATTCATGTCACAGTCGATCGTGCAAGAGCATGACACGCCCTCGAGTGGCAACGACCTGGCCGCTCGGCGCCGGCAGCGGCTCGTCCTTCTCGTCGAGTCTCGTGGTGCCGCTCGCCTCGACGAGCTCAGCACGGCCCTCGGCGTATCGCAGGCCACCGTCCGGCGGGACCTGAACGCGGTGAGCGCCGCGGGCCGGCTGCGACGGGTCCACGGCGGCGCGGTCGCGAGCGACCAGCGGATCGACGAGCCGCACTTCGACGTGAAAGCGAGCGCGGCGGCGGGCGAGAAGGCGCGCATCGCGGCCGCCACCCTGAAGCTCATCGCCCCCGATGACACGGTCTACCTCGACAGCGGCAGCACCGTCCTCGCTCTCGCCCGCCTGCTCCACGGCTGGACGAAGCTGACAGTCGTGACCAACAGCCTGCCGGTCGCGATCGAGCTAGTCGGGCGAGGACCTCGGCTCATCGTCCTCGGCGGCGAGCTGCGGGCCACCAGTCGGGCGATCGTGGGCCCCCTGACCCGGAGCCTCCTCGACGACCTCCACGTCGACCGCGCCGTGATGGGCACGTTGGCGCTCTCGCTCGACGACGGCCTCACCACGACCGATCCGGCCGAGGCCTACACGAAGCAGCTCGTCCTGTCGCACGCGCGCGAGGTCATCCTGCTCGCGGACAGCACGAAGCTGGGAACTCGATCGTTCGTCCGGGCCGGTCGCCTGTCCGATGTTGACGTCCTCGTCACTGACGACGGCATCGACCCACGGGTGACCCGGGCCCTCGTCCGCCGCGGCCTGCGGGTGGTGGCGGCGTGACGGCCTCGACCCGCCGGCCCGCGCGGGGCCCATCCGGGAGCGGTCCGGGTGCCGGACCTGGCCCGGGCGCCGCACCCGGCCCGACCGCGGACCCGACCTACCGGAGCGACGCCCGCCCGGACTTCACGCCCTTCGTCGAATCGTGCGGGACGATCACCGGCTTCGCCTACGGCGGCGATCTCTCGAGCGAGCTCGAGGCCGGCCGCCTGGATCGGACCTCGGCCCTTGCCCTCCTCGACGACATGCTCGCCATCCGGGAGCTCGAGGAGATGATCGTCAGGCTGCGATCCGGGGGCTACGACCCGCTCCCCGGCTACGACTATCGCGGCCCGACCCACGTCTCGATCGGCCAGGAGGCCGCGGCCGTCGGCACCGCCACGGCGCTCCGGCCCGATGACGCGATCACGAGCAGCCACCGCGGCCACGGCGACGCGATCGCCAAGGGCTTTGCCGCGATCCGGGCCATGACCGACGACGAGCTCCGGGCGCGGCTGCCCGGGACGATGGCGGCCGAGACCCACGACGAGCTGCTCGAGGCCGCCCTCGGGGAGCATGTCTTCCGCACCATCGCCGAGCTCTTCGGCAAGGAGGAGGGCTACTGCCGGGGACGGGGCGGCGGGATGCACATCGGGGACTTCTCGACCGGCCACCTCGGCGCCAACGCGATCGTCGGTGGCAGCGTCCCGATCGCGACCGGGGCGGCGATGGCCGCCCGCTACCAGGGCAGCGGCCGGGTTGTCGCCTGCATGGCCGGCGACGGGGCCTTCGCCAACGGTGTCGTCCTCGAATCACTCAACTGGGCGGCCCAGGATCAGTGGAGCAACCACCTCGCAGGCGATCTCGCGGGCGGGCTGCCGATCGTGTTCGTGATCCAGAACAATCACTACGGCATGACCCACCGGACCGACGAGGAGGTCATGGGCATCCGGCACCTGGCCCGCCGGGCGGCCGGCTTCGCCGACGACAATATGCACGCCGAGGTCGTGAACGGGATGGACGTCCTGGCGGTCCGCGACGCCGTCGGGCGGGCGGCCGAACGTTGCCGGGCCGGCGACGGGCCCGTCCTCCTCGAGCTGAGCACGTACCGCTATTACGGGCACTCGCTGTCCGACCCCAGGAACGAGTACCGGACGCGCGACGAGGAGGGCGCCTGGCGGGCGGTCGATCCGGTCGCGCGCCTCCGGGCCCAGATCAGCGAGCTCGGGCTGGCGAGCGAGGCGGAACTCGACGCGATCGCCCTCGCGGCGAGCGAGCGCAATGCCGCGGCGGCCGTCCGCGCGGTGGCCGCAACTGACCCGGATCCAGCCGATCTCCTCGCCAATCTCTACACGGACACCGCGGCAGACACCGTCCCGGAGCCGGCCCGGGTCGTCGAAACCCTCGCCGCGCCGCCCATCGCGGTCCGTGACGGCGCCGGGGCGATCACCTATCGGGATGCCCTCCGCGAGGCACTGGTCGAGGAGATGGCCCGTGACGCACGGGTCATCGTCTACGGCGAGGACGTCGCCGACTACGGTGGCGCGTTCAAGCTGACGAAGGGGCTCATGGAGGCCTTCGGGCGGGCTCGCGTCTTCAACACCCCGATCTCCGAGGCGGCGATCTGCGGAACGGCGGTCGGTGCGGCGATCGTCGGACTTCGGCCGGTCGTCGAGCTGATGTACATGGACTTCGCCCTCATGGCGTCGGACCAGATCGCCAACCAGGCGGCCAAATGGCACTTCATGAGCGGCGCACAGGTCGAGGTGCCGCTCGTCATCCGGGCGTCCGTCGGGGCCGGCAAGGGCTACGGCGGCCAGCACTCGCAGTCGCTCGAAAGCCTCTTCACCCACACGCCGGGCCTGTACGTCGTATACCCTGCCACGCCCGAGGACGCCAAGGGCCTCCTGAAGTCGGCGATCCGGACGAACAATCCGGTCCTGTTCGTCGAGAGCCAGGGCCTGTACGGGACGAAGGGCGTCGTGCCCGACGATGACTATCTCACCCCGATCGGGCAGGCCCGGATCGCTCGCCACGGAACCGATGTCACGCTCGTCGGTTGGGGGCCGGCGGTGCCCGACCTGCTCGCGGCTGCGGAGACGCTCGAAGCCGAGCACGGGACGTCGGCGGAGGTGATCGACCTCCGCAGCCTCGTCCCGCTCGACTTCGAGACGGTCCTCGACTCCGTCCGCCGGACGGGTCGCTGCGTCGTCGCCAGCCAGGCGGTCCTGACCGGCAGCTTCGTCAACGACCTGGTGGCCCGGATCCAGCTCGAGGCCTTCGACGCCCTCGACGGCCCGATCGGCCGGATCGGCGCCGCGAACGGGATCTCGCCCCAGGCGGAGGGCCTGGAGCGAGCGTTCCTCCCCAGCCCCGATGACGTCGTCCGCGCCGTCCTGGCGATCGGCTGACGACCGGGCAGGCAGGGAGCGCCGGCATGCCTCACGCGGTTCGGATGCCGAAGCCGGGCCAGATGACCGAGGAGTGCGTCCTGACCCTGTGGCTGAAGGCCGAGGGCGAGGCGGTCACCAAGGGTGACGTGCTCTTCGAGATCGAGACCGACAAGTCGACGATGGAGGTCGAATCCTTCCACGACGGAATCCTCCTGCAGCGCCTGGTGGCCGAGGGCGAGACCGTCCCGGTGAACGCGATCTGCGCCTGGATCGGCGCTCAGGGCGAGGCGGTGCCCGAGACGGAGGGCCCGCCCGAGACCGCGCCGGCGACGCTGCCCGAGCCCGAGTCCGGGTCCGAGTCGGGGCCCGAGCCCGGGCGCAAGCCTGCCCTCGTCAACGCCGCCGCCCCGGCGCGTGGATCGATGGTCGCCCGACCGGCGATCAGCCCGCGCGCCCGGGCGAAGGCCGCTGCGGCCGGGATCGACGTGGCCTCCATGGAGGGCACCGGACCGGGGCACCGGATCGTCGAGCGGGACGTGCTCGCCGCGATCGCCGCAGCTGGCCGATCGGCGGGTCCGCTCCCCGATTCCGATCCGGGCGAGGAACCGCCACGTCCGCTGAGCCGTATCCGCCAGGTCATCGCCGAACGCCTGACCCTCAGCGCCACGACGATCCCGTCCTTCAGCGTGACCGTCGCCGCCGACGTGACCCGGCTCCTGGTCCTCCGCGACGAGCTCCGGGCGGGAGGCACCCGCCTCACATTGACCGACTTCGTCCTGGCCGCCACGGCCCAGACGCTGGTCGAGTTTCCGGATGTCAACTCCCGCACCGACGGCCGCTCGGTCTGGATCCGCCGCCGCGTTCACCTGGGTCTGGCGGTTGCCCTGCCGACGGGCTTGATCGTTGCCGTGATCCGCGATGCCGACCGGCTGGGGCTCCTCGAGATCCACGATCAGGCCACCGACCTCGCCGCCGCCGCGCGCGACGGGAGCCTGTCGGTCGATGACATGGTCGGAAGCACGTTCACGGTGAGCAACCTCGGGATGCTCGGGGTCGATTCCTTCTCGGCAATGATCAACCCCGGCGAATCGGCGATTCTCGCCGTCGGCGCGGCGATCCCGTCGGCCGTCGTCGTGGCTGACGGGATCGCGGTCCGGACGATCATGAAGCTGACCCTGTCGGCGGACCACCGCCTCATCGACGGCGAGCTTGGCGCCCGGTTCGCGAACGCGATCCGGCGGCGCCTCGAGGACCCGACGGACCTGCGTCGCGGGCTGACGAGCGCGTAGCGCAATCAGCGGCGACCGCGACCCGCCTTCAGGATGAGGGTTCCTGCGTGGGTGGCACTGCCGGCGTCGGCGGGAGCGTCGGCGTGAGTGATGGCGTGAGCGGCGGCAACGGGCCGGTGGCCTTGATGTCGTGGCACAGCAGGCAGGTCGTGTTCTCCCGCCGGGCGTGATCGATCGGCAGGCCCCCGGTCTGGGCCGACTGGTGACACTCGCGGCAGCCGAGGGCCGTGCTGGGCTCGTGGGGGTACTCGGGCGGCGGAAGCTCCGTCGGCTTGTGGCACAGCCAGCACTCGTCCTGGTTGCGCCCGACCATGCTCGTCGGAAGGTGGGCGTAGGTCCCGTGGCAATCGAGGCAGTGTTGATCCTGCAGCCGGGAATGCGGCTGGGTGATGGCCGGGCCCTCGGGCGGCAGCTTGTGGCAGTTCTGGCATTCCTCTTCGGGGATGTCCTGGTGGCCCAGAGCCTTGCGGCCGAGCGTCTCGTTCGTGTGACAGGTCACGCATCGACGCCAGCCTTCGAGCGGGTGGCCGATCGCGGGGATGGGCTTGAGGCCGCCTGATCCGCCGCTCTCGTGACAGAGGAGGCAGCTGGCGCTCGTGGGGATGTGCGCGAGGCCCATCGACATGAGGTCGATCGACGCCGACGGCGAGCCCTGGACCGGGTGGCCGGGGGTCTCCCGATCCGAGGTCAGGACGCCGACCAGGAGGATCGCGATGATTCCGACATTGGCGACGAGGAGGGCCCGGATCAGGACCTCGACGGGCCCCCTGACCCCGCGAATGTGGAAGCGACGTCGAGTCGGGCGCCGGGCCACCGGCGCGGCCTGCCCCTGCGTCGTCGACGGGCGGGGCGTGGCGACCCAGGTCGGGGCTCCGGCGGTGACCGTCGTCGTCTCGGAGGGGGCCGCGCCCTCGTCCGGGCTCGGGTCGAGCGGACGGCCCGGGATGGGACCGGCGGCCGGCTCCGGCATCGGATCGACGGCCTCGGGCGGCGGATCGGCGGTCCGATCCTCAGGCGTTCCCGAGTCGCCGATCGGCGGCGGGCCCGCCGACGGGTCGCGGTTCACTGGACCTGCTCCAGGAGCTCGGGGCCGCCGTCGCGAGCTTCGACGATCTCCTCGTGGGAGACGTACTTGAACCCGCTGAAGATGCTCGACAGGAGGCCGTTCTTCTCGAGGTGATCGACCAGCACGCAGCTGTAGATGTGGAACAGCGAGATCGCCAGGATCGCCCACATCGAGAGGTGATGGACGACCCGGACGAGCTGTGGTCCGACGACACCGATGAGCCAGCCGAAGCCGGTTGCCCCGGGCTCCGAGCCAATGAGCCCATCGAGGGCGAAGCCGCTGACCGCCTCGACCAGGAGGAGCGTCCACAGGAGGACGTAGGCGGACGCGGCGAGTTGGTTGTGCCCGAGGATCCGGGGGATCTCCTTGCGGATGAAGGCGTAGAAAGCGGCCTGGCGGAAGATCTCGGTCAGCTGGACGCGGGTCGTGGGAAAGAAGGCTGACCAGCGGGCGAAGCGATTCCCGGCCAGCAGCCAGACCACCCGTAGGAGGCCGGCACCGAGAAGGGTGTAGGCGGCGAGCATGTGGACTTGGCGGACGGTCGTCATGACCGCCCCACCCGGCGGGATCAGGAACGGATCGGCGATGTAGCCGCCGGTGAGACTGAGGACGACGATGCAGCCGGCTGTCACCCAGTGGGTCAGCCGCACGGGCAGCTGCCAGATGTAGAGCCGGAAGCGCTCCTCGGCCGGCGAATGCGTAGCCGTGGCTGGCGCTGGCATCGGTGCGGGCCTGGTGAGGCCGGTCATCGTCCCCTCCTCCACGTCAATGGACCGCACAGGTCGGGCACGGATCGAAGGCATGGATCGCCCGGAGGACCTCGATCGGCGCCGCCGGGTCGCGGACCGGCGTGCCCACCAGGGCCTCCTCGAGCGCCCCCCGCCGACCGCGTCCGTCGCGGGGCGAGAGGTTCCAGGTGTTCCCGTCGATGACCTGGTAGGCCGCGATCCGCCGATCCCGGATCCTGAGCCAGTGCCCGGTCGCCCCGCCGGGCCCTTCAGCCAGTGCCGAGCCCTCGACGTCGGCCGGCCAGCGGGCGGGGTCCCAGGCCGAGTTGTCGACGATCGCAAGGTCGCCAGACGCGAGGTTCGCCCGGAGGTCCGCGAGCCAGCCGTCGAGCCGGTCCGCGACGAGCTTCGCCTCGATCGCGCGGGCCACGATCCGACCGAACGTGCTCCTGAGGGCATCGGGCGCGAGCCCGAGGTTGGCCAGGACCCGGCCGATCTCGATCGATGCCGGGCCGCCCGTCGCATGGGCCACCGCGACCCGGGCCGCCGGCCCGACCTCCATCGGGTCATCCCAGTAGCGCGGGGCCTTGGCCCAGCTGTAGCGGGCCGCGCCCGCGAGCGATGTGACCGGCGGGGGCGGACCCTGGTAGCGCGGATCCGTCCGCCCGTCGGACGGGTGGACGAGCGCGGCGTCTGCGTCGTAGTGGGCGTGACCGGCAGACTCGGCGATCCCACCGTCCTCGACGGTGTCGATGCCTGCCATGTCGCCATCCATGAGGCGGCCGCGGGGCAGCAACAGCGAGGGCTCGTCCTCGTCGTCCTCCGGGAAATCCCCGAAGGCGAGGAAGTTACCGAGGCCCCGGCTCGTCGCGAACGCGTCGCGGTAGGCATCGGCGAGGTAGAGGACATCCGGCAGGTAGACGCCCTCGATGAAGTCGCGCGCCCCGCCGATGAGATCCTCGACCGCGAGGAGACCTCGCTCACTCAGGGCGGCCGGCGCCGTCGTCTGCGGCCGGGGCGGATGCTCGCCGATCGCACCGACCGGTCCACCCCAGGGCGGCGTCAACACCATGCCGCCGATGACGAGGGTCTGGGAATGAGGGCTCTTGCCACCGAGGAACGTCTGCAGGCGGGTCATCGTCCGGCGCCACTCGAGGGCGTCGAGGGAATGAGCTCCCAACACCAGGGCCGCGTCCGGCGTGAGCCGCGCATCGCTGGCGGTGGGCGCCGGGCCGAAGATCCCCGTATGGCCCGACTCGACGATCCCGGCCAGGCGGTCTCGCGCAGCGGCCAGGTAGGTCGCGCTCGAGGCCGGGCTGTCGCCGATCGATCGGGCGAGCTCCGAGGCCGTCGCCGGATCGGCCGATGCTCCGGCGATGAGGTCGACCCAGTCGGGCAGCTGGCGGCGGTAGAAACCGGTGACGTGACTCGTGACGAGCTGGGCTCCCGTCGCGATGTTCCGGAGCAGCCGGGCATTCGCCGGGACTCGGACCCCGAGAGCCCGTTCCACGGCGCGCACCGAGGCAAGACCGTGGACGCCGTTGCACGCTCCGCAGATCCGCTCGGCCATCAGCCATGCGTCGCGGGGATCGCGCCCGACGAGGCTCCGCTCGAGGCCACGGAACATCGTCGCCGCCACCCAGGCGTCGGCGACCACGCCACCCGTGACGTCCACCTCGACCCGCAGAGGCCCGCCGACGCGGGTGACCGGGTCGACCACCAGCCGCGTCATTGCTCGGACTCCGCCGGGCTCTCAGGGATTCCGGCGGCGTTTGGGATCCCGACGGCGGCCAGGGATGCTTCCGGCTCGGAGATCCCGTCCGGGTCGGGCTCGCGCGCCGCGACGGCCGCTTCGGGCGAGACTCCCGGCCCGGCGGCCGGCTCCGACGAGGCCGAGGTCCCCTCCGGGGTCCCCTCCGGGGTCCCGTCCGCGGTGGCCGGCATCGCCGCACCACCCGACCGGCCTGTCCGGGCCGCGCGGCGTCGGAGGAGGACCTTGTTCCTGAGCTCCCGGGCGTACGTGGCAGTCCCGTGGGCCGCGGTGAGGGCCGCGACCCCGCCGACCAGGGCGAGCCCGATCTGATCGCTGGAGACATTTGGCGCAAACGGGATCGGCGACGGCAGTCGGGCATGGGCGGGACCCATCGCATCCCAGAAGCCGGGCATCGTGCAGCCGATGCAGCCCTGGCCGGCCTTGACATTCCAGCTCGTGCCCGACGCGTACTGGACGGTCGGGCAGTTGGCGAAGGTCTCGGGACCCTTGCAG
>DASWGY010000226.1:0-3909 GCA_036393495.1 Candidatus Limnocylindrales bacterium
CGAGCGCTGGGGTACGATGACCGTACGCCCCCGTAGCTCAGTGGATAGAGCGCAGCCGTCCTAAGGCTGGCGTCGGCGGTTCGAATCCGTCCGGGGGCGCCAAGGTCCTACACCGTCGACCTCGACCGATATACGCTCGCACCATGACCGGGTCGACCGGGGTCATGAGCCGGCGGACACTCTTACGCGACCTCGGACACGGGGCCTTCGCGCTAGCGGTCGTCGGGCTTGCCGGCTGCACGGGCAAGGCGCCGAGCACGAGTCCGCCGAGCACGTTCGACCCGCTGAACTACATGGGCAATCTCGACGAGATCGAGTCCGTCTGGTGCGAAAAGGACTTGCCGTCCGAGCCCCAAATCCAAGTCACCCAGCCATGGGGACGCGTCGGCGACGCTCGAGCGTCCGGCTACGTCCTTGTTCGAGGTGGGGAGGCGACGATCATCGATACCGGTCCGTGGTGCACCGTGGAGGTCATCGAGGCGGCTCTGAGCGCCGTTGGCCTCGACTGGGCCGCAGTGGGATCGGTCATCATCACGCACAAACATCCCGATCACTGGGTCGGGCTGTCAACGGCGTTCGCGCTGGGTCAGGAGGCCGCCATCTTCGCTGGCGCCCCGGACATCCCCCACATTGGATCGCCGCGACCAGTGAAGCCGGTCGGCGCGGGAGATCGCGTCATGGACCTCGCCATCATTCCGACGCCAGGCCACACGCCTGGTCATATCGCCGTTCACGACGCGGCCGCCGGCGTCCTCGTCGTCGGCGACGCTGTCTATGCCAGCGACGCCGGAGTGCTGGACATGCTTCCATCGAGCGAGGATTTGACGCGCGCCCGAGCATCGCTCGGTTCGCTCGTGGACCTCTCGTTCGACACGCTGCTCCCGGGACACGGTTTCCCCATCATCGGCGGTGCCTGGGAGGCGTTGAGCGGATACATCGCCGAGGGCGGGAACTAGCCTCCTTTCACGCGTCCGGATCAGCGTCCGGCGCGAGCCTCGATCGCGTACGCCATGAACCACCGCTCGAGTGAGGCGGGCGTCGAGCCATAGACGTTGTCCCCGGCGAGCAGGTCGCAGACGACCTCGCGTGCCCGCGCGATCTCGCGACGGCGATGACCGGCCCAGCGCGGGTCCGCCAGGGTCAGGTCGAGTTGGGCGAGCGCGCGGGCCAGGCTTGAGGCCAGGCGCGCGTCGTTGCCGCTTTCGCGCGCCCTGATCGCGCGCCCGATATCGGCCCCGGCATTGCCGAGCTGCTCGCTGAGCGTCAGGGTTCCCCAGCGGTCGGTCGTGAGGTCGGGGTGGAGGGTCATGGCGCCACGATCCGAGCGACGAGGTCCGCGATCGCCGCGCGGATCGCAGGATCCTCGACCGACCGCGTCCGGTTCCCCGGACCTGGGCGGAGATTGATCATCGAATCGAACTCGAGGAATCCGGCGGTGCCGTGCTCGGCTGGGTACAGGTTGATGCGCCAGAGATCGCCTTGGGCCGATCCGGCATCGAGGAGCAGCGCCTCGAGGTCGCTGTGCATGCCGGCATCCACCGCGAGAAGTCCGCGCCGTACGGGGCCGGCCTTCACGAGGTCGCCGAACGTGGCCTCGGCGGTGGCCGAGAGTTCGGCAACGGTGATCTGCCCCGCAACGATCTGCATCGCCTGATGTTCGCTGCGCCCGACGGGCCGTCAATCCGCTCAGCCTGTGGCCCGCGTCCGTCCGGCGCGGGCCAGCCGTCGATCACGGCGGGCTGAGGAAAGTGACGACCACCACCGCGACCGACGCGACGATCTCCACGATCCCGACGTGGATCGGGCGGAGCGGCCGCGGGCCACCCGCCAGGCGCCGCTGGAGGAGCGGTAGGGCCGCGGACCGGAGGGCGAGACCCGCGGCGACGATCGTATAGACGGTGGGCAGGCAGAGCGCCGCGGCCGCGACGAGCGCGACGTGGAACCCGATCGAGAGGACTGCGAAGCCAGCGTTGCCCCGCTCCCGGAGGACCGATCGGACGGTCAGGACCGTCCCGACCAGGTAGCCGCCCGCAACCGCCGTGGCCGGCACGACCCCCGCGAGCTCGAAGTCGCCCGAGACGAATGCCGCGGCCGGCACGAGCACGAGCGCCTGGGCGACCTGGGCGAAGCCGTTGGCGAGGTCGCGCGGGGTTCCCGGACGAGCGCCGCCGAGGACCACAACGGCCGCCGGCACGATCACGACGAGCCCCAGGAGCAGATTCGGGAAGGCGAGCGTGAGGCCAAGGCCGAGCGCGGCGAACGCGCCGCCGTAGACGGCCATCGGGACCAGGTACGCTGGCGGACGGCGGGCGCGCGCCCAAGCCTGGCCGGCGGCCGACCCCAGGTAGCCGGTCAGGGCTGCCCCGGCGAGGACGAGCTGCCAGGGATCGGGGCGGCTCGCGGCCACCCCGACGAGGAGCGGCAGGAGGAGCATCGCCCAGGCGCCGTGCTGGCGCGGCACCCAGGGGGCCCGTCGGCTCGCCGACCGACTGGCGACATGGGTCCGGTTTGGCCGGGCCGGCGCCACCTCGGGCTCGGACATCGGGCGACTGCGGGGATCTTCCAGGCTAGGACGCCCCGAGGGTCATGCCCGCGGCCATCGTGTCGGCGTCGGCCAGGCACGGCGCCGGATCGGCGGCGATGCAGGTCACGGTCAGGTTGTAGGCGACGCCATCGACGATGGCGATGTACGCCCGACCGGAATACGTCGCGCTCTCGCCGCCGGCATCGGTGACGGGAAGGCGGTAGGCCATGACCAGCCCGTCCGTCCCGAGGACCGTCCGCTGGTCGATCTCGATGTCGGTCGCCCCGATCTGGGCGAACTGCCCTTCGATGAGGGGCCTCACGGCCTCGATGTCGAGCCCCGGCATCGGGAAAGTCACGGCGTTGACGTTGCCGACGGGCTCGAGGCCCTCGAAGCCGAGGGCGTAGAAGACGAAGGCCTCAAAGGCGCCTCCCTCGAGGAGCTGGCGCAACGGCTCGGCGAGCTCGGGGTTGGTGCCGGCGAGGGCGTCGATCTGCGCCTGGAGGGCCTCCTCGGTGAGCTCGACCTCCTGCCAGCCGGCGGGCAGCGGCACCCGCAGCCCGGAGCTGTCGCCGGGAGATGCCGTCGGGGTCGGTGTCGGGGTGGGCGCTGGGCTCGGGCTGGGGCTGCCTCCGCAGGCGCCGGCCGCCAGAACGGCAGCAAGCGCGAGGCTGAGACGGGCGGCCGACCCGAGGCGGCGGGGGCGAGGCAATTCGCGGGACATACGCAGGCTCCCAGGTGCGGTTCGCGGCGAGGCGCCCAGCATTGTCCCCCGCGGGGGGTGGGCCGTCCACGCTGCCGGCCGCGACGCCGAACCGGCCGGCGGCCCCGACCTGGGCGATACTTCCGGGCGATGAAGCTCTATTACGCCGGGCCTCTCTTCTCGGCCGCCCAGCGAGCCTGGAACGCGGAGCTCGCGGCCGCCCTGCGGGGGGCCGGCCACGAGGTCTGCCTGCCCCAGGACCAGGAGAAGGGCAAGACCGCGGCCGGGATCTTCGCGACCGACGTCGCCGGGCTCGACTGGGCCGAGGCCATCGTCGCGATCGCGGATGGCTCGGACCCCGATTCAGGCACCGCGTGGGAAGTCGGGTATGGCTTCGGGAAGAAGCCGATCGTCATGGTCCGGACCGACTTCCGCCGCCTCGAGGGCAGCGGCGGCTCCGGTTACAACCCGATGCTGACCGAGGCGGCGACGATCCGGGTCGACGCTCCGTGGGCCGGCATGCCTGAGATCACCGAGGCCGTCCTGGCGGCCATCCGTCGCCTGGAGGTCGAACGATGACACACCCCCTGGTCGAGCAGCTGCGGTTCGCCCGGCACGAGTGGCGCCGGGGCCTGCGGGGCGTGCCCGAGGCCGATGGCGGGCGCCGCTTCGAGCCGATGAA
>DASWGY010000227.1:0-8475 GCA_036393495.1 Candidatus Limnocylindrales bacterium
CGAAGGCCCGGTACTCGGCCGCGCCCTTCAGGGCCAGGTACTTCGTGATCGCCGCGGTCAGGCTCGTCTTGCCGTGATCGATGTGGCCGATCGTGCCGACGTTGACGTGCGGCTTGGTGCGCTCGAACTTCTTCTTGGCCATCGTGGGCTGCTCCTGGCTCCTCGGTCAGACCGGCGGTTAGGAAACGCGAGACTTGGCGACGAGCTCCTGGGCGAGACCGCCCGGGACCTCGGCGTAATGGGAAAGCTCCATGGAATAGCTCGCTCGACCCTGGGTCATGGACCGCAGGTCGGTGGCGTAGCCGAACATCTCGGCCAGCGGCACGGCGGCCCGGACGACCACGGTCGTGCCCCGGACCTCGGTCGCATCGACCAGACCGCGCCGGCTGTTGAGGTCGCCGATGACGTCGCCCATGAACTGCTCGGGCAGCGTCACCTCGACCCGCATCATCGGCTCCAGGATCGTGGGGCTGGCCTTCTCGACGCCGTCCTTGACGGCCATCGAGGCGGCGATCTTGAAGGCCATCTCCGAGGAGTCGACCTCGTGGTATGACCCGTCATGGACGGTGGCGCGGACGTCGACCATCGGGTAGCCGGCGTAGACGCCGGTCTCGAGGGTCTCCCGGATGCCGTGCTCCACGGCCCGCATGTACTCACGCGGGATGGTGCCGCCGACGATCTTGTCGACGAATTCGAAGCCGGACCCGGTCTCGTTGGGCTCGAGGGTCAGGATCACGTGGCCGTACTGGCCCTTGCCGCCCGTCTGGCGAACGAATCGGCCGTTGCCCTCTGCCGCCCGCCGGATCGTCTCGCGATAGGAGACCTGGGGCCGACCGACGTTGGCCGCGACCCTGAATTCACGGACCATCCGGTCGACGAGGACGTCGAGATGGAGCTCGCCCATGCCCGCGATCAGGGTCTCGCCGCTCTCGGGGTCGGTCTTGACCCGAAAGGTCGGATCCTCCTCAGCGAGGCGCTGCAGGGCGATGCCCATCTTGTCCTGGTCGGCCTTGGTCTTGGGCTCGATCTTGACCTCGATGACGGGCTCCGGGAACGAGATCGTCTCGAGCAGAATCGGGTGGTTGGGATCCGCCAGCGTGTCGCCGGTGTAGGTCTCCTTGAGGCCGACGATCGCGGCGATGTCGCCGGCGTAGGCCTCGTCGATCTCCTCCCGGTGGTTGGCGTGCATCTGGAGGATCCGCCCGACGCGCTCCTTCCTGCCCTTGGCCGTATTCAGGACGTACGAGCCGGCCTTGAGGGTGCCGGAGTAGACCCGGAAGAAGGCCAGCTTGCCGACGAACGGATCGGCGGCGATCTTGAAGGCCAGGGCCGAGAACGGCTCCTTGTCGTCGACGGTTCGGACGAGCTCCTCGTCCGTGCCCGGCCGGAGGCCGATCGTGGGCGGGACGTCGAGCGGTGAGGGCAGGTAGGCTGTGACGGCGTCGAGCATCGGCTGGATGCCCTTGTTCTTGAGCGCCGAGCCGGTCAGGACGGGCACGAACTTGGACTGGAGCGTGCCCAGCCGGAGGCCATGGCGGATCTCGTCGACCGTCAGCTCCTCGCCCTCGAGGTATTTGTGGGTCAGGGCGTCGTCGGCCTCGGCAACGGCCTCGATCATCGCCTCGCGATGCTTCGCGGCGTCGGCCCGGAGCGCCTCGGGGATGTCGATGACGTCGATCTGGCTGCCGAGGTCGTCGCGGTACAGGATCGCCTTCATCTCGACGAGGTCGATGACCCCCTCGAAGGTGTCCTCTGCGCCGATCGGGATCTGGACCGGCACCGGCCGGGCGCCGAGGCGGTCGACGATCATGTCGACGCAGCGCCAGAAGTCCGCCCCTGTCCGGTCGAGCTTGTTGATGAAGCAGATGCGCGGCACGGAGTAGCGATCGGCCTGCCGCCAGACGGTCTCCGATTGCGGCTCCACGCCGGCCACGCCGTCGAACACCACGACCGCCCCGTCGAGGACGCGAAGGCTCCGTTCGACCTCGACGGTGAAGTCCACGTGCCCGGGCGTATCGATGATGTTGATGCGATGGTCGTTCCAGTAGCAGGTCGTGGCCGCGGCGGTGATGGTGATGCCGCGCTCCTGCTCCTGGGGCATCCAGTCCATGGTGGCCGCGCCCTCATGGACCTCGCCGAGCTTGTAGATCTTCTTGGTATAGAAAAGGATCCGCTCGGTGACGGTGGTCTTGCCCGCGTCGATATGGGCGATGATTCCGATGTTCCGCGTGCGCGCGAGCGGAACCTGGCGTGTCACAGTCCGTGCCTTTCCCGGGCTACCACTTGAAATGGCTGAAGGCCCGGTTGGCCTCGGCCATCTTGTGCGTGTCCTCGCGCCGCTTGACCGCGGCGCCGAGGCCGTTCATCGCATCGACGAGCTCGGCCGCGAGCTTCTCGCTCATGCTCTTGCCGCTCCGCTTGCGGGCCGACTGGACGAGCCAGCGCACCCCGAGCGAGAGACGGCGGTCGCCTCGGATCTCGACCGGGACCTGGTAGGTCGCACCGCCGACCCGGCGAGGCTTGACCTCGATGATCGGGGTCGCGTTGCGAAGGGCGGCCTCGAGGACCTCGAGGCCCGGCCGACTGGCCTGGAACTCGGCCCGGGCCAGGGCCTGGCGCAGGATCCGCTCGGCCAGGTTTCGCTTGCCGTCCGCCATCAGCTTGGCGTGGAAGCGGGCGGTCGTGCGGTTGGCCGGGATCTGCTCGTACTTGGCCTTCCGGGGGGTGCTTGTCCGGCGCGGCATCAGGCCCGCCCGCCGATGGCCGGCGACGCCTTCGCGCCGTACTTGCTGCGGCCCTGCTTGCGGTCCCGGACACCGGCCGCGTCGAGGGCGCCCCTGATGATGTGGTACTTGACCGAGGGGAGGTCGCGAACGCGCCCGCCACGCACGAGCACGACCGAGTGCTCCTGCAGGTTGTGGCCGATGCCTGGGATGTAGGCCGTGACCTCCATCTGGTTGGTGAGCCGCACGCGGGCGATCTTGCGGAGGGCCGAGTTCGGCTTCTTGGGCGTCATCGTCCGGACCTGGAGGCACACGCCGCGACGCTGGGGGGCGCCGGGAATCGGCACCTGGCGCTGGCGCAGGCTGTTCCAGTTCTTGCGCATCGCTGGAGCCTTGATCTTCTGGATCTTGGCCCGCCGGCCGTGGCGCACGAGCTGGCTGATCGTCGGCACGAAGACGCTCTCCCGTTCGGTTCGTCGGTCAACAGGCGGTCGAGTGGACCGCGGGTCCGTTGTTTGCGGGGTCCGGGACCCTCGCGAAAGGACCCTTTCCATCCATTGATGGGGGCCCCGGCGGGCCTGTCGGTGACGTGTCGCTGGACACGTCTGACGGGCGCCTCCATCCGGAGCCACGATCGCGGAGTGTAGCAATCGGGCCGATCGTGTGTCAAACGTGACGAGCGTGGCCCGGGGAGGTCGCCGGGCCCCGCGCGAGCAGGGCCCGGACTACGTGGGTCAGGCCTCTTCGGCCTCCTTGGCCGCCTTGGCCTCGCCCTGCAGGAGCGGGTTCTTGTCGGGGTCGATCTCGTCCTCCTCGCCAGCGCCATCGGTGAGGAACGGGTTGAACTCGCCCTCGTCGGAGCTGGCGATCGTGGCCGCCCGGGCGAGCCCCGCGGCGTCGTCCTCGGCCGGCCGGCTCGACCCATCCTCGAGGAACGGGTTGTAGGCCTCGCCGCCCTCTTCGAGAGCCTCGCCGGCTAGCGCCTCGAGGGCCGCCCGCCGCTCGCGCTCCTTGCGGGCCGCGAGGTTGGCCGGGGCCCCAGACCCGGCCGGGATGAGCTTGCCGATGATGACGTTCTCCTTGAGCCCGATCAGGTGGTCCTTGGAGCCGTTGATCGCGGCCTCGGTCAGGACCCTGGTCGTCTCCTGGAAGGACGCCGCGGCAAGGAAGCTCGAGGTGTTGAGGGACGCCTTCGTCACCCCGAGGAGCACGGTCTGGGCCGTTGCCGGCTCGCCGCCCTCGGCCAGGACCCGGTTGTTGACCTCTTCGAAGTCGAGGCGGTCGATCAGCTCGGTCGGCAGCAGCTCGCTGTCGCCCGGCTGGTCGATCCGGACCTTCCGGAGCATCTGGCGGACGATGATCTCGATGTGCTTGTCGTTGATCGTGACGCCCTGGCTCCGGTAGACCTTCTGGACCTCCTTGACCAGGTATCGCTGGACCGCGTCGCGACCGCGGGTATCGAGGTATTCCTGTGGGTTGATGGGGCCGTCGGTGATGGCGTCGCCGGCCCGGACCTCGGCGTTGTCCTCGACGAGGAGGCGGGCATTGTGGGGGATGGAGTACTCCCGCTCGACAATGTCCTCGGCCCGGACGACGAGCCCGTCGTCGGTGGCCACGAGGAACCCCTGGACGGGGGCGCTGATCTCGGTCGGCGGCTCGCCGTCGACGCGGGCGATCAGCTGGCCGTCCTCGACGGCGTCGCCGGCCGCGGCCAGCAGCTCGGCGCCCTTGGGCACAGCCAGGGCCGTGTCATAGGACTCGCGGCTGGTGACCTTGACCTTCGTCCCAGCATCGGACCGAAGGATCGTGACCGATCCATCGATGTGGCTGATCTCGGCCTTGCCCTTCGGGATCCGAGCCTCGAATAGCTCCTCCACGCGCGGCAGGCCGGCCGTGATGTCCAGGCCGGCGACGCCGCCGGTGTGGAACGTTCGCATGGTCAGCTGGGTGCCGGGCTCGCCGATCGACTGGGCGGCGATGATCCCGACGGCCTCGCCGACGCCGACCGCCTCGCCGGTGGCGAGGTTCCGGCCGTAGCAGCGGCGACAGACGCCGTAGCGAGCCTCGCAGGTGAGCGGTGAGCGGACGAGGACCTCGTCGATGCCGGCCGCCTCGATCGCGACCGAGATCTCCTCCGTGATCAGCTCATTGCGGTCCACCAGGAGGGGCGGGTTCTTGGCCTTCGAGCGGGGATCCGGCATCGGGGCCGCCGAGAGGCGCCCGACAAGGCGCTTCCGGAACTCCTCGCGGACCTGGGCCCGGGTGCCGTCGTCGGTGGCCGGCCACGAGGCGCCGGTCATGTCGGCGGTGTCGACCGCCGTGATCCAGCTCCCCTCCTCCGTGCCGCAGTCCTCGTCGCGGGTGATCACGTCCTGGGCGACGTCGACGAGGCGACGGGTCAGGTAGCCCGAGTCAGCCGTCCGGAGGGCGGTGTCGGCGAGGCCCTTGCGGGCGCCGTGGGTCGAGATGAAGTACTCGAGGACGGACATGCCCTCCCGGAAGTTGCTCCGGACGGGGACATCGATGATCCGGCCCGACGGATCGGCCATGAGGCCGCGCATGGCGCCCAGCTGGCCGATGTTGCCCTTGTTTCCGCGGGCTCCCGAGTCGGTCATCATCCGCAGCGAGTTGTCCTCGGGCAGCGTCGCCATCATCGCGTCGGAGACGTCCTTCGTCGTCCGCTGCCAGAGCTCGACGACCTGCTCGTAGCGCTCGTCCTCGGTGATGAGGCCGCGCTGGAACTGCTTGTCGATATCGGTCACGGCGGTGTCCGTGGCGGCCAGCCGGTCGCCCTTGTCGCTCGGGGTGACGATGTCCCAGAGGCCGATCGTCATGCCCCCGCGCGTGGCGAACTGGAAGCCGACGGTCTTGATCCCGTCGACGAGATCGGCCGTCTCGTCTGGGCCGAGGATCCGGTAGCACTCGTCGACGAGGCGCTTGAGCTCGGCCCGCTTCATCGTCCGGTTGGCGTAGCGCAGCCGCTCCGGCACGATGCCGTTGAAGATGATCCGGCCGATCGTCGTCCGAACCGAAGTCCGGCGCATCTCGCCGGCGTCCTCGTCCCAGGATCCGACGACGACGTCGATCGGCTCATGGAGCGTGACGCCCGAGCCGGCAGTGCCGGGGACGTGGTTGCCGGTGTTGCCGTCAGCCTCGCTTCGTCGCTCCGACGCAGTGGCCAGGCCGCGAGCCGCCAGCTCGTAGGCGTAGAGGGCCTCGTCCTCGTCGGAAAAGCTGCGGACGAGGCCGGCGGTCCCGTCCCGCTCCATCGTGAGGTAGTAGCAACCGAGGACCATGTCCTGGGTCGGGGCCACGACCGGGCTGCCGTCGGCCGGCGACAGGAGGTTGGCCGTCGACAGCATCATCTGCCGGGCCTCCTCCTGGGCGGCCGTCGAGAGCGGCACGTGGACCGCCATCTGGTCGCCGTCGAAGTCGGCGTTGAACGCCGTGCAGACGAGGGGGTGGATCTGGATCGCCGAGCCCTCGACGAGGACCGGCATGAACGCCTGGATGCCGAGGCGGTGGAGGGTGGGGGCCCGGTTCAGGAGGACGGGGTGGTCCTTGATGACCTCCTCGAGGACGTCCCAGACCTCGGGCCGGACGCGCTCGACGATCCGCTTCGCGCTCTTGATGTTGTGGGCGAAGCCCTTCTCGACGAGCTGCCGCATCACGAACGGCTTGAACAGCTCGAGGGCCATCTTCTTGGGCAGGCCGCACTGGTGGAGCTTGAGCTCCGGGCCGACGACGATCACCGAGCGGCCGGAGTAGTCGACGCGCTTGCCGAGGAGGTTCTGGCGGAACCGACCCTGCTTGCCCTTGAGCATGTCGCTGAGGGACTTCAGGCGGTGGTTCCCGGTGCCGGCGATGGCCCGGCCCCGTCGACCGTTGTCGATGAGGGCGTCACAGGCCTCCTGGAGCATCCGCTTCTCGTTGCGGATGATGATCTCGGGCGCGCCGAGCTCGAGGAGTCGCTTGAGGCGGTTGTTGCGGTTGATGACGCGGCGGTAGAGGTCGTTGAGGTCGGACGTCGCGAAGCGGCCGCCATCGAGCTGGACCATCGGCCGGAGATCCGGTGGGATCACCGGCAGGACCGACAGGATCATCCACTCGGGTCGGGTCCCGGAGCGGCGGAAGGCCTCGATCAGGCGGAGCCGCTTGATGGCCTTCTTGCGACGCTGGCCGGAGCTCGTCCGGACCTCGACGTGGAGGGTCCGGGCGAGCTCTTCCAGGTCCATCCGGCTGATGATGTCGCGGACGGCCTCGGCGCCCATCCCGGCGCTGAACAGGCGGCCCCGGCCGGCCTGGTTGAAGCGCTCGTCGAGGAGGCGGTACTCGGTCTCGCCCAGGGTCATCAGCGGCTTGATGCCCTCGAGCTCGTCGCGGACCCGGCGGAGCTCTTCCTTGGTGCCCTGGGCCTGCTCGGCGAGCTTCTCGCGCTCGGCGCGGAGGGCGTCGTCCATCGCCGCCCGAAGGTCGTCCACCTTCTGGTCGACGGCCGTGGCCTCGTCGCGCTCGCGGGCCTGGATCTCCTCGTTGACCCGCTCTGTCTCGGCGCCGACGACCTTGCGGAGGCGGGCGACGGCGTCCTTGCCGCCCTTGTCGCCCGCGGCCACGATCACCTCGCCGGTCGGGGCGAAGACGATCGAGTCGGTCGCCGCTGCCGTCTTGAGGGCCTTCAGCGGCGCCTCGACGGCCTGGGCGGCGGCGGCGATCTCCTCGGTCCGGGCCGCGCGCTGGGCCTCGAGGTCCGACTTCGTTGCCGCCAGCTGGACGGCGAGCTCGTCCTTCTGCCGGGTCAGGTTGGCGCGCAGCTCATCCTCGAGCTCGGACAGGGCCTGGCCGGACTTGCCACCCCGGCCCGTCGCCTCCTCCTCGAGCTGGGCGAGCAGCCGGCGGCGGGCCTCCTCGTCCACGCTGGTCACGATGTAGAGGGCGAAATAGAGGATGCGCTCGAGGTTGCGGGGGCTGATGTCGAGCAGGATCCCGAGCCGGCTCGGGGTGCCCTTGAAGTACCAGATGTGGCTGACCGGGCTGGCCAGCTGGATGTGGCCCATCCGCTCCCGGCGAACCTTCGAGCGGGTGACCTCGACGCCGCACTTGTCGCAGATGATGCCCTTGTAGCGAATCCGCTTGTACTTGCCGCAGTAGCACTCCCAGTCCTTCGTCGGACCGAAGATGCGCTCGTCGAAGAGCCCGTCCTTTTCCGGCTTGAGGGTCCGGTAGTTGATCGTCTCCGGCTTGGTCACCTCGCCCTTGGACCATTCCCGGATCTGGTCCGGGCTGGCGAGCGAGATGCGGATCGCGTTGAAGTTATTGACTTCGAGCATCGGTCTCCTCAGCGCCGTTTGGCCCGACGGCGCGAGCGGTAGCGATTAGGTACGTGCGAGGCGGAACGCCGAGCGTTTCAGTGATGCGGGGCTCGGACTTCGGCAAAGCCGTTCTTCAGTCCTCGAAGCCGGCGAGGTTGATCCCGCCGAGATCGGGGAGGAGGTAGCCGGAGGCGTCGTCCTCGGCGAGTGGGATCTCCTCGTCGTTGGGGTCGAGGATCTCGGCGTTGAGGCCGAGGCTGCGGAGCTCCTTGATGAGGACCTTGAACGATTCGGGGACCCGCGGCGGCTGGATCTCCTCGCCCTTGACGATCGCCTCGTACGTCTGGACGCGGCCCAGGACGTCGTCGGACTTCACCGTCAGGAGCTCCTGGAGGATGTTCGCGGCGCCGTAGGCCTCGAGGGCCCAGACCTCCATCTCGCCG
>DASWGY010000228.1:0-8407 GCA_036393495.1 Candidatus Limnocylindrales bacterium
GTGGCCGAGGCCCGCGGCGATGTCCAGGAGGGCATCGACATCGCCTTCCTCATGGCCGGCGAGGGCCGCCGGATGTTCGGCGATACCGTCCCGAGCGAGTTGCCCGACAAGTGGGCGATGAGCATCCGCCAGCCGATCGGCGTGGCCGGCATCATCACCCCCTGGAACTTCCCGATCGCGATTCCGTGCTGGAAGATGATGCCGGCCCTCGTGACCGGCAACACCGTCGTCTTCAAGCCGGCCAGCGACACGCCCCACTGCGCGACGCTCCTCGTCGAGCTGATGGCCGAGGCCGGCTTCCCGCCGGGCGTCGTGAACCTCGTGACGGGCCCCGGCGCCGAGGTCGGCGACGCGATCGTCGAATCGCCGGACGTCGCCGTGATCTCGTTCACCGGCCATTCCTCGACCGGGAAGCGGATCGCCGAGCGGGCCGGCCGGCGCCTGAAGCGAGTGTCGCTCGAGCTCGGCGGCAAGAACGGCGTCGTCGTCCTGCGGGACGCCGACCTCGACCTCGCCACCGACGGCATCCTGTGGTCCGCGTTCGGCACGACCGGCCAGCGCTGCACGGCCTGCTCGCGGGTCATCGTCGAACGCTCCGTCGTCGAGCCGCTGCTCGAGCGCCTCGCGGCTCGCGCCCGGGGGCTGAAGCTCGGCTCCGGGCTCGATGCGAGCGTCGACGTCGGGCCGCTCATCAACCCCGGCGCGGTCGAGAAGGTCGGCTCGTACATCGACGTCGGGCGGGCGGAGGGCGAGCTCGTCCTCGGTGGCGCGGCGGCCCGCGGCGGTGACCTCGCCCACGGCAACTTCTTCGAGCCGACGATCTTCAGCGGCGTGAAGCCGATGGACCGGATCGGCCAGGAGGAGATCTTCGGGCCGGTCCTGTCGGTCATCCCGGTCGACGACCTCGAGGCCGCGATCACGGCCCTGAACCAGACCCGATACGGCCTGTCGGCCTCGATCTTCACCCGGGACGTGAACGCCGCATTCCGGGCGATGCGCGACTTCGAGACCGGGATCGTGTACGTCAACGCCGGCACGACCGGCGCCGAGACGCACCTCCCGTTCGGCGGCTGGAAGGAGACCGGCAACGGCCACCGCGAGGCCGGCCACGCCGCCCTCGATACGTACACCGAGTGGAAGTCGATCTACGTCGACTTCAGCGGTCGCCTCCAACGGGCGCAGATCGACAACCAGTGAACCGCCCCGTCACTCTCCGCGGCCAGTGAAGAAGCGCCCGAGCGTTGAGATCCGGCCGGCGACCGACGCCGACTTCGAGGCGATGATCGACCTCGACCAGGCGAGCGCGGAGCATCACGCAGCGATCGACCCCGTCGCGTGGGAGGTGCCGGATCGGGCGGGCTCGGCCGAGTTCCTGCGGCGCCGGCACGCCGAGGACCCGTCGCGCGAGACCCTGGTCGCCACGGTCGACGGCCGCGTCGTCGGCATGGTCGAGATCGCGATCGTCAGACCCGGCGTCGCCGGCGGCGCGATGCGGCGCGTGCCCAGCGCCGACCTCGGGATCGCCGTCCTGCCAGCGTGGCGCGGGCAGCGAATCGGCGAGGCGCTCATGCAGGTCGCCGAGGCCTGGGCCCGCGAGCGGGGCGCCGAGCAGATGATCCTCGATATGGCGGCCGCCAACGACGGCGCCCAGCGCTTCTACGAGCGGCTCGGCTACGAGGTCTACGCGCTCCAGATGCGGCGGAGCCTTCGTTGAGGCCTGCGCGCGAACGGTGGCCCTTTGACCCGCGGGCGTGGACATCAACTTCGTCTCGCAGGTCGACGTAACCCTCCGATGAGGCGAGCGGCCCAGCCCACCCTGCGCGGCGATCGGATCGGCCTGCGGCCACTCGTGCCCGGCGATCGTGAGCGCCTCATCGAGGTCCTGTCCGACCCGACCGTCCAGCAGTGGTGGGACAGCCGCGGCCCGGAGCACAGCGCCCGCGAGCTCCTCGACGATGACGAGGTCGTGCCGTTCGCGATCGAGCTCGACGGCCGGATGATCGGCAGCATCCAGTACCACGAGGAGCCGGACCCGGAGTACCGCCACGCCGGCATTGACGTCTTCCTCGACGCCGCCCACCAGGACCGCGGCTACGGGACCGAGGCCGTTCGGACCCTGGCCCGCTACCTGCTGGAGGTGCTCGGCCACCATCGCCTGACGATCGACCCCGCGGCCGCCAACGCCCGCGCGATTCGGGCCTACGAGAAGGTCGGCTTCCGGGCGGTCGGCGTGATGCGGCGGTACGAGCGCCGCCAGGACGGTAGGTTCCACGACGGACTGCTGATGGACCTGCTCGCCGGCGAGCTGCGGTAGGGTTCGGCCATGTCCGATCGTGTCGTCGTCATTACCGGCGCCACCGGCAAGCTCGGACCGATCGTTGCACAGCGGTTCGCCGAGGACGGTGACCGGCTGGCGCTCCTGGCTCGTTCCGAAGACGACGTCAGGGCGCTCGCGACAGGCCTGCCGGGTGGGATGACGCGGCACGTTGGGATCGCGGTCGATCTCCTCACGGCCGAGGGCGCGTCCGTGGCGGCACGCGCCGTGCGCGAGGTCCTCGGGCCGCCGACGGTCCTGCTGCACCTCCTCGGCGGCTACGCCGGCGGCGTCTCGATCGAGGAGGCCGACGAGTCGCTGTGGCACGAGCTCTTCGAGCTGAACTTCTGGTCGACCTTCCATACGGTCCGGGCGTTCCTGCCGGACATCAGGGCGGCCGCCGACGGTCGGATCGTGACCGTGTCCACGCCGCTCGCCGGCGCGCCGGTCGCAAACATCGGGCCGTACGCAGCGTCGAAGGGCGCGGTCGAGACGCTGACACTCACGATCGCCAGGGAGCTTGCCGGGACCGCCGCGACCGCCAACGTCGTCCTCGTCAGGACCATCGGCGACGCCAAGCCCACCCACACCCGTCCCGACGAGATCGCGGCCGCCATCGGGTGGCTGTGCTCGCCCGAGGCCGGCGCGGTCAACGGCCAGCGGATCCCCCTCGTCGGGCGCGGCTGACCGGAAGCGGCTTCCTGATCAGGCGGCGGCGCCGGACGCCCGGTCGTTCGGCCGCCCGGCAGGCAGACCCTGGCCCGGCGCCCCGCGGCGTGGTCGGCCCCGCACTCGTATGATCAACCCCAATTGAGATCGATCCGACCACCCCGGGAGGTGCCGCCCAGCGTGCGTCGGGCGGCCCGCAGGGCGGCGGCCCCGCTCGGTGACCTTGGCAACCTCGGCGACTCGATCGTCTCCGAGCTGTTCAGCGTCGAGCGGCTGGAGCAGCACGCCCGATCCCTCGCCGCGGCCCAGGCGATCACGGACGAGCCCCGCCGCGGGCACGCCATTGGGCCCCGCGTCGCCGAGAACGGTCGTGTCCTGCTCTCGTCCTACCGCGTCCTCGCGGGCGCGATCCGCGAGGAACGCTCGATCACCCCGGCCGCCGAGTGGCTGGTCGACAACTTCCACATCGTCGACGAGCAGCTCCGCGAGATCCACGACGACCTCCCGTCGAACTACTACCGCGAGCTTCCCAAGCTCGCCGAGGGCCACCTCGAGGGCTACCCGCGCGTCGTGGGCCTCGCCTGGGCCTACGTCGCCCACACCGACAGCCGCTTCGACCCCGACAGCCTCCGCCGGATGGTCGCCGCCTACCAGGAGGTGGAGCCGCTCACCATCGGCGAGCTGTGGGCGATCGCGATCAGCCTCCGGATCGTGCTCGTCGAGAACCTCCGTCGGATGGCGGAGGAGATTGTCGGAAGCCGCGCCGCCCGGCAACGGGCCGATGAGCTGGCCGACAGCCTCCTCGGTCTCGGCCGCGACGATCCGGAAGCCGCCGCGGCGACGCTTCGACGGCTGACGGACACCAAGCTTCCGACGGCCGGCCGGGTCCAGCTCTTCCAGCGCCTCCGAGACCAGGACCCGGCGACGACGCCGGCGCTCGGCTGGCTCGAGGAGCGCCTCGTCGCCCAGGGCACGACGGCCGAGGAGACCGTTCGGCTGGAGCACCAGCGCCAGGCGGCGATGAACGTGACCGTCCGGAACGTGATCACGAGCATGCGCCTCATCTCGTGGTTCGACTGGGCCCATTTCGTCGAGAGCGTGAGCCTCGTCGACGAGGTCCTCCGGACCCGCGACTCGTTCGGCGCGATGGACTTCGCGACCCGCGACCGATATCGCCACGCGATCGAGGCCCTGGCCCGGGGCTCCTGGCTGACCGAGGTGGAGGTCGCCCGCGCCGCGGTCACGGCCGCCGAGGGGGCGGAGGGCGCCGACCGGGCCGCACGGGACGCGTCGAGGCCCCCGGGCAGCATTGACACCGCCACCCTCGGCGCGGACGCCGACGTGCCCGCCACGGCCCAAGTCGCTGAGCACGGCTCCGACCCGGGCGCCTGGCTGATCGGTCACCGCCGGCCTGAGTTCGAGCGGGCGCTGGCGGTCCGCGTTCCGTTCACCGGCCGCCTCCGGCGTGCCTTCGCCGGCTCGACGGCGGCCTACGTCGGGTCGGTCACCTTCGCCACGGCGCTGCTCCTGGCCGTCCCGATCCTCCTGTCGGGCGGCACCCAGGCGGCCGGTCCGGGACTCCCGGTCGTCGCGCTCCTCGCCATCCTGCCGGCGTCGGACCTCGCCCTTGCGCTCGTGAACCGGGTCGTCACCGACGTCCTCGGGCCGCGCCCCCTGCCGCGTCTCGAGCTCGTCGACGGCGTCCCCGCAGGCCTCCGGACCATCGTCGTCGTCCCGACCCTCCTGACGAGCCCCGAGGAAGTGGAGGAACAGGTCGCCCGACTCGAGATCCACTATCTCGGCAACCCTGAGGGCGACGTCCGGTTCGCCCTACTGTCCGACTGGCTCGACGCGCCGGGCCAGTCCGTCGAAGGCGACGACGAGCTGCTCTCGACCGCCGCCGCGGCGATCGATCGGCTCAATGACCTCCACGGCGAGGCGCCCGGAGGCGGGGCGCGCTTCCTGCTCTTCCACCGGGTGCGTCGCTGGAACGAGGCCGAGGGCCGCTGGATGGGCTGGGAACGGAAGCGGGGCAAGCTCCACGAGCTGAACGAGCTGCTGCGAGGTTCAACGGCGACGGACATCGTGACCACCGACCGGGCGGCGACGGTGCCACCAGCCGACGTCCGCTACGTGGTGACCCTGGACGCCGACACGCGGCTCCCTCGCGGTGCGGTGGCGCGCCTCGTCGGAACGATCGCCCACCCGCTCAACCGGCCGACCTTCGACCCCGTGACGGGGCGGGTCACCCAGGGCTACGGGATCCTCCAGCCGCGGATCACGCCGACCCTCCCGGCGCAGCGCGAGGCGTCGCCCTACCAGCGGGCCTTCTCGGGCTCGGCCGGCATCGATCCCTATGCCTCGGCCGTCTCGGACGTCTACCAGGACCTGTTCGGCGAGGGCAGCTACACCGGGAAGGGGATCTACGACCTCGACACGTTCGAGCGGGCCCTGGCCGGTCGCGTCCCGGAGAACGCGCTCCTGAGCCACGACCTGTTCGAGGGCACATTCGCGCGGGCCGGGCTCGTGACCGATATCGAGCTCTTCGACGAGTACCCCTCCCATTACCTCGAATCGGCCGCCCGCCAGCATCGCTGGGCCCGGGGCGACTGGCAGCTGCTGCCGTGGATCCTCGGTCGGGCGCGCGACCTGAGCAGCCGGCGCGGACGAAGCTCCCTTCCGGGCATCACCCGCTGGAAGATGGTCGACAACCTGCGCCGGACCCTGTCGGCGCCCCTGGCCCTGGCCACCCTGGCCGCGGCCTGGACGCTCCCCTCGGTTCCGGCCGGGACCTGGACGGCGTTCGTGCTCGCGGCATTCATCGTCCCCGCGGCACTCCCCGTCCTGGCGGGCCTCCTGCCTCGGCGCCGCGGCATCTCGAAACGGAGCCATCTCCGGGCGGTCGCTTCGGACGTGGGATTCGCCGCCGCCCATGTGGCGCTCGGCCTGGCCTTCCTCGCCCACCAGTCGGCGCTGATGGCGGACGCGATCCTGCGGACCCTGGCGCGCCTCTGGATCACGCACCGCGGCCTCCTCGAATGGACGACCGCGTCGCAGACCAGGGCCGCCCTAACCCTCCACCTCACGGCCTTCTACCGCCAGATGGCGGGCGGCGTCCTCGTCGCGGCCCTCGTCGGCGTGGCGACCGTGGCGGCCAAGCCCGCCGCGCTGGTCGTCGCGGCACCGTTCGTGGCCCTGTGGCTGGCCTCGCCGCTCATCGCCCGCTGGGTCAGCCTGCCGCCCGTTGCGGCTGCGGGGCGACAGCTGTCGGCGGCGGACATCAGCGTGCTCCGCCTCACGGCCCGCCGGACGTGGCGCTTCTTCGAACGGTTCGTCGGCCCCGAGGACCACGCCCTGCCGCCGGACAACTTCCAGGAAACGCCAGAGCCGGTCGTCGCCCATCGCACGTCGCCGACGAACATCGGGATGTACCTCCTGGCGACGGTCACGGCCCGCGATCTCGGCTGGATCGGAACCCTCGACATGGTCGAGCGCCTCGAGGCGACCCTCGCCACGATCACCGGCCTGCCGCGCTTCCACGGCCATCTCTACAACTGGTACGACACCCAGGACCTTCGCCCGCTCGAGCCTGCCTACGTGTCGTCGGTCGACAGCGGCAACCTGTGCGCCGCGCTGCTCGTGCTCTCGAACGCGTGTCGCGAGATGATCGACCGGCCCGCGTCGACCGAGGTCGCCACCGCCGGCATCGGCGACACCGTCGGCCTGGTTCGCGGGGCGGCAGCGGCGATCGGCGACGAGCGTCGGACAGAGACGGTCTCCCGGAGCCACCTGGCCGAGGCGATCGAGGCCCTGGACGCGGCGACCGGGACACCCTTGGCGGCCGACGAGTGGACGGCGCACCTTGGCCGGCTGGGTGAGCTCGCCCGGACCCTGGCCGACGTCGCGGCGGCCCTCACGGCTGAGCGCGGGGACACCCTCGACGGCGAGCTGGTGACGTGGGCCGAGGCCGTCGGGGAGACCGTGGCGAGCCACGTCCGAGACCTGGAGTCCCGGACGGCGGATGAGGATGCGCCCGCGGCGGTCCAGCTCGCTCGCCGCCTCGTGACGATCGCCGACACCGCGCAGCGGCTCTTCCGCGAGACGGACTTCGCCTTCGTCTTCGATCCCACCCGCAAGCTCTTCTCGATCGGCTACCGGGTGCTCGACGGCAGCCTCGATCCGAGCTGCTACGACCTGCTCGCCTCCGAGGCGCGCCTGGCCAGCTTCCTCGCGATCGCCAAGGGCGATGTCGCCCCCGAGCACTGGTTCCGCCTGGGCCGGGCGCTGACCCCGGTCGGTCGAAGCTCGGCCCTCGTCTCGTGGTCCGGCTCGATGTTCGAGTACCTGATGCCTGCGCTCGTGATGCACGCTCCGCCGCGGAGCCTGCTGGACCAGACCTACCAGCTCGTCGTCGCGCGCCAGATGAGCTACGCGGCGGAGCGCGGCGTGCCGTGGGGCATCTCCGAATCGGCGTTCAACGCGCTCGACCTGGGCCGTACCTACCAGTACTCGAGCTTCGGCGTGCCTGGCCTCGGCCTGAAGCGCGGCCTGAGTGAGGACGTCGTCGTGGCCCCGTACGCGACCGCCCTCGGGGCGATGATCGATCCAGGGGCCGCGGTCCGGAACTTCGCCCGCCTGAGCAGCGCCGGCGCCAGCGGCCCGTTCGGCTTTCGCGAGGCGCTCGACTATACCGCGAGGCGGCTGCCCGAGGGTGCGACGGTCGCGGTCATCAACAGCTACATGTCCCATCACCAGGGCATGGCTCTCGTCGCGATCGGCAACGTCCTCAACGACGACGCGATGGTGTCGCGCTTCCACGCCGACCCCATCGTCCAGGCGACCGAGCTTCTCCTCCAGGAGCGGATGCCGCGCGACGTCCTGGTAGCCCGGCCTCGGGCCGAGGAGGCCAAGAGCGCGGCCGACGTCCGCGATCTCGTCCCGCCAGTCGTCCGGCGGTTCACCTCGCCCCACGACATCACGCCGAGGACGCATCTGCTCTCGAACGGTCGCTACGCGGTCATGGTCACGGCCGCCGGCTCTGGTTACAGCCGCTGGGGCGACCTGGACGTGACCCGCTGGCGCGAGGATTCCACCCGCGACGCATGGGGCAGCTATCTGTTCCTGCGCGACGCCCGGTCCGGCGTGGTCTGGTCGGCCGGTCACCAGCCGAGCGGCATCGAAGCCGAGAGCTACGAAGTCCGCTACTCCGAGGAGCACGCCGAGTTCACCCGCCGCGATGGCCCGATCGCGACCGGCATGACGGTCGTCGTCTCGGCCGAGCACGACGCCGAGATCCGGCGCGTGACGCTCACCAACCTCGGTTCGCACAACCGCGAGATCGAGCTCACGTCGTACGCCGAGATCGTGCTTGCCCCGCGCGCCGCCGATGTCGCCCACCCGGCGTTCCAGAACCTGTTCGTGGAG